>CALXDT010000110.1 GCA_944387125.1 uncultured Oscillospiraceae bacterium | reverse complement strand
TTCCCCAGCCTTCAGCGCCTCCCCGGTGGGCTTCTTTGCTTCCTTTCTTGCCGAGACAAGAAAGGAAGGCCCCCGGCAGGGGTCGGGGAGCACTTAAGCAGGAAAGCAGCCAAACCTTTGCGCCGATTTCCCTTTTGTTTCCCGGCAGTTGGATCCAAATTCGTACCAAGCTGTGTAAACCCGATAAGCGTATTATTGAATTCTGTATTGTGTTTATTTTCACGGATATAATTCTTTCAGAACGAAAACTAGGGAAGCTCTGATTCAATCGGCAAGAGCGGATGCCGAGAGATTTCGCCTCAGCCGAACCTTCAAAAAGTGGAGGAATCCTGTATGGATTTCCCACTTTTTGAACTGCACGAATGGGGCAAAAGATCCGGCATTCCGCCGAAGACGATTTATTCAGAGGTTCCCTAGTTTTCGTTCTGAAAGAAGGAAACCCGCTGGACGACAGCAACACGTAAGCCTTGTTATTGCCAATCTTGAAAATACGTTTGATGTCATCTACATGATGCAGCACCACTTCCCTATTGTCCCAAAATTCTTATTCACGGTTTTTTCCTCCCTTCCGGTTTTCCCTTTTCAAAACCACAAGAATGGGCCGGGCGCGGCATTTCCCTCGTCCGGCCCATGGTATCTGATTTTGATTCTTCCGCCAAACTGATCTCACCTCCCAGCGGCTGCTTTGAACAGGGTATGGAAGCCCATGCAGGCAGCGAACCGGCTTTGTCCGCATCATAGCCCTGTCATGCCGCTGCTTTGCCAGACTGGCGAACACGAAAGGGACTCCCCCTTAATCTTCAGGAGGCTGTGAGGAAGTATCATTCTGTGTCGTCACCGCGCCCGGCCAGCCTTCACCGGGTCAATGGATTGCGGTTGCTCGCTCGGAAAACGGAACACATCACCTCCTAACGTTGTCTATCATCGCGCCGCTCCATTTTTCGCTCGGAACACAGAATGCAGCACCTACATGGGCGTATTCAAATTACACGGTACGGCCGAGGGGGGATATCGGATTTCCAACAAAGGGGCTGCGGTCTGCCGCGCACTCCCCGCAAGCCATAGCCGTACAGCTTCCGCAAAAGGAGCCTGCTTTTTCGTCAGGCACAGCAGGTGAATTTCCCCCCAAGGAACAAGGAGAAGCCGCACCGAAAGTTTGAAGCCGGGACAGTACGTCCCGGCTTCAGAAAAATCCAGTTTAATAAATATCCGAGGGATCCATGCGCATGGGCAGCTCCCTCTCCACCGGCGGAACTACCTTCATCACCGTGCGCTGGTAGGCGGCAATGCCCTTGGCCAGCACATCCATGGCCCGCTCCAAGTCCTGCTGCTTCAGCACATAGGCGATCCGCACCTCGTTGGTGCCCTTGCCCGGGGTCTCATAGAAAGGCGCGCCGGGGGCAAACATCACCGTGTCACCCCGGTCAGAGAATTTCTCCAGCAGCCAGTATTGGAATTTGTCCGCATCGTCCACCGGCAGGCTGGCCATCACATAGAAGGCGCCCATAGGCTCCTCCACCACCACTCCGGGGATCTTCCGCAGCTTCCGGATCACCGTATCCCGGCGAAGCCGGTACTCCGCCTTGCACTTCCGGTAAAATGCCTGATCCGCCGAATACAGAGCCGCCGCCCCCACCTGGTCGATGGTGGCCACAGCCAGACGGGACTGGCAGAATTTCAGCAGCGCCTGCTGCAATTCCCGATTGCGGGTCACAACACAGCCCACCCGGGCGCCGCAGGCGGAAAACCGCTTGGATACGGAATCGATGATCACCAGATTGTCGTCAATGTCCCGGAAGTGCGCCATGGTGGGCACACCGAACCGGTCGTCGTAGCAGAACTCCCGGTACACCTCGTCGCAGATCAAAAACAGGTTGTGCGCCTTGGCAATGTCCGCGATCATGCGCATTTCCTGCTGATCCAGCACCACACCGGTGGGATTGCCGGGATTGGTGATGAGGATCGCCCGGGTATTTTTGGTAATCAGGCTCTCAATCCGCTCCCGTTCGGCATAGCGGTAGCCCTCCCAGGGATTGGTGGGCAGCGCCCGGATCACGCCGCCGGCGGCATGGACAAAGGTGGTATAGTTGGGGTAGTACGGCTCCGGAATGATCACCTCGGTGTAGGGATCCAGAATGCTCAAACAGGTCAGCAGCAGCGCCTCGCTGCCGCCGGTGGTGATCAGAACATCCGACTCTTCCAGCTCCACGCCCAGATCCCGGTAGTAGCCCCGGATGGCGTTGATCAGCACCGGCATACCGGGGGATTCCGCATACTCCAGCGTACGGTCGTTAAAGCCGCGCACAGCCCGGTAGTAGGCTTCCGGGGTGGGAAGATCCGGCTGACCGATGTTCAGATGGTAGATGTGCTTGCCCTCATTTTTGCCTTCAAGGCATAGGGGTGGAATTTGCGCATGGGAGAGGGTTCACAGCGGTTTGCGTTGATGGAAATCTGCATAAGCACCTCCGCTGGCAGTCTGGCTGCCATTTTTTCTATAGTCTTTTGTTAGGCGGACAAGCTCCTTTGTAAGCGCCGCCAAAGCAAGCAAATTGGGAATGGCCATGAGGCCGTTGACGGTTTCGGACAGGAGCCACACCTGGGCGGTATTCATCAGCGCCCCCAGCACTGTCATCCCGGCCTGGGTCAGCGCAAAGCCCTTCCACGCGCCGGCGCCAAAGAGGAATTGGGCGCAGCGCCCGCCGTAAAAGCCCCAGCCCAGTACGGTGGCAATGGCAAAGCAGCACAGCTCCAGCGTAATGACCGCGGCGGCTCCCTCACCGTAAACGGCGCAGAAGGCTCTTGTGGTCAGCTCCGCGCCCGCGTCTGTGCCGTAGGGAATGGGCACGCCGCTGACCAGGATCACCAGCGCTGTGAGGGTGCAGATCACCAGCGTATCCAGGAACACCTCCACAATCCCCATCAGCCCCTGCTCCCCGGGATGGGCGACCTCCGCCGATCCATGGGCAATGGAAGCGGTGCCCATTCCGGCCTCATTGGTAAACACCCCCCGGCTGCAGCCAATGCGCAGCGCCTGAAAGGCGGAGCCCAGCATTCCGCCGGTCACTGCCCGGGGAGAAAAAGCTCCCACCACGATGGCAGACAGCGCCTGGGGAACCCGGTCAAGCCGGTAAACCAGCACGCCGGCGCACATGAGGATATAGCACAGCGCCGCCAGCGGCACCAGCTTCCGGGCAGCCGCGCCGATCCGCTTGGCTCCCCCCAGCAGCAGAACCCCCACCAGGATCCCCAGGCCAACGCCCAGGAGCAGGTTCCCTTTCCATCCGGGACTGCCGCCCAGGCTCCCAAGCATCTGATTCAGCCCGGTAATCACTGCGTTGATCTGCGCCGCGTTTCCCACGCCGTAGGACGCCGCCAGCCCAAAGAGGCTGTAGCACCAGGCCAGCCAGTTCCAGCCCCTGCCCAGCCCCCGGGTAATCACATACATGGGGCCTGCAGCATAGCCATCCCGGGTTTTCACCCGGTAACGAACGGCCAAAACCGCCTCGGCATATTTGGTAGCCATCCCCAGGATCCCGCACAGCCACATCCAGAAAATGGCCCCCGGTCCTCCCAGGCAGATCGCCCCGGCCACACCGACCAGATTTCCCGTCCCCACCGTAGCCGCCAGGGCGGTGCACAGCGCCTGAAGGGATGAGACTCCCCGGCCTGTGTCTTCACGGCGGAGCTTGGCAGCGAACAGGCGCAATGCCCGGGGCAGCAGCCGCAGCTGGACAAAGCCCAGCCGGAGGCTCAGGTACAGCCCCACTCCCAAAATCAGCAGCAGCGCAGGGGCGCCCCATACCAGCCCGTTGAGTTCAGACAGGAAATTGGTCATTATGTCCTCCTAGCATATCATTTTTTTACGCATTTCGCAAGATAAACTTTCCCAATCTTTCAAAAACAGGAAAAGCAGCCGCGGATTTTCCGCAGCTGCTTTTGTAAAAGAATCCCACTATTCCCAAGCGGCCCAAATTTCCGGGCAGTAGCCCGCGGTCGCCTGCTTTCCGTTGCGCACCACCGGGGTCTTCATCAGCGTCGGGTCGTCAAAGACCTTGTCCTCCTTGGCTGTCTTGTCGTCCATATATTTCATCAGGGTGATTTCCGGAGACGTTCCCTCCCAGTCGATCAGGTTGTCGATGCCCCCCACCGCCCGCAGGACGCTGTCAAACTCCTTGCCTGACATCCCGTACTTTTTCAGGTCGATGTACTGGAATTTGATTCTGCGCTCCTTGAAATACCGCTGCGCCTTCTGGGTGTCAAAGCATTTGGCTTTTCCAAAAATCTGTATATTCAATAGATCACCTCCATCAGGCACAGTCCCTGGGGCGGCGCCAGGAAGCCCGCCTCCGCCCGTCTTCCGCCAAACAGCTCCGGGATGCTCTCCGGGCTGCGCTGACCTCTGCCCACCTCCACCAGGGTTCCGGTGAGAATACGCACCATCCCCTGCAAAAATCCGTTCCCGGTGAAGCACAGGTGAATCTCCTGCCCCTGGCGGGTGATCTCCACACTGCGCAGGAACCGGATGGTGGACTTTTTCATTTTCGCGTTGCCGCAGAAGGCGGAAAAATCGTGCTGCCCCAGCAGCTTTTCCGCCGCGGCCTCCATAGCCGCCAGATCCAGCCGTTCCGGCATCACCGCCACATACCGCCGCTGAAACACACAGGGCTGATCGCTGTTCCAGATCCGGTACAGGTAGGTTTTTTCCCGGGCATTGAGCCGGGCATGGAACCGGGGAGAAACATCCCTGCAGGAGTATATGCCAATGTCCTCCGGCAGATACCGGCGCAGATTCTCCAGAATCTCTCCGGAGGGCATGCCGCTCTGGCAATGAAAATTCGCCACTTGACCTTTGGCATGCACCCCGGCATCGGTGCGGCCGCTGCCGCTGACGGCAACAGGCTCTTCCAGGATCCGGGAAAGCGCCGTTTCCAGCTTCCCCTGGATGGTATCCTCCCGTCCCGGCAAACGCTGCCACCCCCGATAGCGGGTGCCGTCATAGCAAAGGTCAAGCCGCAGATTCCGCATAGTCCTCCCATTCCTCTCTGGCCTCCCGCTCGGTATCCGCCGAAAACAGGAACCTGCCGTTTAAATCATATACCTGAATATGTCCGCCCACATAACGCATCTGATACATAGTCATCAACCTTTCGGATTGGTTTGTGACCATAGTATAACAGATATTCAGTCCAATAAATCGGACTTTTTAAGACAAATCGGAACGGTTACTTGAAAAGCCTTTCACCCTTCCAGCACCGGTTCCAGCCACCGGAGGATATCCCGGTATACTTCCTCCTTGTTCCGCTCATTGAGCAGCTCATGGCGGCACTGGGGATACAGCCGCAATGTGACGTTTTCCATCCCCGCGTTCCAGAAGGCCTGAGCCGCCCGCTGGACGCCTTTGCCGTAGTTCCCCACCGGATCTTCCGTGCCCGACAGGAACAGCACAGGCAGGTACTTGTTCATCGCCGCCAGATTCCCCGGCTGCTGGATGTACTGGATCCCCAGCATCATGTCCCGCAGCAGTCCTGTGGTGGCGACAAAGCCGCACAGAGGATCCGCCCCGTAGGCGTCCACCGTCTGTTCATCCCGGGTGAGCCAGTCATAATCCGTGCGCCGGTTTTCCACCCGGCGGTTATAACCGCCGAAAATCAGCCGATCCAGCTTTTCACTGGGGGTGCGCTCTCCCACCTGTCTGCAATACATCTGGGCCGCTTTCACCGCCGCAGGCATGGCCGCGGTGGGCTGCCATCCGGTGCCGCTGAGAATGGCCGCGGCAATGCCGCTGTCCGGATGCCGGCACAGCACCGTTCTGACCATAAACGAGCCCATGGAATGCCCCAGCAGGACATAGGGAATGCCGGGGAATTCCTCCCGGGTCTGCTGAAGCAGCCCATAGGTATCCTCCACGGCGGTGAACCAGCCGCCGTGGAAGTAGCCCCGGATGCCGCCGCCGTTGATGGACTGGCCGTGACCCATGTGATCTTCCGCCACCACCAGGATCCCCTGCTTTGTGAGGAAGTCCGCGAATTCGTCATACCGGGCGGCATATTCCGCGATTCCGTGAACGATCTGCACCACCGCCCGGGGGCTGCCCGCCGGCTCCCACCGGCAGATATGCAGTTTCCCCACACCCCGGGAATTCCGCCAGGCCTCTTTCATACGCTCACTCCACCACTTCGTAGCCGGCATCGGTAACGGCCTTTTTCAGCGCCTCTGGAGAAGCCGTACCGGTGACTGTAACCGTCTTGGCTTCCAGATCCGCCAGCGCCTCCGCCGTTCCGGGAACGTCCTTGCATGCCTTTTCCACCCGCGCCTTGCAGTGGGCGCACATCATACCTTCCACCTTCAAAATCGTTTGCATATGAGTCTCCTCCTTTGTATTTATTTTGGGATCTTCCGGAATGCTATCCACAGATTCCGTGATTTGCCCAGGGACGGAACCTTCCTTCGGCCGGAACAGCCGCAGCCGCAGGGCATTGGTTACAACAAACACGCTGCTTAAGCTCATGGCCGCCGCGCCCAGCATGGGACTGAGGGTCAGGCCGAAGGGAAGATACAGGACTCCTGCCGCCACAGGGATGCCCAGGGTGTTGTAAAAAAACGCCCAGAACAGATTCTGTCGTACATTGCGGATGGTGGCCTTGCTCAGAGCCACGGCGGAGCTGACCGCAGACAGCGAACCACGCATGAGCACCACATCCGCCGATTTCATGGCGATGTCCGTGCCGGCGCCGATGGCCATGCCTACATCGGCCGTCACCAGAGCCGGGGCGTCATTGATCCCGTCGCCAACCATCAGCACCCGATGGCCGTCCTGCTGCAAAGCCTTCACCGCGCCGGCTTTATCCGTGGGCAGCACATCGGAGATCACATGGTCAATTCCCGCCTGCTGGGCAATGGCACGGGCGGTAGCGGCGTTGTCGCCGGTAAGCATCACCACATCCAGCCGCATCGCCTTCATGGCCGCCACGGCCTGGACGGAGTCCGGCTTCAGCACATCCGCGGCAACGATTGCGCCCAGGTAATCGCCGCCCTCCGCGGCAAAGTACAGAGGCGTCTTCCCCTGATCCGCCAGCTCCTGCAGCTGCGGAGCATCCACGCCGATCTCCTCCATCAGCCGCAGATTGCCGCCGTAATACCGCCGGCCGCCAATGGTTCCGGCTACCCCCCGGCCGGGATGGGTCTGAAAATCCTCAGCGCTCCGGCAGGCCATGCCTTCCGCCTTTTCCAGAATCGCCTTGGCAAAGGGATGCTCGGACTTGCTCTCCAGCGCGGCGGCAATCTCCAGCAGCTTCCCGGCATCCACACCCCCGGGCAGAATATCCGTCACTTCCGGCTTGCCTGTGGTAAGGGTGCCGGTTTTATCCAGCACCACGGTATCCACATGATGGAGGTTTTCCAGCGCCTCGGCGTTTTTAAACAGGACGCCCATCTGCGCTCCCCGGCCGGTGCCCACCATAATGGCCACGGGCGTTGCCAATCCCAGAGCGCAGGGGCAGGAAATTACCAGCACCGATATGGCGCAGTTCAGAGCAAATTCCATACTCTGTCCGTACAGAATCCAGGCCAGGAAGGTAAGTGCCGCAATGGTCATGACCACCGGCACAAACACCCCGGCAATCCGATCCGCCAGCCGGGCGATGGGCGCTTTGGATCCCCCGGCCTCTTCCACCATGCGGATCACCTGCGCCAAAGTGGTATCCTGCCCCACCTTATCCGCCCGGAATTCCAGATATCCTTCGGTGCTGACGGTGGCTGCCGCCACCGAATCCCCCGGCAGCTTTTCCACCGGGACGCTCTCCCCGGTGAGGGCGCTTTGATCCACCCAGGCTCTGCCCCGGAGCACCGTTCCATCTACAGGAATTCTGTCCCCGGAGCGAACCAGCACAGTGTCTCCCACGGCTACCTGCTCCACGGGAATCTCCAAAGTCTCCCCGTCCCGCAGAATCCGGGCGGTTTTGGGACTTAAGTCCATCAGCGCCCGAATGGCGTCGCCGGTTTTTCCCTTGGCCCGGGTCTCCAGGTATTTCCCCAGGGTGATCAGCGTCAGGATCATGGCGGCAGATTCAAAATAGAGATTTTGCCTGTAGTGCTCCACCAAGTCCCAGTCGCCGTGGCCGATCCCCCAGGCCATGCGCAGCATCGCCGCCATGCCGTAGAGCAGAGCCGCTCCCGAGCCTACGGCGATCAGGGAATCCATGTTGGGCGATCGGTGCCACAGGGCTTTCAGACCCCGGGTATAATAAACCCGATTGAGAAACACCGGAGGCAGTGTCAGAAGAAACTGCACCAGCACCGCCACCATGGCGTTTTCCAGACCGTGATACCAGCTCGGCAGCGGCAGTCCCGCCATATGTCCCATGGTAAAGTACATCAGCACCACAAGGCAGACGGCAGAGCCGATGATCCGCACCTTCATTTCCTTCAGCGCTTCCTCCGCCGGGGATTTCTCCGCTGTCTTCTGCCGTTCTCCGTCCAGAGACGCCCCATACCCCGCGTCCTTCACCGCCTGAATAACCGCCTGCGCCACATCCCGGCTCTGGGCCTGCACCTGCATGGTGCCGGCCAGAAGGTTGACCTCAGCCTTGTCCACGCCGGGCACGCCACCGGCAACCTTTTCCACCCGGGCGGAACAGGCAGCGCAGGTCATGCCGGTCACTTGAAATTTCAGCAGCATACGCTTCTCTCCTTTATCATATTATGACCCAGGATCCTTCAAAAAGCAATGGTTTCCACAGACTTTTTCCTATTGACCCCCGGGTTGTTCTGTGATACTATCTTACCATAGGATATCAAAAACACAAGTATGCACTATTTTGTTCTATACTACCCAAAAAGATACCATTCAGGAGGTGCACGATGGAATTCACGGAAACCTGCCCTGTGGAGGCCACTTTGGATCTGATCGGCGGAAAATACAAGGCTCTGATTCTCTGGCATCTGACCGACGGAACCCTGCGCTATTCCCAGCTGCGCAGCCGCATCAAAAAAGCCACCCCCAAGATGCTCACCCAGCAGCTGCGGGAGCTGGAAGCCCAGAAGCTCATCCGCCGGGAGGTCTACCCGGTGATCCCGCCCCGGGTGGAATACTCCCTGACCGCTACCGGCCAAAGCCTGATCCCCATTTTGGTGGCCATGCGGGACTGGGGCGCGCAATACCTGCGCAGTCAAAATCAGGAGCCGTGCTGTTTTATGATGGGCGCGGATCCTCTTAAAAAAGTCAAAACCGTACAGGAGGCATTATGAACATCAAAATCACATCCGACAGCACCTGCGATCTGTCCCCGGAACTGATCAGCCGGTTTCAAATCCACATGATTCCCCTGATCGTTATGAAGGACGATCAGGAATTTCTGGACGGGATCACCATCACGCCCTCGGATATTTTCGACCATGTGGCAGCAGGCGGCGCCCTGTGCTCCACCGCCGCCCGAAGCGTGGGCACCTTCCAGGAAGTGTTTTCCCGGCATGCGGATGCCTGCGACGGGATTATCCACATCAGCATCAGCTCCGAGTTCTCCTCCAGCTACCAGAACGCCTGTCTGGCCGCCTCGGAGTTTGACAATGTCCGGGTAATCGATTCCCGGAATCTGTCCACCGGCCAGGGTCTGGTGGTGCTCAAGGCTCGCCAACTGGCAGAAACTGCCGATTCTCTGGACACGCTGGCACAGCAGCTGCGGGAATATACCGGCAAAGTGGAAGCCAGCTTCATTCCCGACCGGCTGGACTACCTGGTCAAAGGCGGCCGCTGCTCCTCCGCTGCCGCGCTGGGAGCAAACCTGTTGAAGCTGAAGCCCTGCATCGAGGTCAAGGACGGGAAAATGGGTGTGGGCAAAAAGTACCGGGGAGACTATACCAAGTGCCTGACAAATTATGTGAAGGAGCGGCTGGACGGCCGTGAGGATCTGGACGAAAGCACCGTCTTCCTGACCTACACCCAGGTCAGCGAAGCCTGCCGCCAGGCGGTTCTGGAAGCGCTGAAAACCTACGGGCATTTTGAACACATTTACGAAACCGTAGCAGGCTGCACCATCTCCTGCCACTGCGGCCCCAATACCCTGGGTATTCTGTTCGCCCGGAAGTAAAGCGCCTGTTTCGCTTTCCCGGATTGCTGCTTGATTTTTCCCCGGTATGTGATATACTGAGACGGCTCAGGGGTACATCCGTCCGAGCATCCTGCTTTGGGAGGCACGCTATGAATACCAATACATTACTTGACCTGACCACCGACATTGGCTACGAGCTGGCCATGTGCGGCGCGGAGACCTACCGGGTGGAGGAAAGCGTCAGCCGGATCCTCAGCGCCTACGGGGTTGAGTCCGAGGTCTTTGCAATCCCCAACTGCATCATTGTCAGCGTCCATCCCCACGACAGGCATCCGCTGACCCGGATGCGCCGGATCGGCCACCACGGCAACGATCTGGACACGGTGGAGAAGCTCAGCGGCCTGTGCCGGGCCATTTGCAGCCAAACCCCGGAACCGGAGGTTGCCCAGCAGTGGTTTGCCCAGCTGCAGTCCCTTCGCCTGCGGTACTCCACTTTGGCTCAGTACCTGGGCTACTTTCTGGGCGCCGCAGGATTCAGTTTGTTTTACGGCGGCAATTTGGCAGACAGCTTCTGCGGCGGCTTGTGCGGCGCTCTGGTGGGCTTTGTGAACCGGCAGCTGGATCAGCGGAAGGCCAACCCCTTCTTCCGAACCATCGCCTCCTCCTTCTTCCTGGCGATGCTGGCCTACGCCCTGGGCGCTGTGGGGCTGACCCGGAACACCGACGCCGTCACCATCGGCGCTTTGATGCTGCTGGTGCCCGGTCTTTTGTTTACCAACGCCATGCGGGACATCATCTACGGGGACACCACCTCCGGCACCAACCGAACCGTCCAGGTGTTTCTCATGGCAGCGGCCATTGCCCTGGGCACCGCCGGCGCCTGGCAGCTGTCCGTGACCCTCTGGGGAATCCCGGCTTCCGAAGCCGCCGTCTCCTATCCGGTCTATGCCCAATGTCTGTTCGCCATGGCCAGCTGTATTGGCTTTGCCATTTTATTCAACATCCATGGTCCCGGCGGTCTTTTATGCGCCCTGGGCGGCGCCCTGTCCTGGGCGGTGTACTGTCTGGTGCTGCATATGGAGGGCAGCGAGATCACGGCCTGTTTCTGGTCGGGTTTGTTCTCCTCGGTTTATTCCGAGATTATGGCCCGGATCCGAAAGTATCCGGCCATTTCCTATCTGGTGGTCTCCATCTTCCCCCTGATCCCCGGCGCGGGGGTGTACTTTGCCATGAGCTACGCGGTTCAGGGGCAGATGGACTTGTTTGCCGCCCGTGCCATGCACACCGGCGCCATTGCCGGAATCCTGGCAGTGGGCATCCTTCTGGGCTCCACCGTATTTCGCATGTATTCCGAGTGGAAGCTCCACCGCCGCTCCCCCGGAAAAGCATAACCTTCGGGCGTGCTCCCCATTGGGAGCACGCCCGTTTTTGCCGCTCGTTCCCCGCCGGCGGGAAAACAGACATGGAAACGGCGCTGCCGCAAAGAGATTTCGGGGAATCCCTTTGCGGCAGCGCTTTCACATGTACAAATCAAGCCGCCGGTACAGGCTCCGAGCGCCGAAGCGGTCAGCGGCCTCCACGGCTTTTTCATGCTTCTCTATTTCTATCCCCGGTTCAGTTCAGCCCCATGCGCAGGCTTTCCCGGGCACTGCCCTGTTCCAAATCGTATACCCCGCACCAGCTTGTGAGAGACTGGGATGTCTTTTGGATCACCACCAGTTCGGAAGTATTGTCACCGTCAATGTCCGATACCAGGCACCGGGGCGCTTCGGCAGCGTCCTGCAAGGTCAGCTGCCCGGTCATATTCCCATAAATGGGATACGATACGGCATTCCCCTGTTCATCGTACTGCCAGGCTGTCAGCACCTGCAAAAAGTCGGTTTCTCCCTCCCAGGGGGCGTAGTCCGCCCCGGTCTCGGCCTGGATCTGATCATACCGGCTGTAAAGCGCCACCGGCTGCTCCCCCTGGACAAACAACGCGGTCAAAACATAGACCCCGGGGTTCTGATTGTCGGGGCGCCCTCCTTCCGGGATGGCTTCCAGGGAAAGTAGCTCCGGGGAATCGACGGCTGTAACATTGGAAGCCGTTACCACCGCCGTCTCCACACCGTTCCACAAAAAACGCAAGGACTCCTTCAAAACCAGCGGGCTGTCACAGTTCAGTTCCTGAAGCCGTTCTTGAAAATAGGCAGTCCAGTCCGGATGCCGGGACGGAGCCTCCGGCGTGTAGGATCGATACTCCACCGAATCCGGGAAAAAATCCCAGTCTCCGTCCGAAAGGACAGCATCAAAACCGCAGCCCTCCGGAGCCGGGATTCGCGCCAATTCTTCCGCCAGCGGCGCCCCTTGCAGGAGGCCGTCTCCTTGCAGGGAATCCACCTCTCCCGAGAGAATCTGCTTTCCCCACCGGGTATAGGACACCGGAACCACACAATCCTCCAGGGCAACATAGGTCATGGCGTCGGGCACTTCCGGTTCCACCGGGGCTGTGCTTTGGGTCTCCCGGAGCTGCCGGGTGGTTTCCGGCGCCTTTCCGGCATCAGGCTGTCCGGCACATCCCGCCCCGGCAGCAGCAAACGCCGCCGCCAAAAGGATTGCTATGATCTTTCGGTTTCTCCGCATAAACCCCATCTCCTCGTTTCGCAGCTGTACAGCATCAGTATAGCACAGCACGCCCGCCGCCGCAACCCGGCAGCCGCAATACTAATAGAATCTTAAGATCGCCCATGGGACGAAGCCCCTGTGCCTTTACGGATATTGTCGCATTTTTGTCTCTTTGGCTGCGCCGTTTTTCACATTCTCCCGCTTACCCAGCAAAAAAGGGGCGCCGCCGGATAAACCGGCAGCGCCCGGACACAGGCGTTTACAGCTTTGAGAAGATCTCTCCCAGGCTTTGGTGAAAGACCAGATCCGCAGAATGGTCGTAGGGGGTTTCGTCCCGGTTGATGAGCACCAGGCGATTGCCCCGATAGTAGTGCAGAAAGCCTGCCGCCGGGTACACGGTCAGGCTGGTGCCCAGCACCAGCAGCAGATCCGCCCTGCGGATGGCCATGACGCTCTGTTCGATTACCGCCTGATCCAGCCCCTCTTCATAGAGCACCACATCCGGCTTGACGATACCGCCGCAGCTGCACCGGGGCACTCCCTGGGCATCCCGGATAAATTCCGCCGGGTAGAACCTTCGGCACCGGACGCAGTAGTTGCGCAGAACAGAGCCGTGCAGCTCATGCACCCGCTGACTTCCGGCCTTCTGGTGCAGACCGTCAATGTTCTGGGTGACAACCGCCTGGAGACGCCCTTCCGCCTCCCACCGAGCCAGCACCCGGTGGGTGATGTTGGGCGAAAACCCCAGGGGAAGCATTTTCTCCCGGTAGAACCGGAAGAAATACTCCGGATTGCGTTCATAAAAGCTGTGGCTGATGATGGTTTCCGGGGGATATTCAAACTTCTGATTGTACAGTCCGTCTACACTGCGAAAATCTTTGATGCCTGATTCGGTGCTCACACCGGCGCCGGTGAAGGCAACAATCCTGCTGCTTTCGCTGATCCAGTTTTTCAGGGTTTCCAGTTTGTCCATCCTTCGCCCTCCTTTCGGCTATCTCTGCTGCGCGGCATCCTCCGCTTCCATTTCCTTCAGGAGCTTCTGATCTTCCTTGGAGCTTAAATCCAGCCGTTGATACATATCCGGCCGCCGTTGGCGGGTGCGCCGAAGCGCCTGCTTCCGCCGCCACTGGCGTACCTTTTCGTGATTGCCCGACAGCAGAATCTGAGGTACCTCCCGGCCGTGCCATACCGCCGGACGGCTGTACTGCGGGTATTCCAAAAGGCCGTTGAAATGGCTCTCATCTTCAAAGCACTCCGGGTCGGCCAGCACCCCGGGCACCATCCGGCACACCGCGTCGGTTACAGCCATAGCCGCGATTTCTCCCCCGGTGAGCACAAAGTCACCCAAAGAGATCTCCTCGTCCACGCACTCGTCAATAAACCGCTGGTCGATGCCCTCATAATGGCCGCAAACCAGCACCAGATTTTCCAGCTTGCTCAGCCGGATGGCGTCCGCCTGGCAGAAGGTATGCCCGCAGGGGGACAGATAGATGGTGTGCACCGGCCCCCCGGCCTCATCGCACACCGCTTCCCAGCAGCGGTACAGCGAATCCGCGGTCATCACCGCGCCCCGGCCGCCGCCGTAGGGATAGTCGTCCACCTGATTCTGCTTGTTGGCGGTATACTCCCGGATTTGGTGGGTCTCGATGCGGATGTATCCCCGCTCCTGGGCGCGGCCCAAAATGCTTTCCGAGAGCACATCTCCCAGGGTCTCCGGGAAGAGGGTCAAAATATCAATTCTCATCGCTGCGCATCCCTTCCAGGAGCTTGACTTCCATCCGGTTCCCCTCCAGGTCGGTGGAGAGGATAAACTGCTTCACCGCAGGGATCATGTATTCAAAGGCGCCCTTGACCACATACACCGCATTGCCCGGGTAGTCCAGCACCTGCGCGATCCTGCCAATGGATTCCCCCTGGGCGAACACCTCCACGCCCACCAGATCCCCCGCGAAAATCACTTCGGGATCCACATCCTCCCGGTAAATCTCCAGGGTCTTTCCCCGCAGGGACTGGGCCTGCTCTACAGTATCGATCCCCCGGAGCTTCACCAGATTGCAGGTCTTCTGAACCCGGACGGCATCCATGGCAAATTCCCTGCCGTCGATCCGGCAGCGGTTGAATTCCGTCAGCAGTTCCGGGGAATCCAGCCAGGAGAGAACCTTCACTTCTCCCCGGACTCCATGGGTGGTGACGATTTCACCGGCTTCAATAAATGGCAGTCTCATATTGCTTCCTCCAGGATAACATCAATGGGCAATTGCCCGAAAAAGCGAAAATGCGTGACGAGCCGTCACGCATCCACGTTTAATCCACGATTTCGACCGTGACCTTTTCGCCGGTGCGCTGGGCAACAGTCTTAATTATGACGCGGATTTCTTTCGCAATCCGTCCCTGGCGGCCAATCACCTTACCCATGTCGCCCTCAGCGACACGCAGCTCCAGCACCTTGCCGTCCTCGTCCTCGATTTCGGTCACGGTAACTGCCTCAGGATCATCCACCAGATTCTTTGCCATATACAGCAAAAGTTCTTTCATTGCAGGATTCTCCTTTGGGATCTTACAGAACGCCGGCGTTCTTCAGCAGGCCGCGGACAGTATCGGTGGGCTGTGCGCCGTTCTTGATCCAGGTCTGGGCCTTCTCCGCGTCCACAGTGATGGTGGCGGGCTCGGTCAGGGGATTGTAAGTGCCGATCTCTTCAATGCACCGGCCATCCCGGGGAGAACGGGAGTCGGCAACCACGATCCGGTAGAAAGGAGCCTTCTTAGCACCCATTCTTCTCAGTCTGATCTTAACCATGAGAGTTTCACCTCCATAAAATAATCTGAAAAAATCTATATCGCAAAGCAATTTGCTTTCAGCGAACGAACACAGGCCTTTCAGCCGTCAGAAGCCGGGGAAGCCGCCGAAGCCGCCAATGCCCCGCATGCGCTTCATTTTCTTACCCATCCCCGGTCCGGAGAACTGCTTCAAAAGTTTTCGCATCTGCTCAAAGGATTTCAGCAGCCGGTTCACATCCTCCACCCGCACCCCGGCGCCGGCGGCAATGCGCTTTTTCCGGCTGGCGCCGATGATTTCAGGCTTTTCCCGCTCCTTGGGCGTCATGGACAGGATAATGGCTTCCGTATGCGCCATGGCCTTTTCATCCAGCTTGACCCCCTTCAGATTTGCCCCGCCGGGCATCTGGGCAAGGATCTCTTCCATGGAACCCATGGACTTCATCTGCACCATCTGATCGTAGAAATCCTGGAGGGTAAATTTGTTGGATTTGAGCTTGCTCTCCATTTCGGCGGCCTTCTTGGCGTCGTAGGCCTTTTCCGCCTTCTCGATAAGGGTAAGCACATCCCCCATGCCCAGGATCCGATTGGCCATCCGATCGGGATGGAAGGGTTCAATATCCTCCAGCTTTTCACCGGTGCCGGCAAATTTGATGGGCTTGCCGGTAATGGCACGGACGGACAGCGCAGCGCCACCCCGGGCGTCGCCGTCCAGCTTGGAGAGCATCACCGAATCGATGTCCAGCCACTCATTGAAGCTCTGGGCGGCGTTTACCGCGTCCTGGCCGGTCATGGCGTCCACAACCAGCATGATCTCATCGGGCTTGACAGCGGCTTTAATGTTCTTCAATTCCGTCATCAGCGTTTCGTCTATGTGGAGACGGCCCGCGGTATCCAGCAATACCATGTCATAGCCCCGCTGGCGGGCATAGAGCACAGCCTCCTTGGCGGTCTGCACCGGATCCTGGGTGCCCTTTTCAAACACCGGGATCCCCAGCTTCTCGCCGCAGACCTTCAGCTGCGTAATGGCCGCGGGACGGTAAATGTCGCAGGCCACCAACAAAGGGTTCCGCCCCTGGCGCTTCTGCAGACCGGCCAGCTTGGAGCCGTTGGTAGTCTTGCCAGCGCCCTGAAGCCCCACCAGCATCACCACCGTGGGTCCGTTGGGGTTGATGGTCAGGTGCTTGGTATCGCTGCCCATGAGCTTGCACAGCTCCTCGTTGACGATCTTCACAATCATCTGGGCGGGGGTCAGGGATTCCAGCACATCGGCGCCCACGCACCGCTCGGTGACAGACTTGGTAAAGTCCTTCACCACTTTATAGCTTACGTCCGCTTCCAGCAGCGCCATGCGGATCTCCCGCATGGCCTCCTTCACATCGGCCTCTTTCAGACGGCCTTTGCCCCGGAGCTTTTTGAAGGTAGCGGATATTTTTTCAGTTAAGCCTTCAAATGCCATAGCTTACTCCTCAAGCGCCCGAACATCAGAGAGGATCTCTTCTGCCAGAGCATTTACGTTGGTATCCGGATGGGCAAGCAGCGCCCGGGCGGCCTTCCGGATGCTCTTCGCCGCTTTGCGGCAGGCACGATCCCGGCGGAGACAGCCGGTCTTTTCCTCCATATTCCGCAGCAGCGCCTCTGCCCGGCTGAGATTGTCGTGAACGCCCTGGCGGCTGATCCCCAGATTCTGGCCGATCTCGCTCAAAGAAAGATCCTGGTTGTAGCGCATCTCAAAGCATTCCTGCATCCGGTGGGTAAGCAGGCCGCCGTAATAGTCATACAGCAGGATCAGTTCCAATGCGTCGTCCATGGGCGTTCTCCCTGTAAAGTATCATTCCTTAACACCGGGTGGTATTATACCACGTCCAACCCCCGGTGTCAAGTATTTTTCCCATACAGTTTTTAACGTGGTCAGAACGTTACTTCCCCATCGTGGGACAGCAGGGAGACGGAGGTCACGCCCTCCAGGGCCATCACCGCGCGTACCAGGCTGCTGCCCTGGGCGGTGCGCAGCTCCAATACCAGATCCAGGGAGCTTTCCGTCATATTTCTGGACTTGACCCGGTAATGTCCCGCAAAGGGCTTGACCGCGTTGGTCACAGCCTCTTCCGCGTCCAGATCGCTGGCGTTGACCACCAGGATCATAGGCGCTCTGGCCACTGGCAGCCGATCCAGGATAAAAATGCCCACTGTTACCACGATGGACAGAATCACCGCCACCTGCGCAAGACCCGCGCCGCAGATGATGCCCACGCTGATGGACCAGAACAGGAACATCAGATCCATGGGATCCTTGATCGCCGTGCGGAACCGCACAATGGACAATGCGCCCACCATGCCCAGGGAAATTACCACGCTGGACTGCATGGTCAGAATCAAAGCGGCCGTGATCACCGTGATTCCCGCCAGGGAAATGTTGAAGTTCTTGGAATAAAAGGTCTTGCGGGTAACGACCCGGTAGACAAAGAAGATGTACAGGGCAATGGCGCTGGCAACGGCTATGGCCGACAGCACCGTGACTGTGGTGATCTCCGTAGACGCGAATCCTTCCAAAAAGGATTTCTTGAAAATATCACTGAAATGCATAACTCTTTTCTCCTTATCTCGTGTATCGCCGGCAAATATAGTATTTGGAAAACGCTGTTTGTCTGAGGTTTTCCAGCTGCAGGTTCCGGTAAATAAAGTCCGGCAGATATTCGTCGTACTTCACTTCCAGCAACTGCTGCCCCAGGGGCATCACCGGCCGCGTGGGGATCACAGGATCCAGAAACCGGCTCACCGCGGACGATGACGCGATATTGCTGTCCAGCGTCACCCGGACATTTCCGTTTTGATATACATAGGGAATCCGTTGGTATTCCACGATTACCACCGGGCGCATTCCCCGGGTGAGCATCAGCGCCGTGAGCTTCTGCAGCAGCGGAGGCTGCCGGGCAATGTCCGGCAGGGGCTTGCCGGACATCAGGATCCGGGTCTGTTCAAGGTTCAGGGGACAGGCGGTTTTGTAATTCATTCCCCGTTCCTTCCGCTTACACTCCAGGGTAATCCGTTCAAGGGAATGATTGTAGATCCGGATCCGGAACTTTTCCCTGGGATCTGTGCCGTCTTCGTTTTCCCGGAAGCAGGCGTCTTCATAGTCGTCAAAGTACAGACTGCGGATAACGTATTTTCCGGATCCCGACGCGTGAACGTCCATCGGGAGCAGATGGTTGATCCGGTTTTGGAGCATCTGCCCCTGCCCCAGGCTGATGGGATATTTCAGCTCATGACGATATTTTCTCTGTTTGTCCATCCCGTGCGCTGCGCTCCTTTCGTCTCAGACTGTAGTCTGCCCCCAGAATCCCCAGGAACATCATCGCCAGCACTGCCGGAATCGCCAGCCTGCGCAGGGGAATCTCCTCCTGGGCCGGCTCCTGAATCGGCTCCCGGGTCGGCTCCTGGGTCTCGGCCGAGGGCTGCTCCTGCTGCTGATTCAGCTCCTCATATGTGAATAGCAGGGTCATGTCCTGGTAGATCGGTTCGTCAGGGTTAAACGCTTCTCCGGTATCCCCGTTGATCCACCCAAGGGCGCGGATGCCATGCTCATTTTCGCGATCCGGAAGAGAGACAGGCAGCAGCTCTCCGGGGGAGATTGCAAACACTCTCTCAGGTTCTTTATAATCCCTCACCCGAACCAGGCAGTAAGGTTCCCCTTTCAGCCAAAATCCGGTCAGAAAATCCAACCGCTGGGTCAGATATGTCCGGATATCCTCAACTGCCTGATCAAAATCCAAATCGTTCCATGTTTGCCAGCGAATCTGGTTCACCTCCGCTGCCGGAGCAATCTGCTCCCGGTAGGCGTCCAGCTGTTCGTCCAGAAGGGTCTGCATACCGGGCAGAACCTCTGACCCATATGTCCGGGTCAGCAGGTCATAAAAATCTTCCTGGTAGTACAGCTGGGTATACCAGGGAGTTCCCCTGTATCCTTCCCGGATGCACCAGAGTATTTGCGGATTCTGGGACCAGTAACTGTGGTGGTTGGCCATGCTGCTATCGTAATCCCAAACCGGCCCGGCATAGAGTTTCCCCTGACCATCGGCACTGTCGTAGTAAAAAAAATGACTGAGCCTGCCCCCGTCCAGATTGCCGAACACCTCTTCGATCAAATACTTTTTGACCCAGGATTCTTCATCGATCCGCTCCCGATAGTGTTTCCCTGTAACAGGATCCACTCCGTCTTCCGCGGAAATGGCGTTCTCCACCGATTGACAGATTTGCCTGACCGTATCGTTGGAAACGGTGGAGCTGCGAATCCGCAAAGCGGTATCCCCGTCCAGCTCTGTTTTCACATAGGGGCACCCCTTTTCAAGAAACCGATCTTCCAAATCCCGGCTGATCAGGAACTGGACATCTCCCTTCAGATCAACCCGTTGGGGATGCACCTGATTCCGCTCGCACAGCAGATACAGCCCCGCATAGCTCCCGTTGAGATACAGATCCACCCACCGGCATTGGGGAGAATAGGCCATCCCCCATTCCAGTGCGAAATCCATGACGATCTTGTTTCTCAGATTGGACGGATCATAGGCGTTGGCCAGCAGAATCCAGTCCTTTGCCAATCCCATATCCAGAAGATCTGCCGCAGCCGCCAGCTCCAGGCTGTAGGGCTTCTTTTGCCTTGGCCCATACCAGGTAAATTGTCCGCGGCAGTTGATGGACTGCAGCTCTCCGTCCCAGAGGGAAGCGCCATGACTGTCATACAGCCGCATGGCTCCCAACTCCCAGTTGTCCTTGGAGGCGTGAATATAATCCATGGAGCCAGATCGCACGTCTATGTACATGGTCGGCACATTGCCGGATTGGACAAACCAAAGTTTCCCGCGCTCCCCATCCCAGGACAGGTCATACGCAGTGTCCAGCGCGAATCCTTCGCAGCCCATGCCGTCGGTCAGCAGCACACCGTTGAGGTAAATGTCCCCGCTGTCCTCCGGAATGCGGAAAGACGCCCGGTCAAGGCTGGCATAGCTGGGCAGAAAGATATAATATTCCTCCGTCTCAGACTGCCAGCAGGCAATTTCTTCGGTCTTTCCCGTCTGAGAAGAGGCCAGCACCGAGAACAAGACTTTCGTCGTCTCTTCCAAGGCTGCGTCTGTCTCCTCTTCATCCGCTCGCTCCACCACCGCGGCCGCCATAAACATCGCCGCAAAAACTGCCGTAAGCGCCAGTATTGTCCATTTTCCCAGTCTCATACCGTCCCCTTTGCTTTCTCAAAAAATGAAAACACTGCCCCGCCGGAAGGATTCAGGGAAGTAAGGCTGTCTGGCTGAGAGCCTATCCCGGATTATCATCTGTGTCAACCTCCAGCTGGATTTTTTTGGCTAAACGCGTAAAATTTTCATTTATTATATCGGATAAGGCGGGAAAAAGCAACCCGCTTCTTGACGTCTTTCGCAGGTTTATCTTTCTGCTTACCCCACCCGGTACCACCGGGCTATTTCTTTTGTTTTCAAAAATCCCAGCTTTTCATACAAGCGGATGGCGCGCCTGTTGGTGGAGGCCACTTCCATGGTCATTCCGGCGCCCTCCGCCAGGGACATCAGAGTGTGCATCACCGGCACTCCCTGCCCCGGCTCCGCCGCGACGGCCAGCAGCCGGGTATCCTGCAGCCAGCCGATGCCCAGCAAAACGCCATTGCGATGGACAAAATAAGCGCCTGCGCTGTCCGCCAGCCGCTGCTCGTCCCGTTCTTCCAGGGTCTGGGCATTGTCCACCTGTGCCATCCGACGGTTGTAGTATTCCCGCCACCGGGGCGCCGTCTCCCGGGTCACAGGAAACAAACAGGCCAGCTGCGTCTTGTCCACCCAGGCGGTTCCTGCCATTTCCAGCACCGCCGTGTGCAGCGGATAGGTTTCCAGAAGTTCATGGCCGGCAGCATAGATCCGCTCCCCGCCGGCCATGCGGCAGAAGCCGACGCATTCTGACAAGTGCGCGGACAGGTTCTCAGGCGCCGCCTCCCGGATGCGGATATAGGCAGTCTTCCGGTAGGGGATCTCCTTCAAAGTTAAGCTGGATACCCCATATTCCCCGGTGAAAAACGGAAAATCCCGCATGATCTCCCCTCCTTTTTCTTTATCATACCATTTTGACGTCCCTTACGCAAGGGCGCGCTTTCTCCGAAAACCGCCAAATTTTTGTGCATTTTGAACATAGCAAATCCGGTTTTTCCGGTTATCAAATTGATTGTTCGTCTAATTATTGGTAAAAAATTCATCTTTTTCTTGATTAGGGCTTGATTTCCTTACAAATATGTGTATAATACTTTTGTATTGATTCCAACCAGAAAGGAGGTTCATTCCATGAAGAAGATCATTTGCAAGAAAGAGTACGACACCGAGACCGCTACCCTGATCAAAGCGTATTCCTGCGGCGAACTGGGCGATCCTGCCGGCTATGAAGAAGATCTGTATCAGACTCCCGAAGGCCTGTACTTTCTGCATGTGGGCGGCGGAGAGGCTTCCATTTATCCCACAGAGGACATCAAGCGTCTGGCCAAGAGCAAGGTCAACGAATGGATCGAGAACCACTAAGTTCATATCGTACATACATAAGAGGGAGTCTGTATCGGCAGGCTCCCCTTTTCTTTGCCTCCGCTTGACAGGCATGGTATGCTAAAAGGTAGGAAAACATGAGAAACGGACTGCTTTGTATGAAAAAACACCCAATATCATCTTTGATCCTGCTGCTCCTGGTCTTTTTTCTGCCGGGATGCGCCCGGCAGGAACCTGCCCAGGTGGCAGCCACCACCCTGCCGGTGTACGACTTCACCCAGCGGCTGTGCCAGGGCACCGGCATCACCGTCACCCGGCTGGTCACAGAGCAGATCTCCTGCCTGCATGACTATTCCCTCAGTGTCCGGCAGGCCAAAGCCGCCCAGGGCGCGGAAGTGGTGATCCTTTCCGGCGCCGGGCTGGAGAGCTTCCTGGACGGAATTCTGGACGATGCCAAAACCATCGACGCCTCCCAGGGGATTCAGATAATCTGCCCCCAGGAGGATCATCACAACCATACGGATCACGGCCATCATCACCACGAGGAAGATCCCCACATCTGGCTCAGCCCGAAAAACGCCATGATCATGGCGGAAAATATCTGCCGGGGATTGTCCGCCCAATATCCCCAGGACGCCCAGACCTTTCAGGAGAATCTTCAGCTTCTTCTGGAGGATCTGGAAGCGCTGGACGCCTACGGCCGGGAAGTTTTGGACGACCTGTCCTGCCGGGAACTAATCACCTTCCACGACGGCTTTGCCTACTTCGCCCAGGCCTTTGACCTGACCATACTGGAAGCGGTAGAAGAAGAATCCGGCCGGGAAGCCTCCGCTCAGGAGCTGATCCACCTGATTGAAACGGTGCGGGAGCATCACCTTCCTGCTGTGTTTACCGAAAAAAGCGGCAGTGTCTCCGCTTCCGGGATCATTTCCCGGGAAACCGGCTGTCAGGTCTACGCGCTGGATATGGCCATGACCGGAGACAGCTACTTTGACGCCATGTATCACAACATCCGTACCATCAAGGAGGCACTGCAATGAACTTTCCCTTCCACGACGGATCCTGCGGACATTCCTGCTGCCTGCGGGTGGAGAATCTGTCTGTCCGCATTGGAGCCGACGCTATTTTAAAAGATGTGAACCTCCATGTCCACTGCGGAGAAATGGTCGCCCTCATCGGCCCCAACGGCGCCGGCAAATCCACCTTTCTCAAGGCCGTTTTGGGCCAGCAGGAGTATTCCGGCGTCATCGCCTTTTCCACGCCGGGACAGCGGAGCAAAAAACCCCGGATCGGCTATGTTCCCCAAAGTCCGGCATTTGATCCCAGCGACCCGGTGAGCGTGGCAGACCTGTTCGCCTGCTGCATGAGCAAGCGCCCGGCCTTCCTGGGGCTGGGAAAGGCCATGGAGGAGACGGTGCTGGAATGCCTGGAACGGGTTCACGGAGAGGATCTGATTCACAAGCGGGTGGGCACCCTCTCCGGCGGCGAGCTGCAGCGGGTGCTGCTGGCTCTGGCGCTGGAGCCTCTGCCAAATATTCTGATTCTGGATGAGCCGCTGTCCGGTGTGGATGTGGAAGGCATGGCCGTGCTCATGGACATGCTGGACGAGATCCGCAAAACCTACGACCTGTCCATCCTTATGACCACCCACGACTTCTCCATGCTTCCCCGGTACGCCGATCAGGTGGTGCTCATTGACCACGCGCTGCTGATCCAGGGAACTCCCGAGGCCGTTTTGAATTCTCCCGAGTTCCACCGGGTCTTCCATATGAAAGGAGGGAGCCTATGAGCCTTTGGCACGCATTTTGCGATATGCTTCCTTTTGAAATGCTCCACTGGGATTTTATGAAAAACGCGCTGCTGGCGCTGCTGATCATGGGGCCGCTGTTCGGAATTCTGTCTACCATGATCGTCACCGGGCGTATGAGCTTCTTTTCCGACGCCCTGGGGCACTCCGCCTTTACCGGCATTGCCATCGGCGTCATCTGCGGCATGAGCTTCCCCACCCTGGGAGCGGTGGCCTTCAGCGTGGCCTTTGCCCTGCTGTTCTCCTGGGTGCGCAGCCGGAGCAATCAGGCGGCGGATACCCTCATCGGCGTATTTTCCAGCAGCGCCGTGGCGCTGGGTATTTTTGCCGCCACCCTGGGCGGCGGCAGCTTCACCAAATACAACCAGTACCTCATCGGCGACATTCTTTCCGTAACCCCCGGGCAAATCGGTCTTCTGGCGCTGGTTCTGCTGGCGGTTCTGATCTTCTGGGTGCTGTATTCCAACCGGCTGACGCTCACCGCCATCCATCCCCAGCTGGCCTCTTCCCGGGGAATTCCGGTGGGACTGTCCCAGACCCTGTTCATCACCGCCATTGCCGTGGTCGTCACCTTAAGCATTTCCAGCGTGGGTCTTCTGATTCTCAACTCCCTGCTGGTGCTCCCGGCTGCCGCGGCCCGGAACATCGCCCGGAATCTGCGGCAGTATCATCTGTTCTCCGTCCTGTTCGCCACTGCCGCGGGCTTGGGCGGTCTGGTTGTTTCCTACTGGCTGGGCAGCTCCGCCGGCGCCGCCATCAGCCTGATCCTCGCGGGGATCTTTGCCGTCACCTTCTGCTTCCGGGAAAGGAGAAGATAATATGGACGTTACCCTTCAAGTCATTGCCCGGATGCGCAGCGACTTTCCCGACAAATTCGGCATCCCCCGGCAAAGCGGTTTGGTGGAACAGCTTCGTTCCACCATCATCTTTGAACCTGCCTACCGCAACCCCGACGCCCTCCGGGGCATTGGGGAATTCTCCCATCTATGGCTGATCTGGCAGTTTTCCCAATCCGTCCGCCCGGATTGGTCTGCTACCGTACGTCCGCCCCGGCTGGGAGGGAATACCCGGGTGGGCGTCTTTGCCACCCGCTCCCCCTTCCGGCCCAACAGCCTGGGGCTTTCCTGCGTAAAGCTGCTGGGTGTGGAGCAGACCCAGAGCTTCGGCACGGTGCTCCATGTGGGCGGGGCGGATCTCATGGACGGAACCCCCATTTTCGATATCAAGCCCTACATCCCCTATGGCGACTGTCACCCGGAAGCCACCGGCGGCTTTACCGATACTGCCAGGGATTTTCTCCTGGAGGTAGACTTTCCCCCTGCCCTGCTGGCGCTGCTTCCGGCGGATAAGCGGGAGGCGGCCGTGGGCGTTCTATCCCACGATCCGCGTCCTTCCTACCAGCAGGATCCCCAGAGGGTTTACGGTCTGTCCTTTGCCGGGTTCGACATTCGCTTCACCGTTCAGGGAACCTGTCTGACAGTTCAGGAGGTTTGCAAACGCCCATAAAACCGGAGGAAAAAATCCTCCGGTTTTTTTGTTCTCTGGCGAATCAGCCGCGGAGCGCCGCTGATTCACCGGGCACTATTGGGGGAAGACCTCCAGATCCAGATCCCGATAGGGATAGACCCGCTCATTTCCCTGAATGCTGCTGCGGTGGGCGCTTAGCAGCCGAACCAGGTCATAGACATCCACCCAGATCTCGGAATTGCACTCCTTTTGGCTTTCGTCGAATACCAGCTCCAGACCGAAGTGCAGGTGAACCGTTTCGATGTTGTTGACATTTTCCTTGTCTGAATAGCCGGTTCTGCCCATGAAGCCGATCAGATCTCCCGCCTGCACCAGATCGCCTTCCGCCAGACCCGGCGCAAAGGGCTTGTCCTTTTGCAGATGGGCATAATAGTAGTACCGGCGGCTGTCAAAGGAGCGGATGCCGACCCGCCAGCCGCCGTACCGGTTCCAGCCAATGGCCTCCACCACGCCCCCTTCCACCGCCACCACCGGCGTGCCCAAAGCGCCCATAAGATCGTTCCCCAGATGCTTCCGCCGGAAGCCAAAGGAGCGAGCCGCCCCAAAATCGTCGCAGTGGCTGTATCCGTATCCGGCCGCAATGGGAGAAAAGGCCTTCAGCCCATACTCCGGAACCCACAGGCCGTCTTTTTCAATGGCGTAGCTTCCCACCAGTCCCCCCAGCACGGCGCTGTAGGCCCGGTGGTAATAGGCATAGTATTTGTACAGCTCCCCCAGCAGCTCCTGGGGAGATCGGTCGCCCCTTAATTCCGAAGACGCCTGTTTCACCGCGGACAGAGGGCACTTTCCGCCGGTGCGGCAGGCTGCCAGCGCCAGTATATCGATCCAGGAAAGGTGCTTTTCCTGGTCGAAGGTGGCGATGTCCTGATCCATGGCATATTTCAGGGATTCATATGGTACATGAAAATCCACCCAGCGGATCGTCTCCCCTCGCGCCGGCATTGCCAGCAAAGGGATCAGCAATATGGATAGCGCAAAAAACCGCTTCATACCCTCACCTCTGGATTAGGGTATGAAGCGGCCGTTATTTCATTCTGCTATGTTTTTTCCAAAAGTGGGTTCCGCTGCCAAATCACCCCAGATCCCGAACCACATCCCTTGCCACCCGGTAGATATCCTCCATTGTGGTCAGGGAGGTGATCTCCCTTTTGTAGTAGCTGCTGTGGGGCACCCCCCGGAGATACCACGCAAAGTGTTTTCTGGCTTCCAGGCAGGCAATATGCTCTCCGTGATCCTGCTCTGACAGCTGAAACTGATGTACCGCCACGGAGATCCGGTCCTTCAGACAGGGACGGCCGGGATATTCCTCTCCTGACAGTGCCGCCCTGACCTCCTGAAAGATCCAGGGATCCCCGAAGGCGCTGCGGCCGATCATCAGTCCGTCCGCCCCGGTGCGCCTTTGGCAGCGGAGAGCCGCCTGGCCGTCGGTAATGTCTCCATTGGCAATCACAGGAATGGTCAGCTGCTGCCTGACCTTGGCAATGGTGTCCCAGTCCGCCACGCCGGTGTACAGCATTGCCCGGGTTCTCCCATGCACCGTAACCATGGACGCGCCGCAGTCCTCCATCCGCTTGGTAAAATCCAGCACATTGATGCTGCCCTTGTCCCAGCCCAGGCGGCATTTCACCGTTACAGGAACATCCACCGCTTTGACCACCGCCGCCACAATCTGCCCTGCCAGCTCCGGGGTGCGCATCAGGCCGCAGCCGTCTCCGGAGCCGGCAATTTTGGGCATAGGGCAGCCCATGTTAATATCCAGGAAGTCGCAGCCGGAGATTTCCAGCGCCAGCCTGGCGCCTTCCGCCATGATCTGCGGGTCGTTGCCGAAAATCTGGGCGCCGCAGACGCCGCCCTCGGTCTTTCGCAGCAGCTTTGCGCTTTTCTGATCCCGATACACCAGCGCCCGGGAGGAGACCATCTCCGTTACCGTGACGCCGGCTCCCAGGCCTGCGCAAACGGTGCGGTATGCCCAATCCGATACGCCGGCCATTGGCGCCAGAAACAGGGGATTTTCAATATTCAGGTTTCCGATGTGCATAGATTTCTCTCTTTCCCGGGGATTCCGGCTACCGGATCAGAACAGCCAGGTCAACAGCCAGGCAATCCCCGTTGTCAATGCGCCGCCGGCAGCCCAAACAGCGCCGTAAAGGTAAAGGTGCCGCTTCCTTCCCGGCTTTTCCTTGCTGCGGATAGCCAGCTGTGCCTCCCGCATCAAATCTTCGTCGGTAATGCCCTCTTTCACCGCCTCATCCTTCAGGATGAAGATTGCCTGCTCAAAGAGCTTCGGCTCCGGCGCGTGCACCACAATCACCTGTCTGGAAATGCCTTTTACCATCATTTACCGCCTCCTTTATGGAAAAGTTTTCCCATAAGCACAGGGGTTTATACCGGAAGAATCCTGTAGGCCGCAGGTATTCTGGCATGGAAAACGGCAGGTGAAAACACCTGCCGTGCTGATTGCTATCCCATCCGGGATTACTCCTCGTCCTCATCCTCCAGGGAGAACTCCAGGGTCTCACCGCAGTTGGGGCATACGATGCTGCCCTTTTCCAGCGTCTCCTCGTCGAAGTCGATGATGTTGCCGCAGGCACACTCCACCTCATAGATGGTGGTGTCCTCGTCGCCGAAGTCGAAACCTTCCTCAGGCTCCTCCTCCCAGTCATCTTCGTAGTCCTCGTAATCCTCGTAGTCATCCTCATCCATGATGAAGTCCTCGATGGCGTCCAGATCCTCTTCGATCTCGTCCAGCTCATCGGAGATGGCGATGGTGGTCTCCTCGATGTCCGCGACCCGCTTGGCCATATCGCCCAGCAGATCCACAATGGCGGCGATCATCTTGCCTTCATCGGACTCGGTGTTCAGGGACAGGCCTTCCATCAGGCCCTTCAGGTAGGCGGACTTTTCGGAAATGGTCATAATCAGTCTCCTTTTCAGGCGGCCTTACGCCTTGGAACGGCCCAGGTACTCGCCGGTGCGGGTGTCGATCTGAATCTTGTCGCCCTCGTTGATAAACAGAGGCACCTTCACTTCAGCGCCGGTTTCAACGGTGGCGGGCTTTGTGACGTTGGTGGCGGTGTTGCCGGCAAAGCCGGGCTCCGTCTCCGTAACCACCAGGTCAACGAAGTTGGGAACTTCCACGCCGAAGACCTTGCCCTTATAGCTCATGATGGTGCAGATGTCATTCTCCTTGACGAACTTGAAGGAATCGTCCAAAGCGGAAGCGTCGATGGGCTCCAGCTCATAGGTCTCCTGATCCATAAAGTAGTACAGGGAGCCGTCGTTATAGGAATACTCCATCTTTTTGCGCTCCACAAACGCGGTGGGGAATTTGGCAGTGGGATTGAAGCTGGTTTCCGTCACGGCGCCGGTGATAACGTTCTTCATCTTCACACGGACAAAGGCGGCGCCCTTGCCGGGCTTTACATGCTGGAACTCCACAACCTGCATGACCTTGCCGTCCATGTCGAAGGTAATGCCGTTTCTAAATTCACCTGCAGAAATCATTCTATTTATCCTCCTAAGCTATCCTCCCCTCCGGGAGGGAATGTATGGCATAACTCCAGTTCATATATTCTAACGCAAAATCCGGAATTATGCAAGAGGGTACGGGAATTTTTTCAGACAATAATCAAATTCTTGGGGCTGCGGGTAATATTCTCGCAGCCGTCCTGCCGCAAGATGGTCACATCCTCAATGCGCACGCCGAATTTCCCGGGCAGGTAGATCCCCGGCTCAGCAGAGCACACCGCGCCCACGGGCATCGGCTCTTCGTTGGCGGTATTGGGATTGGGCGCTTCATGGATCTCCAGCCCCAGGCTGTGGCCGTAGCCATGGCCGAAGAAAGGGCCGTAACCGGCGTCGGTGATCACCTTCCGGGCAACGGCGTCGATGTCCTTGCCGGGAATGCCCGCCCGGGTCATGGCAAGAGCCGCCTCCTGGGCTTTCAGCACAGTCTCATAGACCTGCTTCATTTCCTCAGTGGCGTAGCCCACCGCCACGGTGCGGGTCATATCCGAGCAGTAGCCCATGTAAGACGCGCCAAAGTCCATGGTAACAAAGTCCCCGGGCTGAATTACCCGCTCCCCGGCCACGCCGTGGGGCAGGCTGGTGTTGGGGCCGGAGACCACGATGGGATCAAAGGCCAGGCCGGTGCCGCCGTTTTTATACAGGCAGTAGATCAGCTCCGCCTGGAGCTCCAGCTCGGTCATGCCGGGCTTCAGCCGGGTAATCACTTCTGCGAAGGCCTTGTCGGTGATGGACTGGGCTTTGCGCATCAGCGCCAGTTCCCAGTCCTCCTTCTGACCCCGGAAGGCGCTGATGGCCTTGTTGTAAGGCGTCAGCTTGGCGTTCAGGTGCTCTTCGTATCCCCGCAGCTCGCCCACTGTCAGATAGTTTTCCTCATAGCCCAGGGTGCTGATGCCAAAGTCCGCAATAGCGTCGTTCAGCCGCTGGTAGTAAGTATGCTCCCGATCCACCAGCAGCACCTCAAACCCCTTGAGATTGTTCTGGGCAGACTCAATGTAACGGCTGTCGGTGAAATAGCGGCAGCCGCCTCTGGCAACCACAGCCACGCCTTCGGCGATGTCGAATTCCGCCCCGTAGTGGCGGCTGTAGCGGGAAGTGAGCAGCAGGCCGTCCACTTCGCCGTTCAGGATGGACAGATACTTTTCCAAGTTCTTCATATTCAGATCCTCCGTTTTCTTGCAGCAAAAATAAATGGCATTTCCAGCACATGGCGCGCCTTCAGCCAGAAATTTTGGTTGTCAATGGCCTGCACCAGGATGGAGACCACTCCGGCGCCGTTGGCTCCCAGGGTATCGGTATAGATCTGGTCCCCCACCAGCGCCGCCTGACCGGGCGCAATGCCGTAGTGCGCCAGGCAGGCCTGAATCCCCTTGGAGAAGGGCTTCCGGGCGTGGGTAATGCAGTCCAGGCCGTTCTTTCGGCAGAATTCCGGCACCCGGTCCCGGTGGCTGTTGGAAACCACGCACACCTGAATGTCCGTTTCCTGCATCTGCCGCAGCCAGCTTGTCATTTCCGGTGTGGGCTCGTCGGTGGTGTAGGGCACGATGGTGTTGTCAAAGTCCAGCATCAGCAGCCGGATCCCGTGACTTTTCAGAAGTTCGGGGGTCAGATCCGTCAGGCTCCCGGCCATCAGCCGGGGCAGCAGAGAAAAGGGCATAACATCCTCCCTGTTTTCATAAGGTATGGAAGGCAGGGGAATCTTCCCCAAGCCGCTATGATTATACCATGGGAAGGAGGATTTGTCCATGGCGATTCGTCATTATCTTGCCATGACGCCGGGGGAAATCCGGGCAAATCCCCATCTTCCGTCTCAAATCGCCTGGATGGCCTGCCATTTTTCTCCCTATTCCCTCCGAGCCTCCAACCTGCCCAGGAGTCTGCCGGCGGGCGCTGTGGTGATCCTGGACGATGTTACGCCCATCTGCGGCCATGACCCGGGGTACATCAGCGAACAGCTGTCCAGCTGCGTCCGAAAGCTGGGGTGCAGCGGCGTATTGCTGGACTTTCAGCGCGCCGGATATCCGGAGGCCGCCGCTCTGGCAAAGGCGCTGGCAGCCGCGCTCCCCTGCCCGGTGGGGGTTTCCTCCCTGTACGCGGAAGGGCTGGACTGTCCGGTTTTTCTTCCTCCCGTTCCGCACCATATATCCCTTGGGGAGCATTTGCGTCCCTGGCAGGGGCGGGAGGTCTGGCTGGATACGGCGCTGGATGCCCAGACCATTTGTCTCACCGAGGCCGGCGCCGCGTTCGCGCCCATGGGCCGGGATCGATGCCCGGAGGACGGATTCTTCGCGGAAGACCTTTTGTGCCATTACCGGGCGGAGCCGGAACAGGAGCGGGCGGTCTTTACCCTGTGGCGCACCGAGGAGGATCTGCAAAAGCTCCTTGCCCAGGCCGGCGCCCTGGGGGTGACGCGGGGATTCAGCCTGTTTCAGGAGCTGCGCCGGGAGCTTCTGGAATGAGAAAGCCGCTCTGCGGATGCAGAGCGGCTCTTAACGCATGTCAAGAGGGATATTAGTAGAACTTTCTCTTGTTCTTGCGAGCAGCTTCAGACTTCTGCTTGCGCTTCAGGCTGGGGCTGACGTAGTGTTCGCGCTTCTTGACCTCAGCAATCACGCCCTCCTTGGCACAGCTGCGCTTGAACCGGCGCAGAGCGCTTTCCAGAGACTCGTTCTCCTTGACGCGAATTTCAGACATTGTTTTCCCTCCCTCCGATGGCATCCGGCTCGATCCAGGATGCGTTCAGGACCTAACACTAGGCTTGAATATTATATACGCCTTTTCCCCAATTGTCAAGGAAGATTTCGTTAAAATTACAAAAATCTTTCCGGCAGTCCCCTTCCGAAGACGGCCGGAAAAACACTTGATCAGCCATGGCGGCGGGTCTTACTTGACAATCAGGTTCACCAGCTTGTTTTTGACCACGATGGTTTTGCGAATCTGGCCGCCGATCTTCTGCAGGAAGGCCTGGATCTTTTCATTGGCCAGCACATTGGACAGGACGGTTTCCTCGTCCAGATCCGCGGCCATGACCACAGTGCCCCGGAGCTTGCCGTTGACCTGCACCGCGAAGGTAATCTGGCTTTCCCTGCACTTCTCCTCGTCATAGACGGGCCAGGGCTCGTAGGCAATGGTCTTGTCATGACCCAGCAGCTGCCACAGCTCTTCACCCACATGGGGGATGACGCAGGAGATCATCTTGATAAAGCCTTCCGCGTATTCTCTGGGGCAGGAGCCGTTCTTATACACCTCGTTGACGAAGACCATCATCTGGGCAATGGCGGTGTTGAAACCCAGGGTCTCAAAGTCAGCTGTGACCTTCTTCACCGTCTGGTGGTAGACTTTGGTCAGCTTGCCGTCGTCGGTGTCGGTGATGTTCTGCTGCTCGCTGAAGAAATTCCACACCCGGTTGATGAACTTCTTCGCCCCGGCGACGCCGGTGGCGCTCCAGGGCTTGGAGACCTCCAGAGGGCCCATGAACATCTCATACAGCCGCAGGGTGTCCGCGCCGTAGTCCCGGACGATGTCGCTGGGGTTGACCACGTACTCCGGATAGCGCTTGCCCATTTTGATGCCGTTCTCGCCCAGGATCATGCCCTGGTGCACCAGCTTCTGGAAAGGCTCCTTCACCGGAGACAGCCCCTGGTCATACAGGAACCGGTTCCAGATTCGGGCGTACATCAGGTGCCCCACCGCGTGCTCCGGGCCGCCCACATACAGATCCACGGGCATCCAGTGCTTCAGCAGCACCGGATCGCAGAAGGTCTCCTGGTTGCGCGGATCGATGTAACGCATGTAATACCAGGAAGAGCCGGCGCTGCCAGGCATGGTAGAGGTCTCCCGGACGCCCTTGATGCCGTTGGAATTGTACTGCTTCCACTCCACGGCATTTTCCAGCGGCGCCTTGCCGTTGCGCCCCTTGTAGTCTTCCAGCTCCGGCAGGATCAGGGGCAGCTCTTCATCGGGCAGGAACACCGTCTCGCCGCTGTCGGTGTAGACACAGGGAACCGGCTCGCCCCAGTAGCGCTGACGGGCAAAGATCCACTCCCGGAAGTGGTAGTTGTTCTTTCTTCTGGCAACCCCGGCCTTTTCCAGCTTGCAGGTGATGGCCTCCTTGGCCTCCTCCACGGTCAGACCGGTGAATTCCTCGGAGTTGATCAGCTTGCAGCCCTTGCCCAGGTAATCCTGCTTTTCAAAGGCGCACTGGCTGACGTCCCGGCCGTCGATGACCTGGAGCATGGGAATGTTGTGGGCGGTGGCGTACTCAAAGTCCCGCTGGTCGTGGCTGGGCACCGCCATAACGGCGCCGGTGCCGTAGTTGGCCAGCACAAAGTCGCCGATGAACACAGGCACCTGTCTGCCGTTGACCGGGTTGATGGCATAGACCCCCCGGAGGCAGCAGCCGGACTTGGTCTTGTTCAGCTCGGTACGGTCCATGTCGCTCTTCTTGATGGTTTCCGCGATGTAAGCCTGGACTTCTTCCTGATTCTCAATCCGATCCATCAGGGTCTGGACAATCTTGCCGTCAGGCGCCAGCACCATAAAGGTAATGCCGTAGATGGTTTCGATACAGGTGGTGTAGATGGAGAATTCTCCGCCGCCCACCAGCTGGAAGTCCACTTCCACACCGGTGGACTTGCCGATCCAGTTGCGCTGAATCTCCTTGGTGGATTCCGGCCAATCCACCTCTTCCAGCCCCTCCAGCAGCTTTTCGGCAAAGGCAGGCTGGTCAATGACCCACTGCATCATGTTTTTCTTCACCACAGGGTAGCCGCCCCGCTCGGACCTGCCGTCAACCACCTCGTCGTTGCTCAGAACGGTGCCCAGCTCTTCGCACCAGTTCACCGGCATTTCAATGCGCTTGGCGTAGCCCGCCTCCCACAGCTTCTTGAAAATCCACTGGGTCCACTTGTAAAACTCCGGGTCAGAGGTGGCGATCACCTTGGACCAGTCGTAGTCAAAGCCCAGCTCCTTCAGCTGGTTGGAGAAGGTCTTGATATTCTCCTGGGTAAAGCCGTTGGGATGGTTTCCGGTGGAAACGGCGTACTGCTCCGCGGGCAGGCCGAAGGAATCGTAGCCCATGGGGTGCAGCACGTTGTAGCCCTGCATCCGCTTCATCCGGGAGACAATGTCCGTAGCGGTATAGCCCTCCGGGTGGCCGGCGTGCAGCCCCACGCCGGAAGGATAGGGGAACATATCCAGTACATAGTACTTGGGCTTGGAGAAATCCCATACATCCGTGAAAAAGGTATTGTTTTCCTCCCAATACCTGTGCCATTTTGCCTCAATGGCGGCGTAATCGTAATTCATAGCAAACACCTCGTTATTGAATCGACCCCTCCGTCTCCGGCCGGGGATCCCATAAGAAACGGGAGGGGTTCTCATTCTTCCTTCCCGGGAAAATCAGTTTTCCGCAATAACAATGCTGTCCAGGTCGATGGATTCCGCGTCAGCCCACAGCCGCTCCAGGTCGTAGAACTTCCGGGCCTCCTCGGTAAACACGTGGATCACAATGCTGCCGTAGTCCAGCAGCTCCCAGGAATTGCCCCGATGGCCTTCCCGTCCCAGCATGCGCTCCCCCAGATTCTCCAGGGTGTACTCCGCGTAGTCGCAGAGGGTCTTTACGTGGGTATTGGAGGTGCCGGTGCAGATCAGAAAATAATCCGCCAGAGAGCTGACCTGATCGATCTTCAGCAGCCGGATATCCATGCCCTTTTTCGCGTCCAGCGCCTTGGTAACTTCATATGCGATTTCTTTTGGTGTTAACATAACTTCTTCCCTTCTGAAAGTTCTATACCGGCGCGTTTCTCCGCTTCAGGTACGCCAGTGCTTCTTTGGATTCCGGCGACAGGGCATTGCCCTGTCGTTTTAAATGCTCCATGGTCATCTCCAGACCCAGGCCAAGCGCCTGAGGAAGATCCGAATAGGCCAGCTCCCGGAGCTTTTCCACGCCGGGGAAGTCCCGGTTCGGCTCCATGTAATCGGCCACATAGATAATCATCTCCAGCAGGTTCATCCCCGCTTTTCCGGTGGTGTGGTAGCGGATGGCGGACACCACCGCCTCGTTCTCCCCGAAAATCCGCTCCGCCACCAGTGCGCCTGTAAGTGCGTGGAGGGTTTTGGGGTATTTTCTGGAAAAATCACTGAGTATTGTACCATGGGCTTCACACAATGTCAATTGCAAGGGGCCGTCGATGGCCTTGGTAATGTCGTGGAGAATCCCTGCCCGGGCAGCATCGGTGACGTTCGCTCCCCAGTGCTTCGCCAGATCCACCGCCGTGTCCCGGCAGCCCAGCACATGGGCTACCCGGTTGGGATTCAGCAGGCTCACCACCACGGCTTCCAGCTGATCCATAGGAAGGTTTTTCCAGTTCGCGTTTCCGTCATACAGGCCGTTTTCCCGGATATAGTCTGCCACGCCCCGGGGCAGAAAGGAATCGGCACAGTGGAAGGCCAGCAGCCGGCGCATCTGGGTGGAGGAAATGGACACCACCTGATTCTTCACCAGCTCCACTCCGGCCCCCAGCTTTTTCAGCTCCGCGCGCTGGTTCTCAATGGCAGCGATTTCCTGATGATCCCCCCGGTAGAATACCCCCAGGGTGACATCCCCCAGGATCTGCTCCCAATGGCGCCACTGCCGGAAGGACAGAAACATATCCGTGCCCATAAGCAGGTACAGCTTTGCTTTTGGATGGCTTCTTCTCAGCTGCGCGATGGTGTCCGCCGTGTAGCTGACCCCCTCCCGGCGCAGTTCCAGATCCGACGCTTCCAGCCGGGGATCGTCCGCCGTGGCCAGCCGCAGCATATCCAGCCGCTGCCAGCCGGTGGGGGAATTGGGCGGAATCGCCTTGTGCGGCGCCACACAGTCGGGCACAAGGATGATTTTGTCTAATCCCAGCGCTTCCACCGCCTGCTTCGCCGCCTGGATATGTCCGATATGGGGTGGATTGAAGGTTCCGCCAAAAATGCCGATTCGTTCCATATGACCCCTCCTAGAATCTCTTCTTCCGGGGGCGGCCGTGAGTCCGCCTCCAAGTCATCCCTCAATCCCGGTTCCGCAGCTGCTTTTCCCGATCCCGTTCAATGGCCTTCTCAATGGCCTTCTCCCGGAAATACTGGTTGCGCTGCTCCCGAATCTTCTGCGCCGCCGCTCTTCTGGCACGGGCGCCCTTGCCCACAGGATCCGCCTTGCTTTTGGGCACCGGCTTGCGCTTGGCCCGACCGGTTTGATTCCGCTCCTGCCGGCACTTCTCGCTGAAGCGCCAGATCACGAACTTGGATCCCACACAGGAAATTCCTTCCCCGCCCACAGCCTCGCAAATGGCGTCGCTGACCTCCCGGGGGCTCATGAGAGCGGTTTCCAGCACCTTGCCCTTTACCAGTTCCCGGGCGGTAAGCAGCCGATCCGCTTCCTCGATCACCGCCTGGGTCACACCGTCCTTACCCACCATCAAAGTGGTCTCCAGGCCGTTGGCCTGGGCGCGAAGTTCTGCCCGTTCCTTACTTGTCAGCATAGCCGGCCTCCTTTAATTTCTGATAAAACGCTCTCAGGGCATTTGCCCGATGGGATACCTGATTCTTTTCCTCCGGTGAAACCTCCGCCAGGGTCTTGCCGTAAGGCGGGTAATAGAAAATAGGGTCATAGCCGAAGCCGCCGGTGCCTGCCGGGGCACGCAGCAGCATTCCATGGACCTCTCCCCGTGCCTGGATCACTTCCCCCTCCGGCGTCACCAGAGTAATGACACAGACGAACTGCGCCTGACGCCGCTCGTCAGGGACATGCTCCGTGTTTTTCAGCAGCAGCTGCAGCCGCCCCCAATCATCCAGGGTGTCATCAAACCCATACCGGGCGGAGTAGACCCCCGGTTCGCCGTTGAGGGCGTCTACCGCAATGCCGGAATCGTCCGCCAAAGCAGGCAGTCCGGAGGCTTGCATCACCGCGTTGGCCTTGAGAAAGGAGTTTTCCTCAAAGGTGGTGCCGGTCTCCTCCACATCCACGTCAATGCCCAGCTCCGACTCCATCACCAGCTCTATGTCAAACTGCTCGGTGATCTTGCTGATTTCCTGGAGCTTATGCTTATTTTTACTGGCCAAAACAACTTTCATACCTTAAAACAGCGCCTCCACAAATTCCTTGGCGTTAAAGGCCATCAGGTCGTCCGCCTTCTCGCCTACGCCGATATACTTTACCGGGATCTGCAGGGCATCCGCCACCGCAATGACAATGCCGCCTTTGGCGGTGCCGTCCAGCTTGGTCAGGGCAATGGCTGTAACCCCGGCAATCTCTTTAAACTGCTTGGCCTGCACCAGGCCGTTCTGGCCGGTGGTGCCGTCCAGCACCAGCAGCACTTCCTTGGCCGCCTGGGGCAGCTCTCGATTGACGATGCGGCTAATCTTGTTCAGCTCGTTCATCAGATTGGTCTTGTTGTGCAGCCGTCCGGCGGTGTCGATGAGAATCACGTCCGCGTCCCTGGCCTTGGCGGACTGAATGCCGTCGTATACCACGGAAGCCGGATCCGCCCCTTCATTCTGCCGGACAATGGCAGCGCCGCTGCGCCCTGCCCAGATCTCCAGCTGGTCCGCGGCGGCAGCCCGGAAGGTATCCCCCGCCACCATAAGAACCTTCTTTCCCTGGTCGGTCATCTGCTTGGCCAGCTTGCCGATGGTGGTGGTCTTTCCCACCCCGTTGACGCCGATGACCAGAATCACCGAGGGCTTGGTGGACAGGTTCAGCCGGGTGTCCCCCACGGAAAGCATCTGGGTCAGGATTTCCTTCAGCGCGGTTCTGGCCTCGTCGGTGGTCTTCAGGTGCTGCTCCCGCACAGCTCTGCGCAGCCGCTCCACCGCCTTCACCGAGGTATCCACGCCCAGATCCGCCAGGATCAGGCTCTCCTCCAATTCCTCGTAAAAATCTTCGTTGATTTCCGAAAAGCCGGTGAATACGCCGCCCAGGGTGCTGTTCAGAGCATCCCGGGTCTTGGTCAGACCGGCTTTGATTTTTTCAAAAAAACCCATATCGATCATTCCTTCCCGCGCAGCCCGAAGGATGCGCCGTTTTATTCCATAATGCCCAGATATTGCTCCATCTGGTTCAGATCCAGCCGCAGCAGCTTGCTGACGCCCTGCTCCTGCATGGTCACACCGTAGAGCACGTCTGCCGCTTCCATTGTGCCCCGGCGGTGGGTTATGACAATAAACTGGGTCTGCTTCGCCAGGTTGTGCAGGTAACTGGCAAACCGCTCCACATTCCGGTCATCCAGCGCCGCGTCGATTTCGTCCAGCAGGCAGAACGGGGTGGGACGCACCTTCAAAATCGCAAAGTACAGCGCCGTTGCCACAAAGGCCTTCTCACCGCCGGAAAGCAGGGTGATGGTCTTGACCTGCTTTCCGGGGGGCTGCACCCGGATCTCAATGCCGCAGGTCAGGGGATTTTCCGGATCCTCCAGGACCAGCTGTCCCTTGCCGCCGCCGAACATCTCCGCAAAGGTCAGG
>CALXDT010000109.1 GCA_944387125.1 uncultured Oscillospiraceae bacterium | reverse complement strand
CGGATGTGGTAAAAGATCCGGCACTCCGCCGAAGACGATTGATTCAGAGGTTCCTTCGCTCCCGCTCCCAAAGCCGCCCTCCCCGGACCCCTCCCGGCGCGCTTCTCGTTCAGATTGTGCTGGACAGGGGATGGCTTGGGGTTGGCATGGAGGTTCAGGCCATGGCAATAAAACCACCGTTTTGGATGGGGAACGTCTGTACCAAATAAAAGTCGATAAGCATATTGCGATTTGTTGGGCTGTTTCAGAATTTGCATTTTGAGACAGCCCCTTTGCCTGTTTGTCAGATTTCCTGGTCAATGGACATGGCAACGGTTTCCGGGGTGATGGGCAGATCCCGGTGCCAGACGCCGGTTGCCCGGTAGATGGCGTGGGCAATGGCGGGAGCGGGGGTGTTGATCACGATCTCCCCGATGGACTTGGCGCCGAAGGGGCCGGTGGGCTCGTAGCTTTGCTCGAACTCCACCCGGAGCCTGCCCATGTCCAGCCGGGTGGGCAGTTTGTACTGCATAAAGCTGGATTCCAGAATTTTGCCCCGGCGGTCGTAGGTAATGTTTTCCATAAGGGTATGGCCGATGCCCTGGACAATGCCCCCTTCCGTCTGGATCCGCGCCAGCGCCGGATTGATGGGAATGCCGCAGTCCACCACCGCCATATAGTCCAGCACCGTCACAAGGCCGGTTTCCTTGTCCAGCTCGATCTCCACCATGCCCACCATATACGGCGGGGGAGACACGGGAGAGGTGTGAGTGGCGGTGGCCTGGGCGGGAATGTTGTTGAACAGCTGCGCCTTGTAGGAGATGTCCTCCAGAGGAACCACCTGATCCGTGTGGATCCGGCGCACCTGCCTGCTTTCAAAGACCACTTCCTCCTCAGAGCATCCCAGCATTCCCGCGGCAATGGCGCAGATCTGCTTTTTCAGCTGGGCGCAGGCCTTTTCCACCGCCTTGCCGGTGATATAGGTGGTGGAGGAGGCATAGGAGCCGGAGTCGTAGGGGGATACGTCCGTATCGGCGCCGAACACCGCCACATCTTCATAGGCGCAGTCCATGCATTCGGCTGTCATCTGCGCCAGAATGGTGTCGCACCCGGTGCCCATGTCCGCGGCGCCGATGATCAGGTTATAGGTGCCGTCGTCGCTGAGCTTGACGGTGGCGGAGCCTACATCCAGGGCGGAGATGCAGGAGCCCTGCATGGCCATGGCCACACCGGCGCTGCGCACCTTGCCGTTGCCCATATCCCGAACCGGGTACTTTTCCTCCCAATGGAAGATCTCCCGGCAGTGGGCCATGCACCGATCCAGGGCGCAGGCGTCCGCCCGCTCCCCGTAGTAGGCGTGCATCACCATCCCCTGGCGAACCATGTTCTGATCCCGCAATACCGTCGGATCCATTCCCAATGTCTCCGCCAGCTCATTGACGGTGGTTTCCAGAGCGAAAATGCCCTGGGTGGCGCCGTAGCCCCGGTAGGCTCCCGCCGCCTGGAGGTTGGTATACACCACGTCATAGGAGAACCGGTAGGCTTCCAGACTGCCGGTGTACAGAGGGATGGACTTGTGGCCGGTCAGACCCACGGTGGTGGGGCCGTGCTCGCCGTAAGCGCCGGTGTTGGACAGGGTGTAAAGATCCAGCGCCCGGATTTTTCCGCTGCGGTCCGCGCCCAGGCGAACCCGGATCTGCATCTCATGCCGGGGAGATCCGGCAGTCTGCGCCTCCTGCCGGGAATAGACCAGCAGGGCGGGGCGGCCGGTTTTCAGGGTGACAAAGGCGGGATACACTTCGCACACCGCCGTCTGCTTGGCGCCGAAGCCCCCGCCGATCCGGGGCTTTTCCACCCGGATGCGGCTTTTGGGAATGCCCAGCGCCCGGGACAGGATTCTTCGGCAGTGGAAGACAATCTGGGTGGAGGACACCACATGTAGCCGCCCGTACCGATCCAGGGAGGTATAGGTGCGGAAGGTCTCCATCATGGCCTGGTTGAAGGCCTTGGTGTGATAGGTCCGATCCAGCACAATGTCGCAGGAGGCCATCACCGCATCCACATCCCCGTGCTGATCCAGGTCGCTGGCCACCAGGTTGCGCGTATTGTCCCCGCCTACGGGGCAGGGGGGATACCAGTCCTCCTCCGGATGTACCAGGGAGGGATTGTCCTTGGCGGTGCGGAAGTCCAGCACCGGCTCCAGCAGGGTATATTCCACCTTAATGAGCTTCAGAGCCTTTTCCGCGGCCTGTTCGGTCTCCGCCGCCACAATGGCCACCACATCTCCCACAAACCGCACATGCCGGTCGATGATCAGCCGGTCATAGGGAGAAGGCTCCGGGTAGGTCTGACCCGCTATGGCGAACCGGGTCTGGGGTACGTCCTCCCAGGTATAGATATCCACCACATCCGGCACCTTTTTGGCAATGTCCGTGCGGATGGATTTGACAATGGCGTTGGGATGGGGGCTGCGCAGCAGCCGCACCACCAGGGCGTGCGCCGGGGTGATGTCCTGGACGTACACAGGCTTGCCCAGCAGCAGCTGCATGGCGTCCTTTTTCCGGAAGGTCTTGCCGACCACCCGATAGGTTCTCTGTTCCATAAGACCCTCCTTACTTCTTCCGGCTGTCCAGATAGGCGCGGATGCCCCGAAGCTGGCCGTCATAGCCGGAGCAGCGGCACAGGTTCCCCGCCAGGTAGGCGCGGATCTGATCATCGGTTGGCTCCGGGATCTCCCGGAGCAGGGCAATGGTATTCATCACGAAGCCCGGATTGCAGAAGCCGCACTGGTCGGCGCCCTGGTCGGCAATGAAGCCCGCGAAGTCCGCCGCCTCCTGCTGAAGCCCTTCCAGGGTCTCCACCCGGTGCCCCTCCGCCCGGGCAGCCAGCACCGAGCAGGACAGCACCGGCCTGCCGTCCATCAGCACGGTGCACAGGCCGCAGTTGGCGGTTTCACAGCCCCGCTTGACGCTGACGCAGCCCTGCTGCCGGAGAAAGTCGATCAGCAGCGTCCCCGGGTCGATATGGCCGGTGACGTTCCGGCCGTTGAGGTTCAGTTTCAGTTCCATGGGTCAGTCCTCCCGGTTTCTTCCAGTTCTTTCAGCCCCCGAAGGGTCAGCACCTTCACCAGGTGGGTGCGGTAGGCTCCGCTGCCCCGAAGGTTGCCCTGGGTGGGAATCTGCTCCGCCGCCCAGCGGGCAAAGGCTTTGGCGCTGTCCTCTGTGATGCCGCCGGCCAGAAGCCCCTCCCGGTCCCGGAGCACCATGGCTCTGCCGGGGCGGGCGCCGATTACCGCCCGGTATTCTCCGGAAACCCGGGACAGGGCGCAGGTCAGCACCGGAAAGTCCGTGCGCTGATTGCGCATGGCCTGGTAGCGGAAGACCCCGGGGGTTTTCTCCACATGCACCCGCACCAGAATGTCCCGGTCGGGCTTCCGGCAGGCAAATTCCTCCAGGGGCACCAGTCCCCCCTGGTACAGCTCCACGGTGGTATCCATGGCCAGAAACTGGGTAAGCACGTCGGAAAAACCGAACCGCCCCCAGAGGCTGCCGCCCACCGTGGCCAGGTTCCGAAACTGTACGCCTACAATATCCTTCACCGCCTGAGCCATGGCGCCCCGGGTATAGGCGTTCAGCCCCGGGTGCTGCTCCAGCTGGCGCAAAGTGACCATGGCGCCGATGGAAAACCCTTCCTCCGTTTCCTCGATGGTATCCAGCCCCAGATCCTGCAGATCAATGACGGTGCCCAGAGGGCCTCTGCCCATTTTCAGCCAGAGCATTCCCCCCAGCACCCGGCTGCGGCGATTCTGGTTCAGCTGATAAGCCTGCTCCAGACTTTCCGCCCGAACATATTTTTGTATGCTGCGCATAATGATTCTCCTTCTTTTATGGATAGGCATACCTCTTCTTTTACCATTATAGCAGATATCTTGATTTTGAAAAGGGAGAATGATATAATTTTGCCATGGTTTTTTTATTTTTTGGGATGGTTTGTATTTTGTTCAGCCTCAGCAAGCGTTTCGCTGGTCAACCCTGCGGGGGGCGTTCCTTTCTTGCTCCGGCAAGAAAGGAACGCCCCCCCGCAGGGGTGACAAGGTTCGTCCTTCCAAAAAGCCAAACCCAATACGAACCAGCCCAAAAACTGCACCAGCCCAAAAACCGCCCCCCGTAGGGGAACAAACCTGGGAGGAACCCTTATGAGAGCTGTGACGAAAATTACGTTTTTAAATGACCAGGGAGAAAAGTTTTTCGGGGAAGGCCCTTACCGGCTCCTGCGGGGGGTAGAGGAAACCGGCTCCCTGCGGGCCGCCGCCGCTTCCATGGAGATGGCCTATACCAAGGCATTGAAGCTGCTGCAAAACGCCGAGGCCGCCCTGGGGTTTCCCCTGACCTACCGGATCGCCGGGGGAAAGGACGGCGGGGGCAGCAGGCTGACCCCCCGGGGAAAGGAGTGGCTGCAAACCTATGAAGCCTATCGCGACGCCTGCGTCCGGGCCAATGAACAGCTGTACCGGCAGTTCTTCCCGGACTGAACCCATCGGCTGCGTGATCCTGGCCTCGGGGCTGGGCAGGCGGTTCGGCGGGAACAAGCTCATGGCTCCCTTCCGGGGAAGGCCGCTGATTGCCTGGGCGCTGGACGCCACCGGGGGGATCTTTGACCGCCGGGTGGTGATCACCCGGCACCGGGATGTGGCTCAGCTGTGCCGGAGCCGGGGGGTGGAGGCGCTGCTCCATAACCTGCCGGATCGGTCGGATACCGTGCGATTGGGTCTGGAAGCGGTGGGGGATGTGAAAGGATGCCTGTTTTGTCCGGGGGATCAGCCCCTGCTTTCCCGGGAGACGGTGGAAGCGCTGGTGCGGCTGTGGGAATCGGATCGGGACGCCCTCTGCCGCCCCATTTGGGAAGACTGTCCCGGGGCGCCGGTGCTGTTTCCCGCCTGGACGTTTCCGGAGCTTGCTTCCCTGCCCCGGGGCGCCGGGGGCGGCTATGTGATCCGCCGGTATCCCGGCCGGGTACGGTATCTGCCCGTCTCCAGGGAGCAGCTGCTGGACGCGGATACGCCCCAGGCGCTCAGCGCCCTGGAAAAGCTGTGAAATTCCGCATAAAATAACCACCTCTGGAAATCCTATCCTCCAGAGGTGGTTATTTTGATTTTGTCCTATATCCGAACGGTGTTTTTGTATCTGGTGCTGATCCTGTCGGTGCGGCTGATGGGAAAACGTCAGATCGGCCAGATGGAGCCGGCGGAGTTTGTGGTGACGATGCTGCTGGCGAACCTGGCCTCCATTCCCATGCAGGACGGCGCCATCCCTTTGTACGCGGGGCTGCTCCCCATTCTCACGGTGCTGAGCCTGGAGCTGGCGCTTTCCGGGCTGATTTTGTACAGCGTCCGGTTCCGGCGGTTCCTGTGCGGAAAGCCGGTGATCCTCATTGACGGCGGCAAGGTGATCCAGGACAATCTCCGGCGCACCCGAGTGACCCTGGACGAGCTGACCGGGCACCTGCGGGAAAAGGATGTGCTGGACATTTCCATGGTGCAGTACGCCATTTTGGAGACCGACGGGAATCTGTCCGTGTTTCCCTTTGCCAAGGATCGCCCCGCCAGCGCCCGGGATGCGGGTCTGCATCCCCGGGAAAGCTATCTGCCTGTGACCATCATTGAAGACGGGTTTCTCTCCCGGGGCAATCTGGAAAAGGCGGGAAAGGACGAAACCTGGCTGCGCCGGGTGCTCCGGGAGCGGGGGGCGGAGCAGGCGGATACCTTTCTGCTGACTGTGGACGCCTCGGACAAAATCGTGTTTCTGAAAAAGGAGGGAGGGCGGTGAAGCGCAGCTATCTGGGGCTGTTCCTGCTGGTGCTGCTGCTGGCGCTGTCCCTGCTGGGCAGCCGGTTTATGGGAGAAGTGCAGGTTCCGGTGCTCCGGGGCTTGCAGCAGGCCCAGCAGCTGTCCCTGGAAGGCCGGTGGGAGGAGGCGGCGGAGCAGGCGGAAGCGGCCTGGGAGCACTGGGATGGGCATCTGCTGCTGCAAGGGTTCTTTGCCGACCACGGCGCCCTGGAGCAGATCCAGGGGGGCTTCGCCCAGCTTTCCGTCTACGGCCGGAACCGGGAGGCTGTGGCCTTTGCCGCTCTGTGCGCCCAGCTTCGCAGCCAGGTGGAGGCGGTGGGAAAGGCCCATGACCTGAATCTGCAAAACCTGATGTAGTGCCTGCTGGATCAGCCGCATTCCGCGGCGGATTCTCCGCCGCAGGCGGGAAATGGAAAAACGGCGCTTTCCAACCGTTTTTTCCGTTCAGGCGGTGCCTTCCGCCAGGGCGATGACGGCCTGCGCCAGCTGCTCCGCCGCCGCCCGGGCTTCCCCGTGGGTGTTCCCCGCGGCGCCCACCTCCACCAGCAGCGCCCCGGGGGAAAGATCCTGGTTGAACCGGGCGGCGCGCAGCTGCAGCGGCCGCATGATTCCGGGAAACTGGCTTTCCAGCTGGGCATGGAGCTTCAGCGCCAGGCTCAGGTTCCGGTCATAGTTTTCCTGATTGGCTCCCAGCACCAGCATCAGCTGGGCGATGGTCTGATTATCCTGCTGCGCCACGGTGCGCAGCTGGCCGCTGTCCCCGCCGGAGGCGTCCCGGTGCAGATCCAAAACCAGCTGCACCGAAGGGTATTCCTCCAGCGCCTCCTTCATGGTCTTCCGGGCGCGGACGTAGGAGCCGTTATAGGAGGGGTAGTCGTGGAGCTGCCGGATCTGCACCGTGGGGATTCCGGCGCTGTTGAGCCTTTCCGCCACCAGCTCCCCGATGGACAGCATATTATACCCCTCGTCCAGGGTGCGCCAGGGGGAGGTTTCCTGGTAGTCCTCCCCGGACTTGGTATAGCTTTCCGTGGAATGGGTATGGAGAATCAGCACCGTAGGCAGCTCCCCCCGGAGGCTCCACTGCAGCGGCTGGGACAAAAGGCTTTCCACATCCGGATCCACAGAGACGCCGTAGTACAGCTCCACCGCCTCCGGGTCGGAGAAGGACGGAAGGGGCGGTTCCGTAGGCGCTGTGGTCGCCGCCGGGGGAGATTCCATGAAATCTGGCGCAAAGGCCTCCAAAGACGGCGAAAACCGGACATCCCGTCCGGTTTCCATATAGGTCAAAAAGGCGGCAGTCTCTTCCCGGGTCAGCAGCTCCAGCAGCTTCCCCGGCAGTTCCCCGGAACAGAGCCGGAAAACCAGGGCGCAGGCAATGGCGCTGATCCCCACCCGAAGGGAACGGTTGCGTTGGTTCAAAGGCTGCCTCCTTACCTGCCGGGAAAATCCCGGCTACTGCTGGGACGGCCCCCCGGGCCGCCACCTGGGTCTTGTGCGCAGCTGAATCCGGAGCTTGGAAAAAAACTCCGTCAGAAGCAGCGCGCATTCTTCCTCCAGAACCCCCTGCTCCACCTGGGGATGGTGGTTAAAGGGCATCTGGTACAGCCGGCACACGGAGTTCACCGCTCCGGCCTTGGGATCCGAAGCGCCGTAAACCACCCGGGGGATCCGGGCGTTGAGGATGGCTCCTGCGCACATGGGGCAGGGCTCCAGGGTGACATACAGAGTGCACTCCCACAGCCGCCAGCCGCCCAGAACCCGGCAGGCCTGGCCGATGGCCTCCATCTCCGCGTGAGCCAGGGCGGACTTGTCCTTCTCCCGGCGGTTGCGCCCCTGTCCCACAATTTCATCGCCCCGGACGATGACGCAGCCCACGGGCACCTCTCCGTCCGCAAAGGCCTCCCGGGCCAGATCCAGCGCCCGTTCCATGTAATACCGGTCATTCATGGCTATCGCCTCCTTTCCCTTATGATACCGGAAACCGGCGCAAATGGGAAGGGGGTTTCTGGTGATCAGTATACCAAAGACCCGGAGAAAAGTCTGTCAAACCGGCACCGCCCCCGGGGGGGATCCTCGTTAATAATTTATTTACGGATTTTTCCTATTTTCCTCTTGCTTTTTTCCGGGGAGTGGAGTATGATGTATTAGCACTCAGGGAACAAGAGTGCTAAAGCCTGTAGATATTTGCGGCATTGCCGCGGTCTAAATACCTTTGTTATGGAGGAATGAATCATGAAACTCAAACCCATGGCAGACAATGTACTGCTCAAGGCCTATGAGGCGCAGCAGACCACCGCTTCCGGCATCATCCTGGCTACCACCAGCAAGGAAAAGCCCGCGATTTATGAGGTGGTTTCCGTTGGCCCCGGCACCAAGGATGTGACCATGACGGTCAAAGCCGGTGAAAAGGTGGTTGTGGGCAAGTTCGTGGGCACCGACGTGACCCTGGACAAGGAAGAGTACAAGTTTGTCAAGCAGGATGATATCCTGGCTGTGGTAACTGACTAAGGAGGAGCAAGAACATGGCAAAGATGATTGTTTACGGCGAAGACGCCAGAAAGAAGCTGCAGTCCGGCATCGACCAGCTGTCCAACACTGTGAAAGTCACCCTGGGCCCCAAGGGCCGCAATGTGGTTCTGGGCAAGAAGTACGGCGCGCCTCTGGTGACAAACGACGGTGTGACCATCGCCAAGGAAGTGGAGCTGGAGGATCCCTTTGAGAACATGGGCGCCCAGCTGATCCGGGAAGTGGCCATCAAGACCAACGATGTGGCCGGCGACGGCACCACCACCGCCACCGTGCTGGCCCAGGCCATCACCCGGGAGGGTCTGAAGAACCTGTCCGCCGGCGCCAACCCCATGGTTATGCGCAAGGGCATTGACAAGGCTGTGGCCGCCGCTGTGGAAGCCATCAAGGTCAACTCCGTCCCCGTCGCCGACTCCGCGGCCATTGCCCGGGTAGGCGCCGTTTCCTCCGGCGACGAGTCCATCGGCGCCCTGATTGCCGAGGCCATGGAGAAGGTGGGCACCGAAGGGGTCATCACCATTGAAGAGAGCAAGACCGCGGAAACCGGTCTGGAAGTGGTGGAAGGCATGCAGTTCGACCGGGGCTACATCTCCCCCTATATGGTCACGGACACCGACAAGATGGAGGCCGTTCTGGACGACGCCTACATTCTGATCACCGATAAGAAGATCGCTTCCATCCAGGAGATTCTGCCCATTCTGGAGCCGATTGTCAAGTCCGGCCGGAAGCTGATGATCATTGCCGAGGATGTGGAAGGCGACGCCCTGGCCACCCTGCTGCTGAACCGTCTCCAGGGCCGGTTTAACGTGGTCTGCGTCAAGGCCCCCGGCTTCGGCGACCGCCGCAAGGAGATGCTCCAGGATATCGCCGTTCTCACCGGCGGCACCGTGATCTCCAGCGAGCTGAACATGGAGCTGAGCGAGGCACAGATGACCGACCTGGGTCACTGCCGCCAGATCGTAGTGACCAAGGACAACACCACCATCGTGGACGGCGACGGCACTGCCGAGGCCATCCAGGCCCGTGCCCATATGATCCGTTCCTCCATCGCCACCACCACCTCCGACTACGACCGGGAGAAGCTCCAGGAGCGTCTGGCCAAGCTGTCCGGCGGCGTTGCCGTGATTAAGGTAGGCGCCCAGACGGAGGTTGCCATGAAGGAGCGGAAGATGCGGGTGGAGGACGCGCTGAACGCTGCCCGCGCCGCTGTGGAAGAGGGCATCGTGGCCGGCGGCGGCACCGCCCAGGTCAACGCCATCCCCGCTGTGGAAAAGCTGATCTCCACCCTCCACGGGGATGAGAAGACCGGCGCCCGGATCATCGCCGCCGCCCTGCAGGCGCCCATCCGGCAGATCGCCGAGAACGCCGGTGGGGACGGCGCCGGGGTCTCTGAGAAGATCCGCAACGGCGACACGGTGGGCTACGGCTACAACGCCTACACCGAGGAATATGTGGACATGATCCCCGCGGGCATCGTTGACCCCACCAAGGTCACCCGCTCCAGCCTGGAGAACGCTGCCTCCATTGCCGGCTGCGTGCTGACCACCGAGTCTCTGGTGGTGGACAAGCCCGATCCCCAGGCGGAGGCCGCCGCTGCCGCGGCTGCTGCCCAGGGCGGCGGAATGTACTAAGGAACTTCTGAATCAATCGTCTTCGGCGGAATGCCGGATCTTTTGCCCCATTCGTGCCCTTCAAAAAGTGGGAAATCCATACAGGATTCCTCCACTTTTTGAAGGTTCGGCTGAGGCAAAATCTCTCGGCATC
>CALXDT010000108.1 GCA_944387125.1 uncultured Oscillospiraceae bacterium | reverse complement strand
GATTCACTTCTATAACATACACATTCTCCCGTTTATCCACAATGAACTGGATGTTGTAAAGCCCCACAATGCCGATGCCCAGACCCAGCCGCCGGGCGTAGTCCAAAATCCTGCCCTTGACCTTCGGGGAGATGCTGTAGGTGGGATAGACGGATATGGAGTCTCCCGAATGGACGCCGGTGCGCTCCACCAGCTCCATGACCCCGGGGATGAACACCTGCTCCCCGTCGCAGATGGCGTCCACCTCCACCTCCTTGCCCCTGAGATATTTGTCCACCAGTACCGGCCGGTCTTCGCCGATCTCCACGGCGGTTTTCAGGTAGCGGGTCAGATCCTCCGGCTTTGCCACGATCTCCATGGCGCGGCCTCCCAGCACGAAGCTGGGGCGCACCAGCACCGGATAGCCGATCTCCGCAGCCGCTGCCAGCCCTTCGGAAATGTCGGAAACCGCCCGGCCGGGGGGCTGGGGGATGTTCAGCGCCTGCAGGAGCTTTTCAAAGGAATCCCGGTTCTCCGCCCGGTCAATGGCTTCGGTGCCGGTGCCCAGAATGGGCGCCCCCCGGCGCGCCAGGGGCTCCGCCAGATTCACGGCCGTCTGACCGCCCAGGGTGGCAATCACCCCCAGGGGCTTTTCCAGGTACAGAATGTTCATCACATCCTCCGGGCACAGCGGTTCAAAATACAGCTTGTCCGAGCAGGTATAGTCCGTGGAGACGGTCTCCGGGTTGTTGTTGATGATAATGGCCTCGAAGCCGGAGGCTTTGATGGTCTTTACCGCGTGGGCGGTGGAGTAGTCAAACTCCACCCCCTGGCCAATGCGGATGGGTCCGGAGCCAAGCACCACAATCTTCTTTTTCTCCGAAACCACCGACTCGTTCTCCTGGGCATAGGTGGAATAGAAGTAGGGAATATAGCTTTCAAATTCCGAAGCGCAGGTGTCGATCATCTTGTACACCGGCATAATCCCGGCTTCTTTCCGGACTTCGAAGATCTCCTCCTGGGTTTTTCCCCACCGCAGGCCGATTTCCTTGTCGGAAAAGCCCAGGCGCTTTGCCTCCCGGAGCACCGCCCTGTCCCCGGGGCGGGCGGACAGCAGCCCTTCCATCTCCACAATGTTTTGCAGCTTATACAGGAAAAAGCAGTCAATGGCCGAGACCCGGGCAATCTCCGGAATCGGGCAGCCCAGCCGAAGCAGCTGGGCAATGGCATAGATCCGGTCGTCGGTGCCCATTGAAATATAGTCCAAAAGCCGCTGCTTCTCCCAGGCGTCAAACCTGCTGTGGTGCAGGTGGTGCAGCCCGATTTCCAGGGAACGGACGCCTTTGAGCAGGCTCTCCTCGAAGGTTCTTCCGATGCTCATCACCTCGCCGGTGGCCTTCATCTGGGTGCTTAAGGTGTTGTTGGCATCGGCAAACTTGTCAAAGGGGAACCGGGGCATTTTTGTCACCACATAGTCCAGCGCCGGCTCAAAGGAGGCGGGGGTATTGGCAATGGGAATCTCGTCCAGGGTCATGCCCACGCCGATCTTGGCGGACACCCGGGCAATGGGGTAGCCGCTGGCCTTGGAGGCCAGGGCGGAGGAACGGGACACCCGGGGATTCACCTCAATGAGGTAATATTGAAAGGAATGGGGATCCAGGGCAAACTGGACGTTGCAGCCCCCTTCAATCTTCAGCGCCCGGATGATCTTCAGGGCGCCGGAGCGCAGCATCTGGTACTCCTTGTTGGTCAGGGTCTGGGAGGGGCAGACCACAATGGAATCGCCGGTGTGGATGCCCACGGGATCCAGGTTCTCCATATTGCAGATGGCAATGGCGGTGTCGTTGGCGTCCCGCATCACCTCATATTCAATCTCCTTGTAACCCTTGATGCTCTTTTCAATCAGCACCTGGCCCACCGGAGACAGGGTCAGGGCGTTTTTCATCAGGCTGCGGAACTGGTCCTCGTCGTCGGCAAAGCCGCCGCCGGTGCCCCCCAGGGTAAAGGCCGGACGCAGCACCACCGGGTAGCCGATGTTCGCCGCCGCCGTCAGACCCTCCTCCAGGGATGTGGCAATTTCGGAGGGCAGCACCGGCTCCCCCAGGCTCTGGCACAGCTGCTTAAACAGCTCCCGATCCTCCGCCTGCCGGATGCTGCCGCTGGGGGTGCCCAGCAGCTCCACCCGGCACTCCGCCAGAACGCCCTTGCGCTCCAGCTCCATGGCCAGGTTTAATCCCGTCTGGCCGCCGATGCCGGGAAGGATGGCGTCCGGCCGCTCGTAGCGGATGATCTTGGAGATATATTCCAGGGTCAGCGGCTCCATGTACACCTTGTCCGCAACGGCCGTGTCGGTCATGATGGTGGCCGGGTTGGAGTTGCACAGCACCACCTGGTACCCCTCCTCCTTCAGAGCCAGACAGGCCTGGGTGCCCGCGTAGTCAAACTCCGCCGCCTGTCCGATGACAATGGGGCCGGAGCCGATGACCAGCACCTTGTGAATATCCCTTCGCTTAGCCATGGTTCTTCCCCTCCTCCATCCACCGGATAAATTGCCGGAACAGGTAGGCGCTGTCCTCGGGGCCGGGAGCGCTTTCCGGGTGGTACTGCACCGAAAACACCCGATCCTTCCGGCAGCACACCCCCTCCACCGTGCCGTCCAGCAGATTGATGTGGGTGGGGGTCAGCTCCGTGTCCTTCAGGCTGGACAGCTCCACCGCGTAGGAGTGGTTCTGGGAGGTGATTTCAATCCTCCCGGTTTCCAGGTTCCGCACCGGATGGTTGCTCCCCCGGTGGCCGAACTTCAGCTTATAACAATCCGCCCCATAGGCCAGGCTGATCAACTGGTGCCCCAGACAGATGCCGAACATGGGAATCTGCCCCCGGAGCGACCGGACAGTTTTGATCACCTGCAAAACATCCCGGGGATCTCCCGGGCCGTTGGACAGGAACACCCCGTCGGGCTCCAGCGCCCGGACGGCCTCCGGCGGCGTGTCGTAGGGCAGCCCGATCACCGTGCAGCCCAGGCGGTTGAGGGATCTTGGGATATTGCGCTTCATGCCGCAGTCAATGGCCGCCACCCGGAACCGCTCCCGGGGGGCGTTCCAAACCCTTTTTTCCCGGGGGCTGACCCTGGCCACCCCGTCGGCGGGAACCCGGGTTGTCTTCAGAATCTCCAGTCCCCGGGACCGTTCCGTGTCCGCGGCGGTGATCAGCACCTTCCGGCTGCCCTTGTCCCGGATGGAGCGGGTGAGTTTCCGGGTATCGACGCCGCTGATCCCCGGGATGCCAAACCGTTCCATCACCGCCCCCAAGGTCTCCCCGCTGCGGAAGTTGGAGGGCCGGTCATTGTACTCGCTGACGATCATGGCGCCAATGGCAGGCACATCCGTCTCATAGTCCTCCGCCGCCATGCCGTAGCTGCCGATAATCGGATAGGTCATCACCACCGCCTGACAGGCATAGGAGGGGTCCGAGAGAATCTCCTGATACCCCACCATGGAGGTGTTGAACACAATTTCACAGACCTTTTCCGCCTCCGCCCCAAAGGCCCAGCCCGGATATTCTGTGCCGTCTTCAAACATCAGCTTCCGATCGTATTGTCTGACCATGTCATCTCCTGCCTTCCGATTTTGTCTGCTTTTCTTTCCGGGAGCCCGCCGGGTTCTTCCCGGCCGCTCATGGCTTTCCTCCCTCAGCCCGGTTCCGCGCCGCGGCCAGGAAGCCCTTGAACAGCGGATGGGGACGGTTGGGGCGGCTCTTGAATTCCGGATGGTACTGAACCCCCACATAGAAATCCCGCTGGGACAGCTCCACGGTCTCCACCAAACGCCCGTCGGGGGAGGTGCCTGCCAGGGTCATGCCCGCCTGCCGGAGCACCTCCCGGTAGCGGTTGTTGAACTCGTACCGGTGGCGGTGGCGCTCGCTGACGCGGGTCTCCCCGTAGCACCTTGCCAGGGTGGTGCCCGGCTGAATCACACAGGGGTAGGCGCCCAGCCGCAAGGTGCCGCCCTTGTCCACCTGGTCGCTTTGGCCGGGCATAAAGTCAATGACCTTGTTGGGGCAGGTGACGCTGAACTCCCCGGAGTTGGCGTCGGGGATCCCCGCCACGTTCCGGGCAAACTCGATCACCGCGATCTGCATCCCCAGACAGATGCCGAAGTAGGGGATGTCCTGCTCCCGGGCGTATTTCGCCGCCTGGATCATCCCTTCAATGCCCCGATCCCCGAAGCCCCCGGGGATGAGGATGCCGTCCAGTCCCGCCAGCAGCTCCCCGGCATTGTCCCCGGTGATCTGCCCGGAGTCGATCCAGCGGATGTCCACATGGGTGTTCAAGGCATAGCCCCCGTGGCGCAGCGCCTCCGCCACAGACAGGTAGGCGTCGTGAAGGGAGGTGTATTTGCCCACCAGGCCGATGCACAGGGTTTTCTCCCGGGAGCGGATCCGCTCCACCATCCGCTCCCATTCCCCCAGATCCGGCTGCGCCGTCTCCAGGTGCAGCTCCCGGCAGACCACCTGGGAAAAGCGGGATTTTTCCAGCATCAGCGGCGCTTCGTAGAGAATGTCCAGGGTGCGGTTTTCTATGACGCAGTCGGGCTTGACATTGCAGAACAGGGAGATTTTCCGGAAGATGGATTCTTCCAGGGGCCGGTCGCACCGGAGCACCACAATGCCGGGGTTGATGCCCATGCCCCGCAGCTCCTTCACCGAGTGCTGGGTGGGCTTGGACTTGTGCTCCTCCGAGCCGCTGAGGAAGGGCACCAGGGTCACATGGATGAACAGGCTGTTCTCCTGCCCCACCTCCAGGGAGATCTGGCGCACCGCCTCCAGAAAGGGCTGGGACTCAATGTCGCCGATGGTGCCGCCGATTTCGGTGATCACCACATCCGCGTCGGTCTGCTCGCCCACCCGGTAGACAAAGGCCTTGATCTCGTCGGTGATATGGGGGATCACCTGCACCGTAGAGCCCAGATATTCCCCCCGGCGCTCCTTGTTCAGCACATTCCAGTAGACCTTGCCGGTGGTCAGGTTGGAGAACCGGTTCAGATCCTCGTCAATGAACCGCTCGTAGTGCCCCAGATCCAGATCCGTCTCCGCCCCGTCCTCGGTGACGTAGACCTCCCCATGCTGGTAGGGGCTCATGGTGCCCGGATCCACGTTGATATAGGGATCCAGCTTCTGGGCAGCCACCTTCAGGCCCCTGGCCTTCAGAAGCCTGCCCAGGGAAGCAGCGGTGATGCCCTTGCCCAGGCCGGAGACCACCCCTCCGGTTACAAAAATATACTTCGTCATTGTTTTTCGTTCCTTTCCCACGGTGTCTTTTACGCGCCAAAGGAACCAGGCGGATTTCCGCCTGATTCCCATGGGAGCCTTCCCTCCGCTCCGGTTATTTCCCGCTGTCGCCGTAGTTGGACAGCACCCGGGCGGAGGGGTCGTTTACATTGCAGCCCTCCCAGTCCTTGTTGGGCATCCAGAAATCCACGATCATCTGTCCCTGGCCGGGATAGTATTTCTCAAACAGCTCCCGGTAGAGCAGGGATTCCTTGGTAAAGGGGCGGGCATGGGGATATTGTTTGCGAAGCATCTCAAATTCCCCATGGGTGTAGCGGCTTTCGGCATATTCCTTCAGCTCGTCCACCATGGAGTGACCCACCGCGTCGGAGAAGGCCGCCTTCTCCCGCCACAAAATCTCATCGGGCAGGTATCCCAGCCCTTCAAAGGCGCGGCGCAGCAGGTACTTGCCCTTGCCGTAGGTGTTCACCTTCCGCTTCGGATCCACCGCCATCACATATTCCACAAAGTCCAGATCCCCGAAGGGCACCCGGGCTTCCAGGGAGTTGACGCTGATGCACCGGTCTGCCCGGAGAACGTCGTACATATGCAGCTCCCGTATCCGCTTTTCCGCCTCCTCCTGGAAGGCCCGGGGGCTGGGGGCAAAGTCGGTGTATTTATAGCCGAACAGCTCGTCGGAGATCTCCCCGGTAAGCAGCACCCGGATGTCCGTCTGTTCATGAATGGCCTTGCAGACCAGATACATGCCCATGCTGGCCCGGATGGTGGTGATGTCGAAGGTGCCCAGCAGCTCCACCACCCTTTCCAGGGAGGACAGGACAATGTCCTTGTTGATGATGATCTCCCGGTGGTCGCTGCCGATGAACGCCGCCGCCTGCCTGGCGTACTTCAGATCGATGGCGTCCTCCCGCATGCCCACGGCAAAGGTTTTGATGGGGGTTTTGCTTTCCCGGGCGGCAATGGCGCAGACCAGGGAGGAATCCAGGCCGCCGGAGAGCAGGAAGCCTACCTTGGCGTCGGCCACCAGCCGCTTGCGCACCCCGGCAATGAGCTTTTCCCGGATGTTCCGGCATACCGTCTCCAAATCGTCCGTCACAACCTGCTTCACCCGGGTCATGTCCCGGTAGCAGATGAATTTTCCCCCCTGATAGTAATGTCCCGGGGGGAAGGGCAGGATTGTCTCCACCAATCCCACCAGATTCTTCGGCTCGCTGGCAAAGACGATAACGCCTTTGGAATCGTAGCCGTAGTACAGCGGACGGATGCCGATGGGATCCCGGGCGGCGATGTACTCCCCCCGCTTTCCGTCATAGAGAATCAGCGCGAACTCCGCGTCCAGCATGGCAAACATATCCGTGCCGTACTCCTGGTACAGGGGCAGCAGCACCTCGCAGTCCGACCGGCTCTGAAACCGGTAGCCCTTCCGGATCAGCTCTGACCGGAACTTCTCAAAGCCGTAGATTTCCCCGTTGCACACCAGGTAGCTGCCGTTTAAGAAAAAGGGCTGCATGCCCTCCGGGTGCAGACCCATAATGGACAGCCGGTGAAAGCCCAGCAGGCCGCAGCCGGTGTCTGTCACCCGGCTGTCGTCCGGCCCCCGGGAAAGGGTTCTGCCGAACCCGGTTTGAAAGGCCGCAGCGGAAACGTCCCTGCCGCAGTAACCCATAATCGAACACATACGCAATCCCTCCGGAATGTCAGTGATTCAGCATTCTATAGGGCGAGTGCTGTTCCCGCGGTGCCACCTATATTTGTTCTTTTGCTTGCATGTCAACTGACGCATGACCCCGCGGCGCACCTACTGAAGGGGGAGCCCCTCGTTCAGCTTGCGGCTCGGTCGGTGTTCTTCCCACAGGATCCGCCGGGCAGCTCCCACCGTCCTGCCCTCGCTGTGCGCGGATTTCCCATGCTACTTTTCCGGCCTCAAACGCCTTTCAAATAGTGTCTGCTGAATAAGCCGCTTTCCGCGGCTGATTCCCCGCCGTAGGCGGGAAATTGAAAAAAACGGCTCTTCCAACCGTTTTTTTCAATTCAGGCGCGTATCCATGTGTATTTTGGATGATGCGGCGCACCGCGTCATCCAAACAGGTGCAAGGTTTTTTCGCTGAAAAGCGGAAAACCTTGCACCGGAACAACGCAAAAAAGTCCGGAAAGCCTTGGCTTGCAAGGGCTTTTGCGTTGTTCCGTACACATTAAATAGATTCTTTCCCCTTTTGAAAAATTTAAAAACCTCTGAATCCATCGCCTTCGGCGGAAGGCGGTTTTTCCTTCCCGGGCCTCAGCGAACCCCGAAGAGCAGATCGCCGTAGGTGGGGAAGGGCCAATACTTTTTGGCGGTGAGGGTTTCCGCCTGGTCGGCGGCGGCTCTCAGATCCGCCATTTTGCCCAGAACGGTGTCCCGGATGGCGGCGGATTCCGCCACGGCGCCTTCATACCCCTTCAGATCCCCCAGCGCCGCTTCCAGCGCGTCGGCCCGTGCGGCAATCTGATCGGTCAGTTCCGACAGCTTTTTCACCAGCCCGGTTTCATAGCCGCAGGCAATGGCGGAACAGACGGCCTTCTTGGCGCTGACGGCGCCGGCCAGCTCCGCGGCATATCCTTCCACCGCCGGGAGAATCTCCTTCCGGGCCATATCCACCATGGTGTTGGCCTCGATGATCACGGTCTTGCTGTAGTTGTCCAGCATGATCTCACACCGGGACTTCAGCTCCGCCTCGGTGAATACCCCGTGGGACGTGAGCATGGTTACATTCTTCTCATCCAGCAGGTGGGGCATACAGTCGGGGGTGGTGGGGTAGTTGGACAAGCCCCGGCGGGCGGCCTCCCGGATCCAGGCGTCGTCGTAGCCGTTGCCGTTGAACAGGATCCGCTTGTGATCCCTTATGGTTTTCCGGATCATCTGATGCAGGGCGGTTTCAAAGTCCTCCGCCTGCTCCAGCCGGTCGGCATAGATCTTCAGGGACTCCGCCACTGCGGCGTTGAGCATCATGTTGGCGCAGGCGATGGAGTTGGAGGAACCCAGCATCCGGAACTCAAACTTGTTGCCGGTGAAGGCGAAGGGAGAGGTGCGGTTCCGGTCGGTGTTGTCTCTGGGGAACTTGGGCAGGACGCTGACCCCCAGCTTCATCAGGGTTGTTCCGGTTCCGTTGTAGGGGGCGTCGTTTTCAATGGCGTCCAGAATGGCCGTCAGCTCGTCGCCCAGGAAGATGGATACCACCGCGGGAGGGGCTTCGTTGGCGCCCAGCCGGTGGTCGTTGCCGGCGGTGGCCACGCTCAGCCGCAGCAGATCCTGGTAGTCGTCCACAGCCTTGATCACCGCGCACAGGAACAGCAGGAACTGGGCGTTTTCATAGGGGGTTTCCCCGGGGGACAGCAGGTTCACCCCGGTATCCGTGGCCAGGGACCAGTTGTTGTGCTTGCCGCTGCCGTTGACCCCGTCAAAGGGCTTCTCATGGAGCAGGCACACCAGCCCATGGCGGGCGGCCACCTTCTGCATCACCTCCATGGTCAGCTGGTTGTGGTCGGTGGCGATGTTGGTGCTGGTGTAGATGGGCGCCAGCTCATGCTGGGCGGGAGCCACCTCGTTGTGCTCGGTTTTGGCCAGAATGCCCAGCTTCCACAGCTCCCGGTTCAGATCCTCCATATAGGCCTCCACCCGGGGCTTGATCACGCCGAAGTAGTGATCTTCCATCTCCTGCCCCTTGGGGGACTTGGCGCCGAACAGGGTGCGGCCGGTGTAGACCAGATCCTTACGCCGCTCATACATCTCCCGGTCGATCAGGAAGTATTCCTGCTCCGGTCCGACGCTGGTTTTGACGCACTTGACGGTATCGTTGCCGAACAGGCGGATGATCCGCAGCGCCTGCTTGTTCAGGGCCTCCATGGAGCGCAGCAGGGGGGTCTTTTTATCCAGCGCTTCGCCGCCGTAGGCGCAGAAGGCCGTGGGGATGCACAGGGTCTTTCCTTTGATAAAGGCATAGGAAGTGGGATCCCAGGCGGTATAGCCTCTGGCCTCAAAGGTGGCCCGCAGGCCGCCGGAGGGGAAGGAAGAGGCGTCCGGCTCGCCCTTGATCAGCTCCTTGCCGGAAAACTCCATAATCACGCCGCCATCGGGGGAGGGGGAGATGAAGCTGTCGTGCTTTTCCGCGGTGATGCCGGTCAGCGGCTGGAACCAATGGGTATAGTGGGTCGCCCCCTGGGCAACCGCCCAGTCCTTCATGGCATTGGCCACAGCGTTGGCCACGCCCACGTCCAGATCGGTGCCTTCGTCGATGGTTTTGCGCAGGGAATTGTAGACCTTCGCCGGCAGGGTCGCCTTCATTACCCGGTCGTCAAAAACCTTGCTTGCGAACAGTTCAGGTACAGTATGCATAAGCTCCTCCTTCATAACGGGCAAAAGCGCCTTCTCCCCCGGATTCCGGGTGGAAAAGACGCCTTTGCCTTTTGTTTGTCCCTATGAAATTTCTTGCCGTTTTTCCCCGATCCATCCAAAAACAGCCATAAAAAAGGGGCAAAAACACCTTTGTGGGGAACCCCCGCAAAGACGTCTTTGCCTTTACACCTCCGCATTCTACACCCGGAAACGCCATTTGTCAACCCCCATTTCTCCGCCCGAAAGAAATTTCGTTTTTTTGCATTGACAAATGGCCGGGAATCGAGTATCATCTGTATCAATGAGCAAAGGCGTTCATTTCGGCACTGGGAGCAGTGCCCGAAGGAACGCCTTTGCTTTTTTTCATCATCGGCAAGAAAGGAAAGCAGTTCTATGAAGCGAGAAGGCCAGGTTCGCATCCCCTCCGGCTGCGCCATTGCAGCCGTGATCTCCAGAGAAGGCCGAAAACTGTCCGGCCGCACCATCCTGGAGGCCATGAAGCCCATGCACGCCCGCTCCAACGGTCTGGGCGGCGGCTTCGCTGCCTACGGAATCTACCCGGAATACCGGGATTTCTACGCCCTGCACATTTTCTTCGATGACCGGGACTCCCGAAAGCGGTGTGAGAGCTATTTAAAAGAGCATTTTGAAATCGTCCAGGGAGAGGTGATCCCCACCCGGAAGCTGCCCCAGATCACCAACGCCCCTATGATCTGGCGGTATTTCGTAGCGCCCTTTGCCTCGGTGCTCAGCGCCCGGCAGCTTCAGGAGGAGGATCTGGTGTCCCGGGCGGTGATGCACATCAACCGGCACCTGACCGGCGCCTATGTGTTCTCCAGCGGCAAAAATATGGGCGCCTTCAAAGCCGTGGGCTATCCGGAGGACGTGGGGGAGTTCTACCGGCTGGAGGAGTACCAGGGGTATTCCTGGACGGCCCACGGCCGGTATCCCACCAACACCCCCGGCTGGTGGGGCGGCGCCCATCCCTTCACCCTGCTGGACTACTCCATCGTCCACAACGGGGAGATTTCCTCCTACGACGCCAACCGGCGCTTTATTGAAATGTTCGGCTACCGGTGCACCCTTCAGACGGACACCGAGGTTATCACCTATATGCTGGATTACCTCTGCCGCCGGCAGCATCTTTCCTGGCAGGAAGCCGCCCAGGTGGTGGCCGCACCCTTCTGGAGCACCATTGAATCCATGCCCGAGCCGGAGCGCAGCAAGCTCACCTATC
>CALXDT010000107.1 GCA_944387125.1 uncultured Oscillospiraceae bacterium | reverse complement strand
GTTTACGCAGCTTGGTACAAATTTTGATCCGACTGCCGGAAAACAAAAGGGAAATGGGCGCAGGGTTTTGGCTGGTTCCCCGCCGAAGTGCTCCCCGACCCCTGCCGGGGGCCTTCCTTTCTTGTCTCGGCAAGAAAGGAAGCAAAGAAGCCGACCGGGGAGGCGCTGAGTTGTTAGCTCCCGCTCCCAAAGCCGCCCTCCCCGGACCCCTCCCGGCGCGCTTCTCGTTCAGATCGTGCTGGACAGAAGATTGTCTGTATTGGATTTCGGACGATGGCAATAAGGACAACTTTTTGGATGGGGAACGTCTGTACCAATATAGGGCACAGAAATTTCCTTTGCTGTATAAAGTCGATAAGCATATTTTAAAAATTGGAAAAAGACGGTAAAAGCGCTGCCGCAAAATGATTTTCCGGAATCATGAGCGGCGGCGCCTCCTTTTGCCCCCAGCCGGGGAACCATTGGGAAAAACGGCAAAAAACAGCGCACTAATTCTGAGGGGCAAGGCTTGCCTCTCAAAAAAGTGGGCTGATTTCTTCTTTTGGAAATGGTATGCCGCGGCTGGGACAATCAGGGGATCTCCCAACCGGCCTGTCTGCACGATAATGCGGCATCCGCACCCCGGGATGGAAAAGCTCCTGGCAGGGCAGCGCCTATAGAATTGCGAACAGGCTTGCAGGGTTCAAAATCTTAAGGAAACTCTGATTCCGTCGGCAAGGGCTGGTGCCGGGAAATTTTGCCCCGGAGGACGTTCAAAAGGGGAGGATTCTGTATGGCATTCCCGCTTGTTCAACGGCACAGAGGAGACAAAAGATCCGGCATTCCGCCGAAAGCGATGGATTCAGAGTTTCCTTAAAGTTCAGACGGGGGGTGTTCTGGGTCTGTTAGCCATCTGAATGATTTGCTTTCACAGCAAATTGGGATAATGCCAGAGATTTTGGTTCAGCCCAACGTGCAAAAGCCGAAGAAACCCCCATGGAGTTTCCGCTGATTCAAGGCACGGATGGGTCAAAAAAACCGGCACGGAGCCGCAGACGATTGCTTCAGAGGTTCTTCAGGTCTTGGATAGTTTCCTGGCACAGTCCCGGCAGACCGATTTTTTGCAAAAGTCCATCAGGTCGTGGGGAGAGTTGCAAAACACGCAAACCGGTTCAAATTTTTCCAATATGATCCGATCCCCCTCCATGTGGATCATCAGCTCATCCCGCTCCGCAATGTTCATGCTTCTGCGCAGCTCGATGGGCAGCACAATCCGTCCAAGCTCATCAACTTTTCTGGTGATTCCCGTAGGCTTCATAGTGTCAGCCCCCTTTTGTACTTTTCTGTTGTCAAGGCAGTTCTTAACGGCTTATTTACATTATCATTATACTGTCTGGACACGAAATAGTCAAACACTTTTTGGATTTCTATTGCATTTTGTGAAAAAATACCGATACTTTTTTCAGCCATTTTAGCATAGTGTACAGGGAAGGAGGAATTGCCTATGGTAATGAGTTGGATCCTTTTCGGTATGTTCCTGATCAGTTTTCTATGCGCTCTGGCAACGGGCAGCGGAAGCGCCCTGGCTGCCGCGTCGCTGGAGGGGGCGCAGGCCGGTGTCACGCTGGCCGTCTCCATGGCGGGAGCCGTTTGCCTCTGGAGCGGTGTGGGCAGGCTGTTGGAGACCACCGGGGTAACAGGCTGGATTTCCCGCAGGATGCGCCCATTGCTGACCAGACTTTTCCCTTCGGTCAAAACGGACGCCTCCCTGGGGGCTTCCCTGAGCGCCAATATCTGCGCCAACCTGCTGGGGCTGGGCAATGCCGCTACCCCCATGGGGATCCAGGCTGCAAAGCGAATGCGCCGGGGCGATACCGCTACGGACGAGCTGTGCCGCCTGGTGGTTCTGAACACCGCCTCAATCCAGCTGATCCCCACCAACGTGGCAGCGGTGCGAAGCGCCCTGGGCTGCGCCGCCCCCTTTGACATTTTGCCGGCAGTGTGGATCACGAGCTTTCTCTCCGCCGGCCTTGGGGTGGCCGCCGCATGGCTTCTGGGAAAGGTTTGGAAGCAATGACGGATTACATCGTTCCTCTGATTCTGCTCTCCACCGCCGCCCTTGGCCTTTGGAAACGGGAAAACGTCTATGACATCCTGCTCCAGGGAGCCTCCCAGGGGCTGAAGCTGCTGGTTTCCATCCTGCCGGCGCTGATTCTGCTGCTGACAGCAGTTCACATGCTCCGGGCCTCCGGCGCCATTGAACTCTTGGGACAAGTATTCAGCCCGGTGTTCACCAGACTGGGCATTCCCCGGGAAACCGCCATTCTGGTATTGGTGCGTCCCTTCAGCGGCAGCGCCGCCCTGGCGGTGGGGGCGGAGCTGATGGCGCAATACGGCGTGGATTCCGCTGTGGGCAGAACTGCCGCCATCATGCTCGGCTCTACGGAGACAACCTTCTACACCATCAGCGTCTATTTCGGCGCTGCCGGGATCCGAAAGACCCGGTATACCGTCCCGGCGGCGCTGTTTGCGGACCTGACGGGCTTTTGTATGGCCTCCCTGACCGCAAGGCTGTGCTTTCCCGGATAGCAAAAGCCTCCGGTAGCGCCGGAGGCCAATGATTCAATACCCATGCGCTTTCCCAGTGCGCCGCCATTCAGGAAAGGCTTCGGCCCATGGCTTACGATTCGGGGGCCGGTTTCCCGCCCTCTGTTTTCACCGTGCTTCTTCTTCTGCGGCGGCGGGGACGGCCGGCATCCTCCGGATCCGCCTTCTCCGCCCGGCGGGCATAGGCCTGGGCAGCTTCGGAGGTGGCTTCATAGGTCAGCCGGCTGACCCGCACCAGTCCGTCCGGCTGCTGGGACAGCCGCACCCGAATCAGGAACTTCCCGTGTTCGGGACAGGAAGCCAGATCCATATACCGGTGCCCGGGCTGGGCAAACCACCGGGAGCCAAGCATCCGCCCGCCGCAGACGGGGCAGCGGTTTTCCTCCCCGGCCATGGCGCTTAAGGCAGTCCGTTTGTCCGGGTAATCATAATAGACCTTCCGGGCAATGCAGCCGGGAAGCTCCGCCCCATGAAAGCCGTTTTCGTGACTTTTCAGCGCGTGGGCATACTCCTGCGACCCCCGTTCCAGATCCAGCCGGGCGCAAATCAGCGCCGTATGATAGGCGTCCCCCAGGGCGTCATGGGCAGGACGGGTAGGCTCAATGCCGAAGATCTCCATAGCCGTTTTCAGAGCCTTCTGGGAATTGGAGCCGTCGGTCTGGGCATTGAAGATCATCTGCGCGTTGTACCAACGATCGGTAAAGCTCTGATCCAGACCGTACAGCTGCAAGTTCTCCCGGAGAATCCCGATATCGTCAAACCCCCATGTGAGGAATGTCACATCCTCCCCGCACCATTGGCGGAAGCGCTCCACTGCCTCCGGGAAGGGAACTCCCTCTTCCCGAAGCCTGGACTCCTTGATTCCGGTGAGCTTGCTTACCCGCCGGTTCAGATGCCGATAATACTTGGGACGCACCATGATCTGGAATTCATCCGCCACTTCCTTATCCGCGGTGATCCGCACAGCGCCAATCTGAATGATCTCCCCGCGGATCTGCACCGGGAGCACCTTCTTGGCGGAGGGGGATCCAGGCCAGGGCTGATTCCATTCCATATCCATTACAATATAGCTCATTGCTGTAACCTCTGTATCATATAATCCTACATAATATCATATCACATAATAGCCGCTTCTGTAAACAAGAAGTTGCAAAACCCCGGGGAATTCGCAAAATGCCCGGAGCGCAACGCGCTCCGGGCAAACAATTTGCGGTTACAGCAGGTCTTTCACCAGGGACAGGGCTTCCTCATCTGCCACCAGGATAAAATCCGGGTGCAGCTGCAAAATGGAGCCGGGAGCCTGGGGCTTGATGGGGCCGAAGAAGCAATCCTTCACAGCCTGGGCCTTTTTTGCCCCATTGACCACCAGGAGCACCCGCTTGGCCTTCATAATGGAGCCGATGCCCATGGTGTAGGCGTGGGTAGGAACATCCTCCCGGGCGGCAAAAAACCGGGCGTTGGCATCAATGGTAGAAGCGGTCAGCTCTACCTTGTTGGTTCCCTTGACAAAGGCCTCCGCCGGCTCATTAAAGCCAATGTGGCCGTTGGGACCCAGACCCAGCAGCTGCAGATCGGCACCGCCGAAGCTGTCGATCACCGCGTCATACCGGGCGCATTCTCCCTCCGCGTCCGGGTTCATGCCGTTGGGGATGTTGCAGTTGCTCTGGTCGATGTTCACATGGTCGAACAGATTGCTGCGCATAAAATAGGCGTAGCTCTGGTCGTGATCCTTGGGCAGCCCCACATACTCATCCAGATTGACGGTCTTGACCTGGGAGAAATCCAGATCTCCCGTTTGATACTTGGCAATCAGCTCCTGATAAGTACCCACAGGGCTGCTTCCGGTGGCCAGTCCCAGAACACAGTCCGGCTTCAGCTGGATCTGGGCAGCGATGATGTTTGCCGCTTTCCGGCTGACGTCTGCATAGTCCTTGGCACGGATAAGTCTCATAATGAAATACTCCTTTCCAGTCACTTGCAAAATTTATACAATTGCTTAAGGAAATTCTATCATCCTTTTGTGGTCTTGTACAGGTCTTTTTCTGGATTCAGTTGTTTCCTGTAAATTTGCAGGGATTTTATATCAATTTCAATTTTTGGCCTTGTTTTGCAGTTGGATATTGGGCATTTTATTATAGCCAGTTTTGGATATAATGGTCTTACCAAGCAAGGGAGGCATCAGATTATGGAAAAGAAACGAGGAATCACCACCAAACAGATTAACCTGGCTGCCATGCTGGCTGCGCTGACCGCCGTGGGATCCGCCCTGCGGATTACCATTCCTCTGGACATTGCGGGAACCACATCCTTCCATTTGGGCAACATCATGTGCGCCTTGTCGGGCATTCTGCTGGGACCCTGGCTGGGCGGGCTTGCGGCCGGACTTGGCTCTGCCCTCTATGACATTATGAATCCGCTTTACATCTCCGAGTGCTGGATCACCTTCCTGACAAAAGGCGCCTACGGGGCAGCCGCCGGTCTGGTGGCCTTCCGCGGTTCCAGGGAACTGACCTACAAAAAAGCGATCCTTGCCACCCTGGCCGGCGCAGTGACCTACGCGATTCTGTACCTGGCCAAGAGCTATTTCTACAGCGGGCTGCTGCTGAAGGGCCTGACCCCCGACGCGGCGCTGCTGACAGTCATCGGAAAACTCCCCGCCACTGCTTTCAATGCCGTGGTTGCCCTTATTTTCGCACCGCTGCTGGCAATGTCCACCCGGGCAGCGCTGAAGAAAAACGGCCTGTCTGTTAACTGAGAAAAGAGATACGCACCCGGTGCGGCCTAGGCTGCGCCGGGTGCGTTCTTTTCCAATCAATTACACGCCGGAGTAAGCGGCAAAGCCGGCGTCCACAGGCAGAACCACGCCGGTAATGGCCGAGGCAGCCGTGTCGTCGCACAGGAACAGGGTAGCGCCGATCAGCTCGTCCGCATCCACAAAGCGGCCGGTGGGCGTTCCGGCAAGGATCTTGGCGGAGCGGGCGGTGGGGGTGCCGTCTGCATTGAACAGCAGAGACTTGTTCTGAGCGGAGACCAGGAATCCGGGAGCAATGGCGTTGCAGCGGATGCCGGTGCCGGCGAAGTGGGTAGCCAGCCACTGGGTGAAGTTGGAGATAGCGGCCTTGGCGCCGGAGTAAGCAGGGATCTTGGTCAGGGGGATATAGGCGTTCATGGAGGAGATGTTCAGAATCACGCCGTGCTTCTTAGCGACCATGTCCTTGGCAAAGACCTGGGTGGGCAGCAGGGTGCCCTGGAAGTTCAGCTTAAAGACGAAGTCCACGCCGCTGGGCTGGAGGTCAAAGAACGTCTTGCAGCCTTCCCAGGCCTCGTGCTGATACTCATTGTCTGTGGTCGCACGGGGGTTGTTGCCGCCGGCGCCGTTGATCAGAATATCGCAGGGACCCAGATCCTTCAGGACTTCCTGATGAACCGCTTCCAGAGCTTCCGGTTCCAGAACGTTGGCCTTGTAGCCTTCCATGATATAGCCTTCTGCCTTGATTTCATCGGCCAGCTTCTTGACGGCTTCCTCATTCAGATCCAGCGCGGCAACTTTCGCGCCGGAATAGGCGAACGCCTTCGCCATGGCGCCGCAGATCAGGCCGCCTGCGCCGGTCACAACGACCACTTTGCCGGTATAGTCAATGTTCAGGGGAAGATTAGCCATTTTTTCATTACCTCCAAAATTTGGATTTGGGAAACGTCTGTGCATTTCCCAAGAATGTACATCTATTATTATAGTTGATTTCCCGTTTTTGCGCAATAGTCAATTGCCTTATCCCCGGGTATTTGTTAAAATTGCTCAAATACTACCCAAAAAAATGTGGAAAATCACCCTTTCCCTTACGCAGAATCGCCACTTTGTCCCGGGAAAAACCGGAGCCATGTACGGATCCGCCTAAGGGTTTCGCGCAGACGGACAGCCGTCTGCGCGAGTATTTTCGCTATGATGCTGATTCAGCAAACACCGGAGGTTACTTCTCCTGAGCTTGCTTGTCCAACAGATCCCAGACGCCCAGCATGTACATAATGCCCAGAGCCCGGTCATACAGGCCGTAGCCGGGACGGACGGTGCCGGGGCCTTCGCCCCACAGGTGACGGCCGTGGTCGGGACGGATATAGCCTTCGTAGCCGCAGTCGTGATAGGCTCTCAGGATATCAATGATGCCGGTGTCGCCGTCGCAATCCCGGTGGGAGGCTTCGGAGAAGTCCCCGTTGGGGAAGTGCTTGACGTTGCGGATGTGGGCAAAGGCGATCCGGTCGCAATGCTTGCGGACGATATCCGCAACATTGTTGTTGGGATCCGCGTTCAGAGAACCGGAGCACAGGGTCAGACAGTTGTAGGGGTTGTCCACCATCTTCAGGAACCGGTCGATATTCTCGCCGTTGGTCAGCAGACGGGGCAGGCCGAAAATATCCCATGGGGGATCGTCCATGTGGATGGCCATTTTGATGCCGGTTTCCTCACAGGTGGGCATCAGGGCTTCCAGGAAATACTTCAGATTTGCCCAGAGGGTCTCGTGATCCACGTGGGCATAGTCTTTGAACAGCTGATCCAGCTTGGCCATCCGCTCAGGCTCCCAGCCGGGGAAGGACATGTTGTACTTCTCGGTGAAGTCCATGATGTACTGCGCCATGGCGTTGTAGTCGTCCTGAATCATGTTCTTTTCATAGAACAGAGCGGTACTGCCGTCGCCCACAGGGTGGAACAGGTTGGAACGGGTCCAGTCAAAGATGGGCATAAAGTTGTAGCAGATCACCTTGACGCCGAACTTGGCCAGATTGCGCATGGTGATCTTATAGTTTTCAATATACTGATCCCGGGTGGGCTTGCCGATTTTGATATCGTCATGTACGTTGACAGACTCCACCACATCCATATTAAAACCGTAAGGCTCCAGCTGCTTCTGAACCTCAGCGATCTCCTCAACTTCCCAAATCTCGCCGGGCATTTTGTGGTGCAGTGCCCAGACAATGCTGGTCACGCCGGGGATCTGCTTGATATCGGAAAGCTTGATGCTGTCGTTGCCTTCGCCATACCAACGGAAACCCATTTGCATAGGCATAGTAAACTCCTCCATTGCAGTTATTTTGTACATAACCTTCCACAAATTGTGTAAAAAGATTATATCCATTATGCATTATACCATAGGTTCCCCCCTTCTGACAACTTGTGCTTTCCAAAAAAATTGACCAAAAAAAACCTTTTCGATTTATGAAAGAAACCAAATTATTTTTCTCTTCCGGCGGTCAGCGGCGGGAGCACAACGGCAGGGCGGCGGATCCGACCCGCAGGATCCGCCGCCGTTCTATCTCTTTCCACAGATTCCGCCGCAAAATCAGTTATCCAGGGAACAGGCCGATACCATCCACTGTTCCGATTCCCAGACCAGCGTCATGTTCAGCGTAAACAGCCGGCTGTTTTCCTGCCCCCAGGCGGTAACGGAAACCTCCAGGCATCCCTGGTTTATCATGTCCTCCGCCGCGGTGTCAACGCCGGAAACCGTGCAAACCCAGAGATCTTCATATGTGACTGGGCAGGAAATGCTCTCGCCGCCTTCCCAGGATGCGGACAGGTGATATTGGGGAAGATACCCTTCCGTAAGCAGATCCTGGAGCACCCACTGCGCTTTGTCCTCGGGGCTGAGAACAGACTGGCTCCGGTCGATGGAGGACGGATCCTGCAAATAGCCCAGCAGCACATCCACCCGCTGCTCCAAGGCCGCGGCGCCGTCGCCGTATACCACCGTGCCCGTCAGCGACCCGCCGTCCATCTCCTCAATGGTTTGGTTTTGTGCCTGCCATCGTTCCGCGCCCCAGCGGCACTGTTCCGCCGTCAGACTGTTCCACGTCCGCTGATCCAGGCTCTGCTTTAACGCCGCCCAGAGTTCCCGGAAGGTGTCCATCCACAGGGTATAGCGCTGACCGGCAAGCTCGTTCATATCCGCCTGGGTAAGGCTGCCGTTTTCCGAGATTTCCTTCATCAGCCGTTCACTTTCCGCCTTAGCGGCAGACACCTTCTGTTCCATTTCCGCTGTCAAATCCTCGGAAGGCTCCTGATCCAGCACTGCAAAGGTGCTTGCCATGGTCTTGAACCGGACGGCATGACCTTCCGCCGCCTCCAGGAAATAGCGGGAGATCACCTGGAAGCTCCCTCCCTGGCCATTGGCGAAGAAGGTATGTTCCTCCCGGGGGGAATCCCAGCTGTTTCCGCCGGAGAAGGTGAACCAGCACCGGCTCCGATCCTCCTGACACCAGATCCAGGAACGCTCCTGCCATTGCGCGGATTCCTGCGCCTTTGTCTCTTCGGCCGCGGCCAGAGGCAGCGTGTCCGGCAGCTCCCGGATTTCCATTTCACAGATCAGTTCCTCCCGCTCCCATTGGGCGTCAATGGGACGGACGAACCAGCTGTCCCCCTCCTGGGTCATGGTATAGGAAGACGTGTCCACATACATGGCAAAGCCCGGGGAATCCGCCTGGGGTTCCTGTCCGGATGCCTCATGGAGGATGGTCTCCGCCTCACCCTCCAGAGTAACCGAAAGCTCCTTGGGCGGGAACAGGGTCTCGATCAGCTTGATCACCTGCTCCTTCACCATCTCCGCCGCCGCCGCGCCCATGGGCGTTTGCAGCAGCGCCGTGCATACCACCGCCGCCGCCGCGGCAACGGCCGCCCAACGCAGCACTCTGGACTTCATTCTCTTTTTCATGGGTACGATGGAGGCGGATTCCGCTTCCGTGATATAAGCATCCGGAATGGCTCCCATGACCTCCAGCAGCTCCATCGGTGTCGTTGTTTTCATAAATACCCTCCATTCGCCGTCTGAAACAGAACAGCACCCTCGGTGATCCTCCAACGGATCACAGCAGCGCCTCCTGCTCCAGATGCTTTTGCAGCTTCCCTCTGGTGCGGAACAGCATGGATGTAACCTTGCTTTGGGAGAACCCGTACCGCTCCTTGATCTGCTGGATGCTGTCCAGATACCAGTAGCGCCGGACAAATACCTTCCGCTCTGCCTCGGGCAGAGCCTCCAGGAATGCTTTGATGCATTCCAGCAGTTCCTTCCGCTGGAACAGCTCCTGGGGATCTTCCCCGCCGGGGATGCACTCGGCCAGCTCGTCCAGCGCCGCCGGAACCTCGCCGCCGCCCCGCTTGGAGGCGCTGCGTTTCTTCCACCGATCCAGAGAGATGTACCTGGTGATCTTTCCCAAAAAAGGCCCAAGAGCCGCCGGACGCCGGGGCGGTATGGCCTTCCAGGCGGCCAGGTAGGTATCGTTGACGCTTTCCTCGGAATCCTCCGGATTGGATAAAATATTGTAGGCAATGCGGTAACAGAACCCGCCGTATTTTTCTGCCGTCTCGGAAATGGCGCTTTCCGAACGGGCGAAATACAGGGAAATAATTCCTTGGTCGTTCATAAGGCATTCTCCAGTCTTTTTCTATTGTGTTCCCCGGCCTTGAAAACCCTCTCATATACATATACATACTAGAAAAAAGCAGTGGATCCATTGCGGATCCCGTCCAAAATTGTTCAAAAATTTTCGGCGGGTTTCCCCGCGGCAGCATCAGTATACGAAATTGTCCTTGGTTTTGCAAGAGGGGACATTGCCGTGCATGGTTTTCTTTTCTCAGGGCAAGCTATAGCCGGAGGGATGGAAATGACGGAAAAGCAATACGGGAAACTGGTATCGGACATGTGTCCCCGTTCTCCCATTGGGAAGGACTGCTTCAACGCCTTTTGGATCGGAGGGCTGATCTGCGCCCTGGGACAGGGGTTTATAAACGGTTACAGTCTGCTGGGATTGGAAAAAGAGCAGGCGTCAGCCGCCGCGTCCATGAGCCTGGTTGCGCTGTCGGCGCTGCTCACGGGTTTGAGCCTCTATGACAATATCGCCAAGTTCGGCGGCGCCGGAACCCTGGTGCCCATCACCGGCTTCGCCAATTCCATCGCTGCCCCGGCGGTGGAATTTAAGACCGAAGGATTTATTTTGGGCGTGGGGGGGAAGATGTTCACCATTGCGGGGCCTGTGATCGTCTATGGTCTCGCCGCCAGTGTGATTTACGGATTCATCTACTGGCTTTGCCTGATCCTGTGACCAATCCTGTGTGCTGCGTCAGCCGTTATCACCGCTGATGCAGCAGTCATCCCATAAAATGCGCCCTGAGATCCGGAAGACGGCCGGAATGTCAGGGCGCTGGTTATTGGAGTGCAGCCGGGATCAGTCGTCTGCAGCTTTCAGGGAAAGGTCATACACCACGTTTTTGGGAAGCTCCAGCTCCTGGGCGGCCTGCTTGACTGCGTCCTTTCGGCTCAGTCCCTGAGCCATCAGGAATTCTACCCGCCGGACGGCATCCGCTTCATCCACAGGGGGCTTTTCCGCCGGAGCACATCCCGCAACTACCAAAACGAATTCTCCCTTGGGCGGCTGCTGGGCATACAGCGTTACAGCCTCTCCCAGAGTGGTGCGGATCACTTCCTCGTGGAGCTTGGTCAATTCCCGGCACAGGCTGATGGGGCGGTCTGCCCCGAAGGCCTCTGACAGATCTGCCAGGGTGGCGGCGAGCTTATGCGGCGCTTCGTAGAAGATCATGGTGCGCTGCTCGGACTTCAGTGCCTGCAGATGCTCCCGGCGGCTTTTCCTGGCGGTGGACAGGAAGCCCTCAAAACAGAACCGGCCGGTGGGCTGGCCGGAGACGCTCAGCGCGGTAATGGCGGCGCAGGGGCCGGGGATGGCGCACACCGGGATTCCCGCCTGGGCGCACTGCTTGACCAGCGTTTCCCCCGGGTCGGAAATGGCGGGGCTGCCCGCATCGGAGACCAGGGCGCAGGTCTGACCCTCCAGGATCCGCTGAAGGATTTTTTCTCCCTTGAATCCCTTGTTGTGCTCGTAGTAGCTGACAAGGGGTTTTTTGATCCCCAGGTGGTTCAGCAGCTTCAATGTTACCCGGGTATCCTCGGCGGCGATAAAATCAGCCTTTTCCAGGGTCTCCCGGCAGCGGATGGAAATGTCCCCCAGATTGCCGATGGGGGTGGGTACCAGGTACAGCATTCCGGCCATGTTCATTCTCCTTCATATGGTAGATCCTTCGGCAGTCCTGGGTAGGCGTGCCGTCTTTGTGATACAGGGTCAATTCCTCCCAGCGAAGCCCTGGCCTGGCGCCTTTGCGCAGCTGCACCAGGATCAGGCTCACCGGATCGCCTTCCCGGTGGCGCACCAGGCACAGCCGTTTGGCCTCCAGCTTCACTTTGGAAGCGTCGGCAATGATCTGCCCCAGCCGTTCCGGCCGGTGAACCAGGAAGAAATCACCGCCGAATTTCAGCGCCCAGGCCGCCGCGGACAGCAGCTCTTCCAGAGAGCAGCTGTCCTCCCGGCGGGCCAGCGGGAGACTGCGGCTGGCGGGACCGCCGGAAAAATAGGGCGGATTGGAAATACAGCAGGAAAACTGCCCCGGGGGAAACTTTTCGGATACCGACCGCAGATCGGCGCATATACTTTTCATGCGGGAAGAAAGACCGTTGCGGCGGATATTTTCCAGGGCGGCGCGGTGCGCGCGTTCGGAGATCTCCAGGCCGGTGACGGTGCAGGCGGGATCCTTGGCGCACAGCAAAATCCCCAGGGTGCCGCATCCGGAGCCGAGATCCAGCACCCGGGCCTGTTTTGGCAAAACTGCATAGTGGCTTAGAACCATGGAATCGGTGCTTAGAGGGAAGGCGCCTGCACTGATTTCCAGGGTAAATTCATTGGAAAGATACTCCATCCCGGCCTCCATAAAAACTGTGAAAAATGCGGACCCCTGGCTGAAAGCCGCCGGCGTGTTTCCTCCCGGGCTTCCGGCAAAAGCTCCGGGGGACAGCAGGCGATTGGTTCAGAGGATTCCCGGTCATTATACAATAAAAAATCGGCCTGCGCAAGGTTCGCGCAGGCCAATCTGGGGTTATGAAGAAAATCAGCCTTCCTCGATAGCGTCGGCGGGGCACTGCTCGGCGCAGGAGCCGCAGGAAACGCAGGCATCAGCGTCGATGACATACTTGCCGTCGCCTTCAGAGATGGCTTCCACAGGGCACTGCTCGGCGCAGGAGCCGCAGGAAACACAAGCGTCAGTAATCTTGTAAGCCATGGTATTACCTCCATTTTCTTGTTAAGTATTGTGCGTTATGTGCATAACGTACCTTCATTGTAGCATGAATTTTGGAAATTGCAATTCCTTTTTCAAAAAAGGCGAATATTTTTTTGCGGCCATGGCAATGATTTTTCGGAAAAGAAAGGGCCTGGATTTTCCGGCCGACGTTGGAGGGAAACAGTGCGTTATCACATTATGACCGCGGAGCTGATTCAGCAGGCGGGACAAAAAGCCCGGAATCTGGGCCACAGCTATGTGGATTCTGTGCACCTGCTGCTGGCCATGGCCTGGGAGCCGGCGGGGGAGGGGCAGATGCTGCGGCTGCTGGGATTGGATCCCCAGGTGGCCGAGGCGATGGCGCAGCTGCTGTACGGCGCCGGCACACCGGATCTGCCTCTGCCCCAGGGACTGACCGGAGACGCCCGGGAGCTGCTGCGCCTGGCGGCGCGGGAAGCAAAAGCACAGGGCAGCCGGGAGATCCGTCCCTGCCATTTGCTGCTGCCCATGGCCAGACAGGAGCAATCCGGGGCGGGAGAGCTGCTGCGGCTCAGCGGGATCCAATCGGATCAGCTGTTTACCCATATGGTGGATCATTTGCGGTGGGAGCAGAGCGCTCCCGGAAAAGGAAAAAAGGAGGCGGTCAGCACGAAGCTATTGGAGCAGTTCGGTGAGGATCTGATCATGAAAGCATCCACGATGGAGCCGGTGATCGGCAGGGATAAGGAGATCGACATGGTCATTGGGATCCTCTGCCGAAAGAACAAAAACAATCCGGCTCTGGTGGGAGAGCCGGGGGTAGGCAAAACCGCCATTGCGGAAGGGCTGGCGCAGCGGATGGCCATGGGCTGCGTTCCCCCTCAGCTGAAGGACAAACGGCTGGTCAGCCTGAATATGGCCAGCCTGGTGGCGGGGACAAAATACCGGGGCGAGTTTGAGGAGCGGCTGCGGGATGTGCTTTCGGAGATCCGCCGGAGCGGGGACGTCATTCTGTTCGTGGATGAGATGCACACCATTGTAGGCGCCGGCGCGGCGGAAGGCGCCATTGACGGTGCCAACATTTTCAAACCGGCTGTGGGGCGGGGAGAGCTGCAGATGCTGGGCGCTACCACCCGGGAGGAATACCGAAAATACATTGAAAAGGACGCGGCGCTGGAACGGCGCTTTCGCCCGGTGCCGGTGGAGGAACCGGGGGAAAGCGGCGCCCTGGCCATTTTACGGGCGCTGAAACCGGGTTTGGAGCGGCACCACCACCTGCGGATCACCGAGGAAGCGCTGAAGGAAGCGGTGCGGCTTTCCGTTCGGTATCTGCCGGATCTGTATCTTCCGGACAAAGCCATTGACCTTCTGGACGAAGGAGCGGCCCGGGCGCGGATGGAGGAAATCCAAACCACCCGGGGCGGCGCGATGCGCAAAGAGCTGGAACAGGAGCTTCAGGGCGCGGTGCGGGAGCGGCGGTTTGAAAAGGCGGCGGAATTGCGGGATAAGATGCAGACCCTGACCAAACCTGCCGAGGGACGCCGCTGCCGAAGCGTCACAGCCGCGGACATTGCCTGGGTGGTCTCTGCCAGAACCGGTATCCCGGTGGGGCGTCTCACCGCCGGGGAACGGGAGCGGCTGCTGGGCTTGGAGGGGCTTCTGTCCGCCCATGTGGTGGGGCAGGAACAGGCGGTAAGCGCCGTGGCGGAGGCGGTGCGCCGGGGATACTCCGGGATCCGGGATGCCGGCAGACCCATAGCCTGCCTGCTGTTCACCGGTCCCACCGGCGTGGGGAAGACGGAGCTGTGCCGCGCGTTGGCGGAGGAAGTGTACGGAAGCCGGGACGCGATGATCCGGCTGGATATGACGGAGTTTATGGAAAAGCAGAGTGTGTCCCGGCTCATCGGCGCGCCGCCCGGTTATGTGGGGTATGAGGAGGGAGGCAAGCTGACAGAGGTGGTGCGCCGCCGTCCGTACTGCCTGGTATTGATGGATGAGCTGGAAAAAGCCCACCCGGATGTACTGGGGATTCTGCTTCAGGTGATGGAAGAGGGGGTGCTGACGGATTCCGCCGGACGGCGGGTCAGCTTTAAAAACGCGATTCTGGTCATGACCTCCAATGTGGGCGGCCAGCTCCGGGGAGAGGGATTGGGCTTCTGCGCCAAAGGCAAAGAAGCGGAGATCGGCGAGGCGCTGCGTCAGGCGTTTTCCCCGGAGTTTTTGGGGCGGGTGGATCAGACGGTGGCCTTCCGGGAACTGAACACGGGAGCCATGGAGGCCATTGCCTGGAAATACCTTCGGCAGCTTCAGGATCGCACCCAGGCCATGGGCACACAGCTGCAATATCCCCAGGAGCTGGCCTCCTACCTGCTGGGAAAATGCCCGGGTAAGGATGGCGCCCGGCAGCTGCGCCGGCTGGTGCAGACGGAGGTGGAAGGCCCTCTGGCCAGCTTTCTGCTCCGGTGCTCCCGAAAGCCGGGCCGGGTCAGGCTGGGACTGGATGGGGGAGGCGTTACCTTCGCATAGGATTGAGAAGCGCGGCGGGTTTTCCCTGCTGCGCTTCCTTTGATCTATGGGAATGAAATGAGACTGAAAAAATAAGGAAGAAACTTCCAAAAACAATAGAACGAATGTGCGAAAATAGGCGTTTTCCGGGAGAAAATCGAAAAATGCACAAGAAAAGGATTGATTTTCCCGGGCAATGGTAGTATACTGTCTGTAATTGGCGTAAAAGGGTAGTAAAGTGGAGCAAAAGGGAGGGAGACGCCTGTGATTGGAAAGTATCCTGCAAAGCTGGACGATAAAGGGCGTCTGTTCGTTCCCTCGAAGCTGCGCGGTGAACTGGGAGAGACCTTCTTTGTCACGCTGGGCGTCAACTGCGGCCACCGGTGTTTGACGGTTTACACCGCGTCGGAATGGGAAAGGCTGTCTGAGAACTTCAACGCCCTGAGTATTTCTCAGCGGGCGGGAGCTACCAGCTTGATTTTTATGAACGCCGCAGAATGCACGCCGGACAGGCAGTTTCGGTTCGGGCTGACGCCCTTTCTGCTGCATTACGCGGGGATTAACCGGGAGGTTATGATTGTCGGCCGCGCCGGGCAGGCGGAGATCTGGGACGCGGAAGAATTCCAGGCCTTTGAGGCGGAGAATCTGACGCCGGAGAAGCTGCTGGCATCCTTGGAGGCGATCGGACTGTGAACGAATTTCATCATATCTCAGTGCTGCTGGAGGAATGCATCCAGGGGCTGAATATCCGCCCCGACGGAATCTATGTGGACGGCACCCTGGGCGGCGCGGGGCATTCCAGCCGGATTGCGGCCAGGCTCACCACCGGCCGGCTGGTGGGCATCGACCGGGATCCCGCCGCGCTGGCAGCGGCGGAAAAGCGGCTGGCGCCTTACGGGGATCGGGTATCTTTGGTTCACGGCAACTACCGCCGGATGGATGAGGCGCTGGGCAGCCTGGGCATTGACCGGGTGGACGGGATCCTGATGGATCTGGGGGTGTCCTCCCCCCAGCTGGATGATGCCCGGCGGGGGTTTTCCTACATGGCAGACGCGCCTTTGGATATGCGCATGGACAGCCAGGACACCCGGGACGCTTACCAGGTGGTCAACCAGTGGCCGTATGAGGAGCTGAAGCGGATTCTTTACGAATATGGGGAAGAGCGCTACGCGCCCCAAATCGCCGCCGCCATCTGCCGCAGGCGGGAAAGCGCGCCCATTGAAACCACTTTGCAATTGGTGGATGTAATTCGGGGAGCCATGCCCCCGGCAGCCCTGCGGGAAAAGCAGCATCCTGCCAAGCGCAGCTTCCAGGCGATCCGCATTGCGGTGAACGACGAGCTGAGCGACTTGTCCGAGGCGCTGGAAAAGGCGGTTCCGCTGCTGAACAAGGGGGGACGGCTGGCGGTAATCACCTTCCATTCTCTGGAAGACCGGATTGTGAAAAACGCCATGGCCAATGCCGCCAAGGGCTGCACCTGTCCGCCCAGCTTCCCGGTGTGCGTCTGCGGAAAGACGCCCCAGGTGAAGCTGATTACCAAAAAGCCCATTGTCTCCGGCGAACAAGAGCTGGAGCGGAACCCCAGAGCCAGAAGCGCCAAGCTGCGAATCTGCGAAAAGTTATAAACCAGCCATAAGAGGAGAATGTACCATGATCCAGAAACCGGAGATCCAATATGTGGGTCAGTTTTATATTCATGGCAGCGAAGCCCGGAAACTGGCGCAGGTCAAAAGCAGGAAGAAGGCCAAGACCCGTTTGCCGTTGGTCAGACTGGAGCGGGTGGAAAAGGTCTTCATCGACCCTGTGGCGATTCTGAGCATCGCGGTGGCACTGGTGATGCTGGCGGCGATGGTCGTGGGTGTTTTTCAGCTTCGGACAGATTGGGCGCAGCACGAGAGCGCTTCCGCGTACCTTTCCCAGCTGAAGAAGGAGAATGCTGCTTTGAACAGAGAGTATCAGAGCAGCTATGACCTGGAGGAGATCCAATCCAAGGCTCTGGGACTGGGGCTGATTCCCATTGAGGAGGCGCAGACCCGAACCGTGGTGGTGACGGTACCGGAACCGGAGCCGGAGACCACCTGGCTGGAGGAGCTTCGCTGGTTCTGGAACGGTCTCTGGGAATAAACCCGGGAATACCCCATACAATTAAGATAGCAATGGGCGGCGAGGGATTCCCTTGCTGCCCATTCTTGACAATGGGACAGACCGCTGAATCATCCGCAGGTGGGATTGGAAAAACGCGGATTGATGCAGAGGTTCCCCTGGCTTCCGGGATGTTTGACGTTGCGCAGCACACAGTATCCGAAGAAAGGGTTGGTGCCGATGGGGGAGACGGGAAAGCGCGGCTACGAGCGGCTGCGGATGAACAGCGGACAGCACAAAAGGATTCTGATCACGGCGCTGGTGCTGGGACTGCTGGCCTTTGTGCCGGTGCTGCTGCGGCTGTATGATCTGATGATCGCGAACTTTTCCTATTACGCGGATCTGGCTCTGCGGAATCAGACCCGCACCACCCAGGTGACGGCGCACCGGGGGGATATTTACGATCGGAACATGAACATTTTGGCCGCCTCTGTCAGCGTGGAAACGGTGTATCTGGATCCCCATGAGCTGAAGCAGTCCAAGGCGGATATCGACGCGCTCTCCTGCTTCATTGGGGAGCTGCTGGAAAAGGATCCTGATTGGATTGCCCGGCAGGCCGGGGATATTACCAAGCGATACAAGCAGATCGCCGCCAATGTGGAAGAGGAAACAGCCGGGCGGATCCGGGAATATATCCGGGAGCATCAGATCTCAGGCATCCATTTGGAGCCGTCATCCCGGAGAACCTATCCCTTCGGCACCCTGGCAGCTCAGGTGGTGGGTTTTACCAATGCCTCCAATGAAGGCTCCGAGGGGGTAGAGGCGTCTTATAACAGTTACCTGTCCGGAAGCACCGGCCGGGTGATTACCACCAAGGGCAACAATGAAATGGATATGCCCTTTTCCTATGAAAACTATGTGGCTTCCCGGCAGGGATGCAGCGTGATTCTGACCCTGGACACCACGGTGCAGGCCTGCCTGGAAAAGCAGATGCAAAGTGCCATTGCCCGTTACGATGTGCAAAACGGCGCCTTTGGCCTGGTAATGAACTGCAAAACCGGCGAAATTCTGGCCATGGCTACCCTGGGAAGCTATGATCCGAACCAGTATCTGGAAGTGACCGATCCCAAGGCCCTGGAGAAGCTGGAGCAGCTGGAGCAGGCGTACCAGGAGCTGGAACAGGACAGCCAGGAATACCAGTCGGGGAAAGAGGCATACCAGCAGGCGCTGAACAATGCCCGCCTGAAGCAGTGGCGAAACCGGGTGATCTCGGACGGCTATGAGCCCGGCTCCACCTTCAAGGTGCTGACCATGGCCGCGGCTCTGGACTGCGGCGCCATCGATTTGAACACCCCGTTCTTCTGCGCCGGGGCGGAGCAGATTCCGGGGCGCGCCCAGCTGCTGCACTGCTGGCGTTCCGCCGGACACGGGGCACAGCAGACGCCCCAGGCGCTGCAAAACTCCTGCAACATCGCCTTTGCCCATATCGCCCTGAAGCTGGGGGGACAGCGGTTTTACGAGTATATTGAAGCATTTGGGATTCTGGAAAAAACCGGTCTGGATCTTTCCGGAGAGAGCAAGGGCGTTTTCTTTGACAAGGCCCTGATAACGGATACGGACAAGTGGGGCACCGCATCCCTGACTTCCGGCTCCTTCGGCCAGACCTTCAAGATTACGCCGCTGCAGCTGGTGCGGGCCATTGCTTCGGTGGTCAACGGGGGCGAGCTGCTGGAGCCGTACCTGGTCAGTGAAATCATCGATGCCGACGGAAACACGGTTATGAAGGCAGAGCCAACCGTCACCCGCCGCACCATTTCGGAAGAGACTTCCCAGACCATGCGGCAGCTGATTCGTTCGGTGGTTACGGAAGGGACGGCGAAGAATGCCAGCGTGGCCGGCTTCTCCATCGGCGGAAAAACAGGCACCAGCGAAAAGATCGACGTGTTTGACGAAAACGGCCAGCGGGTGCAGGATAAGATCGTATCCTTTGTGGGCATTGCCCCTATGGAGGATCCGGAGTACATTGTGCTGGTGGCGCTGGACACCCCCTCCCGAAGCACCGGGATCTATATCTCCGGCGGCGTTATGGCCGCGCCCACTGTGGGGGCGGTGATGGCGGATATTCTGCCCTATCTGGGGGTGGAGCGGGTGTACGGTGAAGACGAGGCGGCCGGGCGGGAAATCCTGCTGGAAGATATGTCCGGCTTGACATGGGAGGACGCAGAGCGTAAACTAAAGGATAACGGTTTGACAGCCAAGGGAATCGGCAGCGGAGAAACGGTTACAGGGCAGATCCCGGCGGCAGGTCAGACCATTCCCGGGGGCAGCCAGGTTCTGCTGTATATGGGAGAACAGGTTTCCCGGCGGATGGTGGCAGTGCCTGATTTTCTGGGAATGAACCGCCAGCAGGCCAGCGACGCCGCGGGGGCTTTGGGGCTGTACGTTTTGGTCACAGGCAACGACCAGATCTCTCCCGGCGTTACAGTAACGGCGCAGAGCCACAGCAAGGATATGCAGGTTCCGGTGGGAACCACCATTACATTGGAGTTCACCGACACATCGGCGCGGGATTAACATCCCCTGGAAAAGGAGAAATATATGAAGCTGATAGCGCTTTTACAGGGAATTCAGGTGCTGGAATGCACAGTCAGTCTTGACCTGGAGATCAAAAACGTATATTATGACTCCCGGAATGTCACCAGGGACAGCTTGTTTGTGGCCATATCCGGATTTGCTGCCGATGGGAACCGGTTTATTCCCATGGCACTGGAAAAAGGCGCGGCGGCTGTGGTAACGGCCAAAAAGCCGGAAGGGGATGTGCCCTACATTCTGGTGGCGTCTGACCGGCTGGCACTGGCGGCGCTGGGGTGCAATTTCTTTGGGCACCCGGCGGAAACCATGACCATGATCGGAGTCACCGGCACCAACGGCAAGACCTCTGTCACCCTGCTGCTGAAGCAGGTGCTGGAACAGACCCTGGGTGCGAAGGTGGGGCTGATCGGCACCATGGCCAACATGATTGGTCAGGAGATCCTTCCCACCGAGCGAACCACACCGGAGAGCTTTGAGCTGCAAATGCTGTTTGCGCGGATGCGCGCCGCCGGATGCACCCATGTGGTGATGGAGGTTTCCAGCCATGCGGTAGCCCTGGAGCGGATCGGCGGCATCCGCTTCCAGGTGGCAGCCTTTACCAATCTGACGGAGGACCATCTGGATTTCCACCACACCATGGAAAACTATTGTCAGGCCAAGGCAGAACTGTTCCGCCGGTGCGGCAAAGCGGTGGTGAATCTGGACGACGGCTATGCCGGGCAGATTCTGGCGGCGGCGGCCTGCCCGGTGCTGACCACCTCAGCGGAGGGTCGGGGGGATCTGCGCGCCGAAGACATTGCCCTCCATGCCCGGGGGGTGGCGTTCACCGCCCAATATGGGAAAACGCAAGTGCCCGTTGCGCTGCCCATTCCCGGACGGTTCACGGTGTACAACGCCCTGACGGTGCTGGGAATCGGCGCCCAGCTGGGGATCCCCCTGGAAGCCTGCGCCGCCGCACTGTCCCGGGCGCAGGGGGTCAAGGGGCGTGTGGAGGTGGTTCCCACGCCGGGGATGCCTTACAGCGTGCTCATCGACTATGCCCACACCCCGGACGGCTTGGAAAATGTCCTTGCCTCTGTGCGGGATTTCTGCAGGGGAAGGGTCATCGCGGTGTTCGGCTGCGGCGGCGACCGGGATCCCATGAAGCGCCCCATTATGGGCAGCATCGGCGTGCGGCTGGCTGATGTGGCGGTGATTACTTCCGACAATCCCCGCACGGAAGAGCCTATGGCCATCATTGAGGATATCCTGAAAGGGGTAAAGCCGGAAGACGGAGAATATATTGTAATAGAAGATCGTCCCTCGGCCATCAGATATGCTATGGACATTGGCAAAAAAAATGATATAATTGTACTTGCGGGAAAAGGCCATGAGACCTATCAGGACATCGGCGGCAAAAAGCTGCATTTGGATGAACGGGAAGTGGTCGCAGCCTACCTGCAGGAATTGAGGAATAAACATGGCTAATATTACACTTCGTCAGGCCGCCCGCTGGTGCGGCGGCACAGTAGAGGATCAATATGCGGAGATTGTTTTCTCCGGTGCCAATAACGACACCCGGATCCTTCAGCCGGGACAGCTGTTCGTGGCGCTTCAGGGAACCCGGGATGGACATGATTATATTCCCGCGGCTATGGAGCGGGGGGCGGCCGCTGTGCTGTGCAACCGCAGGATGGGGGACTATCCCGCCATCTATGTGGCCGATCCCAGAAAAGCCCTGGGGGACATCGCCCGGGAAGCCCTGAAGGGCATGGACGCCCGGGTGATCGCTGTCACCGGCTCCGCGGGCAAGAGCACCACCAAGGAAATGATCGCCACGGTGCTGGGAAGCACCTTCCGGGTCAGCAAAACCCCTGCCAACCATAACAACGATATCGGCATGCCCATGGCCATTCTGGCAATGCCGGAGGATACCCAGGTGGCGGTGCTGGAGATGGGCATGAACCACTTTGGCGAGATTGGGTATCTGTCCCAGATTGCCCGTCCGGATGTGGCGGTGATCATCAACATCGGCACCGCCCATATGGAGTTCCTGGGTTCCCAGGAGGGGATCCGCAAGGCCAAAATGGAGATTGTAGAGGGCATGGATCCCAAGGGCATGCTGCTGCTCAACGGCGACGACACCATGCTTCGAAATCTGGATCGGGAGCCAACCCAGCGGATCACCTACTTCGGTGAATCGGAGGGGTGCGACGTGCGCAGCCTGGATGTGCGTCAGGAAGGGGAGTTCCTGCGCTTTCAGGTGCAGGCCGGGAGGCTGTCCATTCCGGTGGCGCTGCGGCTGGAAGGGGAGCACTATGTTCACGACGCGCTGGCTGCCGTTGCGGTGGCGCTGAAGCTGCAGGTTCCGCCGGAGCGGATCGGAGAATGTCTCTCCCGGTTCCGCAACATTTCCGGACGCCAGGAGATTTACCAGGCGGGGGACTATACCATTATCAACGATTGCTACAATGCCGGGCCGGAATCCATGGCGGCGGCGCTGAACGTTCTGGGCAACCGCCCCGGCCGGCGGATCGCCGTTCTGGGAGATATGCTGGAGCTGGGGGAACGGGCGCAGGCGGAGCACTACCGGGTAGGGCGGATCGCCGCCGAAAAAGCGGATCTGGTATTTGTTTACGGCGAGCTGGCGGCTCGGGTGCGGGATGGCACCATCACCGGCGGCATGCCGGAAAACCGGTGCCTGGTGTTCCAGGATCGGGATAAGCTGGTGGCTGCCCTGAAGCAGATGGCCAAGCCGGGGGATGTGCTGCTGTTTAAGGCCAGCCACGGCGTGCACCTGGAGCTGGTGCTGGAAGCGTTCCTGCGGGACGAAACATAACGGAGGAAGAGAACATGACAAGAATCATCCTGACAGCCCTGATCGGCTGCGCCCTTTCCGGCATCCTGGGGTATTTTCTGATCCCGCTGCTGCGGAAGCTGGCGCGGCAGTCCATCCGGGAGATCGGACCCACCTGGCACAATTCCAAGGCCGGCACCCCTATGATGGGCGGACTGATGTTTATATTCGCGGCTGTGTTATGCATGCTGATGAATCTGCCCGATATGACGGACTATACCGGATTCTATGTGCTGATTCTGGCGCTCTGCTTCGGGTTCATTGGATTTTTAGATGATTTTACCAAAGCCAGATTCCACCGGAATCTGGGTCTGACATCGCTGCAGAAGGCCATGCTGCAAATGGCGGTGTCCGCGCTGTTCCTGTACGCCATGTACAAAAACGGCAGCATGAATACCCATCTGTACATCCCGTTTTGGAATATCAGCTTTGACCTGCATCCGATTGTTTACATTTTCTTTGCCATGTTTGTGATGGTGGGCTGCGTCAACTCCGTGAATCTCACCGACGGCGTAGATGGTCTGTGCGGCAGCGTGACCCTTCCGGTGATGGTGTTTTTCGCCGCTGCTTCGGTAGCGCTGGGGAAGCATGATCTGGCACTGCTTCCGGCCGCCTTGGCAGGGGGCCTGATTGCCTACCTGTTCTACAACTGGCACCCGGCGAAGGTGTTCATGGGCGATACGGGATCGCTGTTCCTGGGCGGCGTCGTCAGCACCATGGCCTTCGCGCTGGATATGCCCCTGATCCTGATTCTGGTGGGCTTTGTGTATGTGTGCGAGGCCATGTCCGATATTCTGCAGGTGAGCTATTTCAAGCTGACCCACGGCAAGCGGCTGTTTAAAATGGCGCCGATTCATCATCACTTTGAAAAGTGCGGCTGGAAGGAAGAAAAGATCGTATTGACCTTTGCGTCGGTATCCGCGGTCATGTGTGCGATCGCCTGGTTTGGAATCAGAGGACTGATGGGGTAAGCCCCCTTTCGGAAGGAGCGTAATATGGCATCGGAGCGGTCTCTCCGTGCCAATGAGGACCGCATCCGGCGGAGCGGCCGCCGGAGCGAAGGTGTTGACCAACCGTTTTTATTTCTGGTGATTCTTCTGCTCGTCGTTGGGCTGGCGGTTCTGTATTCCGCAAGCTATGCCCAGAGCGAGTATGACACCGGTTATGAGATTTCTACAAAATATCTGCAAAAGCAGGCGGTGTGCGCGGCCATCGGTCTTGCGGCCATGTACGGCTTCAGCCGCCTTCCCGCTGCCTTTTGGTATCGGCTGGCCTGGCCGCTGTATGGCGTCAGCATCCTGCTGCTGCTGTCGGTACTGGCGGTGGGGGAGGAAGTGAACGGCGCCAAGCGCTGGATCAACTTGGCGGGCATTCAATTTCAGCCGTCCGAGGTGGCGAAGTTTACCATGATCCTGCTGTTTGCCCGCCTGACCAAGGGCTTCGGCGGGAAAGCGAGGGATTTTCGCTACGGCGTTTTGGGATTTGGCATGGCGCTGCTGGGGATCCTGATCCCCCTGGCGCTGGAAAAGCATCTGTCAGCGATCATGCTCATGGGCATGGTGGCGGTGGTGATGATGTTTGTGGCGGGCACCAAAGTCAAGTGGCTCCTGGCCGGCGCCGGGGCCGCGGTGGTGTTTGTGGTAATCTATATCAGCTTTATGGGCTATGCGGGAGACAGGGTCACTGCCTGGCTCCACCCGGAGCAGGATCCCGGCGACACCGGCTATCAGATCCTTCAGTCCCTGTACGCCATCGGCTCCGGAGGACTGTTCGGGCTGGGCTATGGGAAATCCCGGCAAAAATACCTCTATCTGCCTTTTCAGTATAACGATTATATTTTTGCCATCTGCTGTGAGGAATTGGGCTTGGTGGGAGCCGCGGCAATTGTGGCGCTGTTTTCCGCGACCATCCTCCGGGGGTACTGGATCGCGCTCCGCGCTCCCGACCGGTTTTCTACGGTTTTTGCCGCGGGGCTGATCACCCTGATTGCGGTGCAAACCATTTTGAATCTTTGCGTAGTTACGAATCTGCTCCCTTCCACAGGCATTGCCCTGCCGTTTTTTTCCTACGGCGGGACGGCGCTGGCGGTGAATCTGGGGGAGATGGGAATCGTTTTGAGTATATCCAGACACAGAAACCAGAGAAAGATCCAGGAGGGATCCTTATGAATTTGATTTTTACCTGCGGTGGTACAGCGGGGCATATTAACCCCGCCATTGCAGTGGCCAATATGATGAAAGAGCGGCATCCGGACTGCAGGATCCTGTTTATCGGCGCTGTGGGGCATATGGAAGAAACCCTGGTGCCCCAGGCGGGGTATGCGGTCAAGTGCCTTCCCGGCTCCGGCCTCAGCCGGGGGAAGAACCTGGCCGCTTTGAAAAAGAATCTCTACGCCGTAAAGTGCGTTCTGGATGCGGTGAAGGCCTGCAAGGGGATTTTTCAGGAGTTTCAGCCGGATGTGGTCATCGGCACCGGCGGCTACGCCAGCTTCCCGGCGCTGTACGCCGCCCAGTCTATGAAGATCCCCACCTGCGTTCATGAAAGCAACGCCGTGCCCGGCGTCACCACCAAGCTGGCGGCCAATAAGGCCGATCGGGTGCTGGTGGCCTTTGGGGAAAGTGCCGGGTACTACCGCCGCCGGGAGCGGGTGGAAGTGGTGGGCATGCCCGTTCGTCAGGAATTCCTCTACATGAAAAAAGACGAGGCCCGGAAGGCCCTGGGATTGGAAGGCCATGTGGTGGTCTCCGCCTTTGGCAGCCAGGGAGCGAAGGTCATGAATGAGACCATTGCGGACATGATGCCCCTGGAGCAGGCGGATGGATTCCCATTCCACCATATTCACGCCACCGGCAGCTTCGGCAAGGAGTGGATGCCCCAGCGGATCAGGGATCACGGGGTGGATTATGAAAACTGTCCCGCCCTGGATGTCCGGGAATATATCTACGATATGCCCGCAGTGATGGCCGCGGCGGACGTGGTGATCGGCCGCGCCGGCTCCGCCACCTGCAATGAAATCGCGGCCTCCGGAACCCCCTGCATTCTGATCCCCTCTCCCAATGTGACCAACAACCACCAGGAGAAAAATGCCCGGGTGCTGGAAGAGGGGGGCGGTGCGGTGGTGCTGCTGGAAAAAGAATGCACGGCTTCGGTCTTGTATGAACAGATCCGGTCTTTGCTGGCAGATGAGAAGCGCCGGGAGGAGATGTCCCGGAAACTTCTGGCCATGTCCCGGCCGGACTCCACCGAGCGGATCTGCCAGATCGTGGAAGAATTGTCCAAGCGCTGATGAAATACCCACGGGCTTTCGCGGCGCGCCGCCATACAGGAAAGCCTTCGGCGCATGGGTACGGATATGCATTCGCATCGGCTGCCCCCAAGGGGCGAGATGCCGATATTTCTTTAAAATTCCTGTGAATGCGGAGCTTTCACAGGGAAATCTTCAGATGATGCTTGCGCGGAACGCGGAACAGGGATTTGGGTGAGCATTCTCCCGGATAGCCCTTTGCAAGTCCCCTTACTCCAGGAGGAACAGAATGGATACAACACAAAAGAATCGCGGGCAGGCGGAACGGAAAGCCCCCCAGGGCGCTTCCCGCCCCCCTCAGCGGCGCCCCCAGAGCGCGCAGCCTGCTGCGCCGGAAAAAGCACAGCGAAGCCCGGCGGAAAGGCAGCAGCGGGCCCAAACGTCCGGGCAGCGGCGCCCTTCCGGCGCGCCGGAGCAGGGATCTGCCGGAAGGGAATCCCGGGAACGGCAGCCCCGGACGGAGGTCCGGGAGCAGAATCGCCCGCCGCGCCAGGAACCGAAAGAACAGAAGCGTCCCCGGCAGGAGGCGCCGGAACAGAAGCGTCCGCCCAGAGAGGTGGCGCCGGAGCAGAAGCGTCCGTCCAGAGAGACGGCGCCGGAGCGGAAGCGTCCCGAGCAGCAGCCCGGGGGAAACGCCAGGAAACTCCAGAGCCGCCCCGCTTCCGGGAAGCAGGCGCAAAAAAACCGGAAGCAGAAGCAAAGCCGCCGGCGGCCGGATCCTGCGGACGGGATTGGCGGCAAGCGCAGAGCTTATGGCAACAGCAAGCCCAAGGAGAAGTCCGGGATCGTTCGGATGGGGGAAAGCATTCAGGGAATCATCAAAAGCGCCCGGGCCAAATCCAAGGCCAAGCGCAAGGAAAGCCCCTCTGCCCGCCGGAAGCGCAGGGCCCAGCAGCCGGCGCCCGCGGTGATCTATACCAGTCCGCAGGCCTTTAACCGGGATCGTCTGCTGGTGCAGCTGATTACCGTAACGGCGGTGGTCGTGGCCTTGGTCATGGGGCTTTCGGTGTTCTTCAAGGTGGAAGTGATTACCGTCTCCGGTACAGAGGTCTATACCCCCTGGGCGGTGCGGGAGGCCTCCGGCATTGCCGAAGGGGACAGCCTGCTGACCTTCAGCCGATCCAGAGCCGGGGCGCAGATCAAAGCGAATCTTCCTTATGTCAAGGATGTGAGTTTTGGTATAAAATTACCGGATACTGTCAATATTATCGTCGTGGAAGAAGAGGTCGTGTATTCCATCCAGGATACCAACGGCCAGTGGTGGCTGATCACCTCCCAGGGACGCGTGGTGGAGCAGACCAACAGCGGCAAGGCTTCCAACTACACCAAGGTTCTGGGTGTTGCGCTGGAAAGCCCGGGGCTGCAGCAGACGGCTGTAGCGGCGGAGGAAGCGCCCACAGCCACCGACGAAAGCGGAGCCCCCATCCTGGCAACTGTCACCGGAGAACAGCGGCTGAGCGCGGCGCTGGAGATCCTCCAGGCGCTGGAAGCCAATGATATTGTCGGTGACGCGGCCAGTGTGGATGTGAGCCAGATCGAGAATATCGTCCTTTGGTACGGTACCCGGTATCAGGTCACATTGGGAGATTCCTCCAATCTGGAATACAAGATCAGCTGTATGAACGACGTGATTATGCAGCTGAGCGACTACCAGTCCGGCATGCTGGATGTCAGCTTCCGGATCTGGACAGATCAGGTGGGATATACGCCGTTCTCGTGACGGCATCGGGAAAATACCCTTCCGGAGGGCGTTCTGACCATCCAAAGCGTGGATTGTAATGTAAGAATTTTGTAAATATTTTGGCGAAATCTCAGATTTTCTATTGACCAATTTCAAAAATGAGGATAGAATGTAAAGAGCATGAGTAAAAAGAATAACCGGATGCGGAATTCCGATAACCGCGAAAAGATACATAGGAGGAAGAGTAATATGCCCGAAAGTTTACAGGATCGTGTTGTCAAGATCAAAGTGATCGGCATTGGCGGCGCCGGTAATAACGTTATCAACCGAATGATCGATGCCGGCGTAGGCGGCGTGGATTTTGTGGTTGTGAATACGGATAAGCAGGATCTGAACAAATCCGTCTGCAAGAATAAAATCCAGATCGGTGAGAAGCTCACCGGCGGCATGGGCGCCGGCTCCAAGCCTGAGATCGGCCGCAAGTCCGCGGAAGAGTCCCGGGCTGCCATCAGCAAGGCTTTGGAAGATACCGACATGGTCTTCATCACCGCCGGTATGGGCGGCGGAACGGGCACCGGCGCCGCGCCCATTGTGGCGGATCTGGCGCACGAGGCCGGAATCCTCACCGTCGGCGTGGTAACGAAGCCCTTCAAGTTCGAGGGCGCCAACCGGATGCGTCAGGCTGAGCAGGGCATCGCGGATCTGAACGGGAAGCTGGACTCTTTGATCATCATCCCCAACGACCGGCTGAAATATGTTACAGATCAGAAGATCACCTTTGCCAACGCCTTCGGCATTGCCGACGATGTGCTGAAGCAGGCGGTCACATCGATCTCCGAGTTGGTGGGCTTCTGTAAGAACGTAATCATTAATCTGGACTTTGCCGACGTTTCCGCGGTTATGAAAGACGCGGGCAGGGCGCATATGGGTGTGGGCACTGCCTCCGGCCGGGAGAAGGCTGAGCAGGCCGCCACCACCGCCGTTTCCAGCCCCCTGCTGGAGACCTCTATCAACGGTGCCACCGGCGTTCTGGTGAATGTTACCGGCTCCTCTGAAATGACGCTGGATGATGTGGAAACCGCCGCCGGCATTGTGCAGGAGGCTGCCAACCCCGACGCGAACATTATTTTCGGCGCCACGATCTCCGATGAGTTCCAGGACGAGATGCGGGTTACAGTCATTGCTACAGGCTTTGACCTGAAGCCTGAGACCTCTGCCCCCAGGGCTTCCGGAGCGGCCAAGGCAGCGCGTTCCACGCCCAGCTTTGTACCCGAGGATATCGATACCCCTGTGGCCGCTGCCCAGCAGCCCACAAAGCCTGCGGACATGAGCGACATTGACGAGATTTTCAGCATCTTCAAGCGCTGAGCTGCACATTACCGCATCCCGATCCCCTGGGTCGGGATGCTTTGCTGTTAAAGGGAGGTGCCTATGGCAGCGTATGAAGCTCTGGCGGTGAGCTATGACCGCCTGACCAATGATGTGGACTACCGGGCTGTGGTGGACTTTTATTTTGAGATCCTGGAGCAGGAAGGCCTGCGTCCCCGAACGGCGGCAGACCTGGCCTGCGGTACCGGCTCTGTGGCGCGGATCCTGGCGGAGAAGGGGCTGCAGGTTATCGGCGTTGATCTGTCGGAGGAAATGCTTACTGTGGCTCGCCAGAAGGCCGAAGGGGATGAACATGCTCCGTGGTTCATCTGCCAGAGCCTGCAGAGGCTGCATCTGTACCGGGGGGTGGATCTGGCTGTCTGCGCTCTGGACAGCATGAATTACATTACAAATCCTCAAGACTGTGCCCGGGCGATCCAACGGATCTATCGGGCGCTGAATCCGGGAGGAATTTTTATTTTTGACGTAAATACCCCGGAAAAGCTCCGTGCCATGGACGGACAGGTCTTTCTGGATGAAGATGAGGACGTCTATTGCGTTTGGCGGGGAGAATTTGACGAAGAAACCCGCATCTGCTCCTACGGAATGGATCTGTTCCAGCGCCGGGGCGCCCTGTGGGAGCGGAGTTTTGAGGAGCATCTGGAATATGCCTATTCCCGGGATGAGCTGGTGGGATATCTGAAAGACGCCGGTTTTACAAGCATTCGGGTATACGGCGACCGGAAGCATCAGCCGCCGGAGGCAGGGGAGCAGCGGATCTATATCAAAGCAAGAAAGGGAAAGAGATTATGAGCGACTATTTGATTCGTGGCATGACCATGGATGGCTTTGCCAAAGTGGTGGCCATACGTTCTACGGAACTGGTGAGCCGGGGGGCGCAGATCCACGGCACAACACCCAATGCCACCGCCGCCTTTGGCAGGGCTCTGACTGCCGGATCCATGATGGGAAATATGCAGAAGGTAGAGAACGGCTCCATGACCCTGCAGATCCGGGGCGGCGGTCCCATCGGCACAATCACCGTGGTTTCCGACCCGGAGGGGAATGTCCGGGGCTGCGTGACAGAACCGAAGGTGCCGCTGGTGGAGAAGTATCCCGGAAAACTGGACGTGGGCGCCACAGTGGGCACAGACGGAACCATTACCGTTATCCGGGATCTGCAAATGAAAGAACCCTATATCGGCTCGACACAGCTTGTCTCCGGGGAAATCGGAGACGACGTGACAGCATACTTTGCCCATAGCGAGCAAACGCCTACAGCCTGCGCTCTGGGCGTTCTGGTGGATCGGGATACCCGGGTAAAGGTAGCCGGGGGGTATCTGATCCAGATGCTTCCCGGCGCCCCGGAGGAGACAGTCAGCGCCCTGGAGGAGGGGATCCAGAGAGCCGGCGCTGTGACCGCCATGCTGGAGCATGGGCTGACCCCGGAGGATATCCTGGGGCAGGTGTGCGGGACGTTGGGGGTGACATTCCTGGAAAGGACAGAGGTATCCTACAAGTGCTACTGCACCCGGGAGCGGGTAGAGCGGGCATTGATCAGTCTGGGACGTCAGGAACTGGAAGAGATCATCCAGGAGGGGAAGACCTTCCCGGTGGAATGCCAGTTCTGTGATGCGATTTATCAATTCACACCGGAGGATATACGGAAAATCCTAAAGAAAGTTTGATAAACATCAAAAAATGGTGGGTACAGCCAGGTTCCAGTGGAGAAAAAATTGTCGAGAAAAATTTAAAAAAGTGCTTGACAAATGATGGGTTCTTGTGTATAATGAACCACGTCGCTGAGGTGAGCAGGCAAACGAACCAAGGCGAAGGCTTCGGGAGCATAGCTCAGCTGGGAGAGCACATGCCTTACAAGCATGGGGTCACAGGTTCGAGCCCTGTTGTTCCCACCAAATATCTGGCCCGGTGGTGCAGTCGGTTAGCACGCCAGCCTGTCACGCTGG
>CALXDT010000106.1 GCA_944387125.1 uncultured Oscillospiraceae bacterium | reverse complement strand
GCTCCGGGACGAGTCCATCAACAACATCGTGCTGGTAGCCTGCTCCCTGTGGAAGTACATGGGGCAGAACATCGTGATGTTCATCGGCGCCATCGCCTCTGTGGATTCCACTTTGTATGAGGCCGCGGACATTGACGGCGCCAACGCCTGGCACCGGTTTAAGGACATCATCCTGCCCTCTATCCGAACCATTGTGGTTCTGAACCTGATCATCTCCGTTTCCGGCGCCCTGTCCGCCTTTGAAATGCCCTATGTTGTCACCGGCGGCGGCTTCGGCACCTCCACCTACTTTGTCATCATGAACAAGCTGGCCCATACCGACCAGAAGGTGGGTCTTGCCTCCGCCATGGCTGTGGTGCTGCTGGCATTGATTATGATCGTAACCTATATCCAGAAGCTGGTGGAGCGCTGGATGGAAAGCCGGGAGAACCGGGTTCCCAAGGCGCTGGCCGAGACAGCCAAGAACTGAAGGAGGATGTTCCATGCGTAACGAACTCATTGCCATCAAGGCCCAGCGGCTGCTGCTGAACATCGCCAAGTACGTCCTGCTGGTCTTTGCCGCCTTTGCAGCGCTGGTTCCCATCGTCTCCTGTGTCATCACCGCCTTTAAGACCGAGTCGGAGTACGCCTGCGGCACAGGAGATGCTGGACAAAACCATCCTGCCCTTCTGGATGAACCTGCGGGACGAAGAACAGGGCGGCTACTACGGCCTGGTGGATTTTGACCTCCGGGTAGACAAAACCGCGGAAAAGAGCTGCATTCTCAACAGCCGGATCCTCTGGTTCTTCTCCCGGGCCGCCCTGCTCACCGGCCGGGCGGACGTCCGGCAGCACGCCTGCCACGCTTACCGTTTTCTGGTCGAGCACTGCCTGGACAGCCAGTACGGCGGTCTGTACTGGAGCCTGACCTGCGACGGCAAGCCCCTGGATACCACCAAGCACACCTACAACCAGGCTTTTGGGATTTACGCCCTGGCCGCCTACTATCAGCTGACCGGAAGCCGGGAAGCCCTGGCCTTGGCCAGGGAGCTGTTTGCTCTGATTGAATCCCGGTGCACCGATGACCAGGGGTATCTGGAAGCCTTCACCCGGGACTGGCAGCCGGAGCGCAACGAAAAGCTCAGCGAAAACGGCGTTCTGGCGGACAGAACCATGAATACCCTGCTGCACGTGTTTGAAGGGTATGCCGGCTTGTACCAGGCGGCGCCCTCCCGGGAGGCAGCCCAGGCTATGCGGCGCATCCTGAAGATCTACGCCGAAAAAATCTACAGCCCGAAGCTGCGCCGGCAGCTGGTGTTCTTCGACCGGCACTACCGTTCCATCATCGATCTTTACAGCTACGGCCACGACATCGAGTCCAGCTGGCTGATGGACTGGGGCTGCGGCCTTCTGGACGATCCGGCGCTCTCTGGGGAAATCGCCGCCATCAACTCCCATCTGGCCCGGGCCATTTATGAACGAGCCTACCGGGATCACTCGGTGATCAACGAGTGCGAGCGGGGCGCGGACGACCTGACCCGGGTCTGGTGGGTCCAGGCGGAGGCGGTTCTGGGCTTTGTCAATGAGTATGCCAAGTCCGGGGATCCGGCCTTTGCCCGGGCGGCGGGGGATCTGTGGCACTATATTCAGGACAACCTGGTGGACAAGCGTCCCGGCAGCGAATGGTTCTGGTGCCTGGACGAGCACCGCCGGCCTGACCCCCGGCGCCCCATTGTGGAGCCGTGGAAATGCCCCTACCACAACGGCCGTATGTGCCTGGAACTGATAAGGAGGAATCCCGATGTCCAAGTTTGAACTGCACCCGGAATACACCCGCCGGAAGGCCATGCAGGAGGCGTTCCTCAGCCGCCCCAATGGGGTAGACCCGTCGTTCTATAACGGGATCTACACCCGCTGGGTCAATCCGGTGCTTACCCGGGAGCACATCCCCCTGGAGTGGTGCTATGACCTGAACCGGAACACCAATCCCTTCTTTTTGGAGCGGCTGGGGGTCAACGCCGTGTTCAATTCCGGCGCCATGGAAATGGATGGAAAATACTATCTGATTGCCCGGGTGGAGGGCAGCGACCGGAAGAGCTTCTTCGCCGTGGCGGAGAGCAGCTCTCCGGTGGAGGGCTTCCGCTTCTGGGAAAAGCCCATTGAGCTGCCCGACACCTGTCCGGAGGAGACCAACGTCTACGATATGCGGCTGACCAAGCACGAAGACGGCTGGATTTACGGCGTGTTCTGCTCCGAAAGCAAGGATCCTTCCAACCCCGACCTGTCTGCCGCCGTTGCCGCCGCGGGAATCGTCCGAACCAGGGATCTGAAAACCTGGGAGCGGCTGCCCAACCTGGTGACGCTGCGCAGCCCCCAGCAGCGGAATGTGGATCTGCTGCCGGAATTCGTAGACGGGAAATACGCCTTCTATACCCGCCCTATGGACGATTTTATCGACACCGGCTCCGGCGGCGGCATCGGCTTCGGCCTGTGCCAGGACATCACCCATCCGGTGATCGATGAGGAGATCATCACCTCCCCGCGGCGGTATCACACCATCACCGAAGCCAAAAACGGCGAAGGCGCCACCCCCATCAAAACCCACCGGGGCTGGCTGCACATTGCCCACGGGGTGCGCAATACCGCGGCGGGACTGCGGTATGTGGTCTATCTGTTCGTCACCGACCTGGAAAAGCCCTGGAAGGTCATTGCCGAGCCTTCGGGCTTCCTGATTGCCCCCCGGGGCTGGGAGCGGGTAGGGGACGTGAGCAACGTGGTCTTTGCCAACGGCGCCATTGCCCGGGAGAACGGCGAGGTGTACATCTACTACGCTGCCAGCGACACCCGGCTCCATGTGGCCGCGACCACCCTGGAGAAGCTGCTGGACTATGCCTTCAACACCCCCGCCGATCCCCTGCGCAGCCGGGACTGCGTGGCTCAGCGGTGCGCCCTGATTGAGCGGAATCTCGCCGGACTGAAAGAGGTCGCAGGAACATGAAGCTCACTGCCGGGGCTGTTTTCAGCGACAATATGGTATTGCAGCGGGAAAAGCCGGTGCCGGTGTGGGGCAAAGCCGCTCCCGGGGAAACCGTTTGCTGCGCCCTTTCCGGCTTCCGGGAGGAAGCCCGGGCGGATTCCGACGGCCGCTGGCGGCTTACCCTGCCGCCTATGGCCGCCGGGGGGCCGTACACCATGACCCTGGAAAGCGGCGGGGAAGCGCTGGGCTTTTCCGGGGTATACCTGGGGGAGGTTTGGCTGGCCGGGGGGCAGAGCAATATGGAGCTGGCGCTGGCCGCCTCCGCCGGCGGGGATGCGGCTTTGGCCAATTGCGCCAATGGGCTTCTCCACTTTTATGCCACCCCCAAGGTTACAACCCCCGAAGCGGCAGAGGCCGCCCAAAGCGGCTGGCGCATTGTCTCCCCGGATACCGCCGCCAATCTCTCCGCGGTGGCCTATTACGCCGCCGTTCGCCTGGCCCGGGAACTGCAGGTGCATGTGGGGATTCTGGAATGCTTCTGGGGCGGAACCTATGCCCACTGCTGGATGAGCCGGTCTGTGCTTTCCCGGTTTCCCGCGGGACAGCGGCGGCTCCGCTGGTATGATCAGCAAATGGGGGACAAGTCTGACCAGGTGTTCCGGGAAGAATGCCTGGCCTATGAGGCGCAGGTGGACAGCTGGAACCGCCGCATCGCCGCCCGGCGAGCCGCCCAGCCGGATGTGACCTGGAAGGTGCTCAACGCGGAATGCGGCCTGTATCCCTGGCCGCCTCCCGCGGGACCCACCGGCTTCCAGCGGCCGGGAAACCTGTATGACAGCATGCTCACCCGGATCCGCCCCTATGCCATCCGGGGAGTCTGGTACTACCAGGGGGAGCAGAATGCCCTGTGGCCGGAGGACTACGAGGCGGAGCTGGGGGAGCTGATCCGCTGCTGGCGGGACACCTGGCAGGATCCGGCGCTGCCCTTCCTGGTGGCGCAGCTGCCCATGTTCGCCGCCGATACCGGGGCGGAGAGCTGGCCGCTGCTCCGCGCCGCCCAGGCCGCCGTCGCCCGCCGGGAGCCGGGGGTCGCCCTGGCGGTGCTGGCGGATCTGGGGGAGGAGGACAACATCCATCCCACGGACAAGGAACCTGTGGGTACCCGTCTGGCGCTGCTGGCGCTGGACACCGTGTACCGCCTGCCGGTGAACGGGCGCTCTCCCTATCTTACCGGATGGAGGGTGGAAAAGGGCGCGGCGCGCCTGACCTTCGCCCGGGACGGCGGCGGACTGTACCTGGCTCCGGGGGACAGCGGCTTTGCCCTGGCCGGTGCCGACGGAAAGTATTATCCCGCCCAGGCCCGGGCGGAGGGGTGCCGGGTCACTGTTACCTGCCCCCAGGTGCCCAGCCCTGTTTCCGTTCGCTACGCCTGGCACAATTTCGGCCCCGCCGGTCTGTATGGCGGCGGCGGTCTCCCCGCGGAGCCGTTCGCGCCGATTGATCTGCTCCATCCAAAAACCTGACCCGGGAGGAAGCTCCATGAAAAACAACCATCTGGCAAACAATCCCTTTTTTCGCTTTATGGATCATCTGGGAGACGTGTTCCTGCTCCATCTGTGCTGGCTGCTGGGCAGTCTGCCTGTGATCACCCTTGGCGCTGCCACCTGCGCGGCCTTTTCCGTAGCCGGGAAAATGGCCGCCGGGGAGGAGTACCGGGTGGGGCATGATTTCCTGGCTGCCTTCCGCCGGGATTTTGCCATGGCCACCCGTACCTGGCTGGCCATGGCGGCTCTGGGACTTTTGCTGCTGATGAGCTATCAGCTGAGCCTTGCCAACGCCGGCCGCTTCGGGGGTCTGCTGATCGCCCTGTGCGCGGCGCTGGGGGTGATCTGGCTGGGCAGCTTCGGCTGCGGCTTCGCCCTGCTGGGACGGTTTTCCTACCGCCGGGGGCGGGACGCCATGAAGGACGGCCTGCGGCTGTGCCTGATCCGTCCCCAGGCGGCCGGGGTCTGGCTGGTGTGCAACGGGATCCTGCCGCTGCTCTATGCGCCCCAGCCCCAGCTGTTCTGGTATCTGTTCCCCCTGTGGCTGCTCATCGGCGGCGGCGGTTCCATTGCCGCCACGGCCCGGCTCCTGCGCCCTGCCTTTCTCAGGCTGGAAAATCAAACGAGGTGAATGTATGCCTGTATACAAATTGAAGCCCGCCTGCAAGGATTACCTCTGGGGCGGCGATCGGCTGAAGAAGGAATATCACAAGGAATTTGCCGGGGAGCGCCTGGCGGAAACCTGGGAGCTGTCCTGCCATCCGGATGGCCCGTCGGTAATTGCCGAGGGGCCGGAGGCGGGGCTGACCCTGCCCCAGTACATCGAGAAGCACGGCAAGGGGGTCTTGGGCTCCAACTGCCAGATTTTTCAGGACTTCCCCATTCTGATCAAATTCATCGACGCCCGGGACGACCTGTCCATTCAGGTGCATCCGAACAACATTGACGCCCTGGAAAAGGAGCATCAGTACGGCAAGACGGAAATGTGGTATGTGCTGGAGGCGGAGGAAGGAGCCTATCTGTACTACGGCTTCAAGCGTCCCCTGACCCAGGAGGAATACCGCCGCCGCATCCGGGACAATACCCTGGAGGAGGTGCTCAACGCCGTACCCGTCCAAAAAGGGGATATGTTCTACATTCCCGCCGGTACGGTGCACGCCATCTGCAAGGGTATGGTCATCGCGGAAATCCAGCAGAACTCCAACGTGACCTACCGGGTCTATGACCACGGCCGGGTGGGAGCGGTGCAGATTGTCACCGTAACGGGCCAGCAGGGCCGTAATTTCGGGCCAGTCAGGGCCATAATGTCCGGCCAGGTGAGGACACGATTTCCGGCCAGTTACAGAACCTTCGCCTATAATGAAATTATCTCTTTGCAGAAGAGGAATTCATTACAGGAGGTTCAAACATGGACTACAAACGAGTGCTCGCCCTGCATTTTACCAACGGGATGAGCCGCAGGGAAATCGCAGAAACCACCGGAGATGGTAAGACCACCATCAATGAGTTTCTGAAGCGGTTCCAACAGTGCGGGGTACTGAAATACCCCTTGCCGGAGGATGTCACCAATGAATTCATCGGAGAGATGCTTTATCGGAAGGCCGGAAATCTTGCGGACTCTGAGCTCTACAGGGACATCGATCCGGAGGCCATCCACCGGGCTATGACGAAAAAGGGTGAAACTCTGAAGCATCTGTGGAAGAAATATAATGC
>CALXDT010000105.1 GCA_944387125.1 uncultured Oscillospiraceae bacterium | reverse complement strand
ACCCGAAATGCAGAATCATATAGGGGTGAGATAAAAATATACCAAGACACAAGGCGGCTGGATTTCATGCTTTGGCAAGGAAATCCAGCGCAAAAGAGAAGCCAAAGGCTGGACACAGAAATACTTGCCCCAGCTCGTGAACCGCGCCCCACGCTCCATCATGTATATCGAGAACCGGGAGCAATACCCCAGCTTTGATACTTTCTATCCGCTCGTCACCCTGCTGAAGATTTCCGTGGATCAATACAATGGACGAAAAAGAACTAACCGTAATGAAATACACAGCGGAGGGACTGCAAAAGCCCATGAAACGGAGAATGCGTAAGAGAAACACGCACCTCCGTTTTTTCGCGTCACTTCCGGGGCTGCGCGCTTCGGCAAGCAATTCGGGTATGGCCGCACTCCGGGAGCTTCACAGGCCGCAGGGAGTGAAACGGCTTGTTGGGGCGCTTCCCAAACAAACAGCGGAAACGCCCGTTGTCAGGGTGCGTTTCCGCTTTGTCCGGGAGCGCGCCTGAAGCGCATTCAAGCGCGCAGCGGCAATTATCATCCGCGTTTATCTCCAGTTACCCGAAATATCCCTTTAAAAAATCGGCAGTTTCCGCACACACTTCAAAAGTCATATCAAACCCGCCGGCTTCAAAACGGATATAATCTCCATTGTATAGGGTAATGGAAGCCATATCATATAGGGTTCCATCGGTATCATTCTGCCCCAGTTTGATTGTTTCCTCTTGTGCCAATCCAAAAGAACCGATTTCTGACGCTTCATCGGGCAGTGGTTTTAATTCCCATTGATCCAAATTCAGCGCCGAAAGAAACTCCTTGATTTCCTCCGCATCCGTAATCGTATCAATAACTTCCGACGCATCGGGAGAGATCACGGCTATTTCCTGCGCCTTTGAAATTGCATCCCCATAATCGGAAGCATTTGCATTTCCGTCGGCTTGGCAACCGCAAAGCAGTGTCACTATTGCCACAAATGTAATCCAGAATCTTTTCATACGATCTTCACATTCCTTTCTGCTGATCGACTTCATTCCGAATCAACAACCGATAGGTACGAATAAGGCCGGACATATAAATACAGAAAAATGTTCCCATTCCAGCTGCAATCATTCCCGCGGCCAAAGCAATGGTATCTGCAAAGGGTAATTCTGCCGGAACCATTAAGGGAAAAAACAGAAAGCCCAAGGCAATTAATGCAATTCCGATTAAATGAAACAGTTGAAGGAATCTCTTTTTCTCCGCGTAGGCCGTATTGAGTTCTGCCTTTACAGTCTTGTCAAACACCAGCGGTTCCTTCCAGAGTTTTCCATATGGATTCTCTGTTAATTTGACAGAGAATAGAAGAACAATTCCCGCAATCCATATCAGCATAAAAAGCAGCATGGAAAGATCGGACAACAGAAACGAGAGCGCAAGGCTCCCAACCATGATCCCTGCGGCAATGGCAATTTTAAGATATTTCCGCTTTTGATACAAAAGAAACCCCTCTGCCATTTCCCGGCTTACATATATTCCTTGTTCCGTCCCAGTTTCCGGTGCCTTTGTTTCTTCCTCATTCAATAAATAGTCAAGGGTCACATTGAAAATTTTGCTCATGCGAACAATCTTTTCTGTTTCCGGATACCCGTTGTCGCACTCCCATTTGCTGACAGCCTGCCTGGATACGCCTAACTGATCGGACAGTTCTTCCTGTGACAGCCCGGCTGCTTTCCGCAGCTTTTGAATTTTCTCCCCAAAGGTCATATCGGTGTCCTCCTTTCGCTGTCAGTATACAGCTTTTACCCATAGCACGCAACCAAACTGCGGTTGCAGCTTCGCAACAACCAGTTGCAGCGGTAGAAATTACAACATTTTTCTATGATTCGTCATCTTTCCCCAACTCGATCCGCAGCCATTATTATAGTGGGTGCGGAGCAACGCAAACGTCCTGGCGCCTGTTTGGATGCGCGCCTGAATGGAAAAACCGGTTGAAAAGAGCCGTTACTTCCATTTCCCGCCTGCGGCTGATTCAGCAGGTACTATTATAGCAGAAATCCTTTGTTATCACAATCTTTCTTAACCGCGCCGACCCGGCCTGCGGCTCTGGAACGGGCAGAAGATAAAGAAACGCAGAAAGAGCTGTGCGGAAAGCCATGCAGTTCCGGCAGACAGTCCCGGCGGAAATCTTCGTCAAAGCCCCAATAAGCAAAACGTCCCCTCCATTCCCCCCCGGAAGCGATATTTTTCCTCAGGGGAATTTATTACTGGGGCTTGCGTTTGGCGGCATTATGCGGTAAACTATATATGACACTTCACCAAAATTGAAAGGACGTGTTCCAGAAAAATGATTAAAGTTGACATTTCCAATGTATGGGGACAGCTGTCTCTACCGGATCTTTTGGCTATGGAAAAGGAAGTGGCCGCCGCCCACGACACGCTGATCAACGGGGACGGCCCGGGCAATGATTTCCTGGGCTGGCTGGATCTGCCCGTTCGGAAGGCTACCGACGAGATCACCCGGATTCAGAAGGCCGCCAAGAAGATCCGCAGCGATTCCGATGTGTTTGTGGTCATCGGCATCGGCGGTTCCTACTTAGGCCCCCGGGCTGCCATCGAGCTGCTCCAGGGTCCCAACCACAACATCGGCAAGGGCAAGGGCAATCCCCAGATCTTCTTTGCGGGCAACGGCCTGAGCACCCGCCACTGGAACGAGCTGACCCGGCTGCTGGAGGACAAGGACTTTTCCATCACCATCATCTCCAAGTCCGGCACCACCACCGAGCCTGCCATTGCCACCCGGGCTTTGCGCTGGATGCTGGAGCGGAAATACGGCACCGACGGCGCCAAGAGCCGCATCTACGCCATCACCGATCCCTGCAAGGGCGCTCTGCGGCAGATGGCCACGGAAGAGGGCTGGGAGACCTTTGTGATTCCCCCCAACGTAGGCGGCCGGTACTCGGTTCTCACCGCGGTGGGGCTGCTGCCCCTGGCGGTAGCCGGCATCGACATCATGGAGATGATGAACGGCGCCGCGGACGCCAAGGAAAGCTACGATCTGCGTTCTTTTGAAAACCCTGTTTGGCAGTATGCCGCCGTGCGGAACCTGCTGTACCGCAACGGCAAGGTGCTGGAGATCTTTGAGTCCTTTGAGCCTGGGTTCAAGATGTTCGGCGGCTGGTGGCAGCAGCTGTTCGGCGAGTCCGAGGGCAAGGACGGCAAGGGCATCTTCCCCGCCACCGCCGAGTTCACCGCCGACCTGCACTCCCTGGGTCAGATGATCCAGCAGGGTCAGCGGAACATCTTCGAGACCATGGTTCGGTTCGATCCCCCCGCCCAGACCTATACCATCGGCTCCGACTGGAAGAATCTGGACGGCCTGAACTACCTGGAAGGCAAGACCCTGGACTTCGTGGACGAGAAGGCATATCTGGGCACCGTGGCCGCCCATGTGGACGGCGGCGTGCCGGTGATCACCATCGACGCAGGCGAGCTGAACGACCGGAAGGTAGGCGAGCTGTTCTACTTCCTGGAGCTGTGCTGCGGCGTCTCCGCCTACATCCTGGGGGTCAACCCCTTCAACCAGCCCGGCGTAGAGCTGTATAAGCGGAACATGTTCCAGCTTCTGGGCAAGCCCGGCTACGAAAAGTAAGCATATCCCAACATAAGAAGCACCCTGCAGGATTTCTCATCCTGCAGGGTGTTCCGCTTACCATGGCGTTATTCTTTTTTCTGCTTATCGGGAGTGCTCCCCGACCCCTGCCGGGGGTGTTCCTTTCTTGTCTTTTTACGGAACGTTTCCGGCTGATTTCCATCAACAAGATCGTATTCCCGCAATCCGCATTTACCCGCAGTTTTCCGGGGCTGCCTTCGGTTCGGATGCTATTGGGGCGTCCCTGCGCCTTCTCCCAGGTTGGCGGACTGCTCCATGCCTTCCTCCCAGACCAGGATCCCATTTCCCACAGGACCCACGTAGATCCGTTTGGTGCCTTCCGGCACCGGGAATCTTCCCCAGGTGCCTGCAACGGCTGCCACCTCTGTTCCCGGAGGAAAGAGCACCACGGGCGAATCGACCTGGTGGCGATAATCCGCCAGCGTGATAAGGGAGCGCTGGGGCGTGATATAGAAGCTGCCATCCTCTGTCAGCGTGTGGAGGATCTGCTTCACATCATCGTCCACCGTCAGGTTGAACCGCACCAGATAATCCTCCGAACAGCAGATATCGGAAACGCTTATCTTCTCCACCGGAATGCTGTATCCGTCCCACTGGGTCAGGAAGACAAACAGCCCCGCCAGCAGCGCGAATATCCATATCGACAGAAGCACCCCTTTGCGGAAGGCTTGCCGGTTTCGCTTTTTCCATGCCCGTTCCAGAGCTTGGAACAGGTTTTTGCTTTCCGGATCGATATGCGGCAGTTCCATCTCCTTTTCCATTACGGCCAGCTTCTCCCGGCAGCATTCACAGCCGGCAAGGTGCGCTTCCACCAGTTCCCTGCTGTCTGCGCTGCATACTTGATCCCGGTACAGCGGCAGCAGATCCCGAATCACATCACAAGTTATCATCACGCAATTCCCTCCATAGCTCCTGTTTTGCCCGATAGTATATGAGTCTCGCCCAGCTGTCCGTTTTCCCGAACAGCTCCCCGATTTGGGCATAGGGCAGTTCCCCGAACACACGCAGAAGAAACACCTCCTTATACGGCTCCTTCAGCCGGTGCAGCCGCCGCAGCAGCCGCTTCCCGGTCTCCCTGTCCAGAAAAGCCTGTTCCAGATCTCCCTCCCCGGGGATGTTGGAAAGGGCGTCCGGCTCTGAAGCCATATGCCTTTGCCGCCGGCACAGGGAATAGTAGGTATTCTTGGCGATCTGGCACAGCCAGACAAAGTAGCTGCAATCCCCCCGGAAACGATCCAGGTGCTCCATGGCCTTGCAGAAGGTCTCCTGGGTCACTTCCTCCGCCAGGCTCTCATTCTGGCAAAGAGACAGGGAAAACCGGTATACATCCCGGAAATAGGTACTGTAAATGGCTTCAAAGTCCGTCATGCATTCACCTCCAACCATGTGACGGCTGAGACCCGAAAGCGTTTCAAAGAAATTTCTTTTATAAAATTCACAAATTAGATATTGCAAATTACGGCATTTGCTGGTAGAATGTGCATAAGCCACAAAACTGGCAAGCAAAGGAGGACATTCCGATGATTCATATTATCATGGGCCTGAAGGGCACCGGTAAGACCAAGAAGTTGATCGACGCGATCAACAGTGCTGTTGCGGACGCGCACGGCGACGTAGTTTGTATTGAATACGGCAGAAAGCTGACCTATGATGTCTCCTATAAGGTTCGCCTGGTCAACTCCAAGGAGTACGCCATCAGCAATCCCGATATGCTGAAGGGCTTCCTGAGCGGCCTGCATGCAGGTAATTTCGACATTACCGATGTGTTCATCGACAATCTGTACAAGACCATCGGCTCCGACCCCGCCGCCGGTGAGGAATTCGTCGCTTGGTGTGCCAAGTTCGCCGCGGAGAACAATATGGAAATCACCATTTCCATCTCCCAGGATCCTGCCCAGGCCTCTGAGTTTATGAAACAGTATCTGTAAGGTTACATCTTCGCCGCCGCAGGAATCTGCGGCGGCGATTTTTTGCCGGAAGGAGGCTTCTCCCATGCTTTGGGATTGTCACATACACATGGTTCTGGACGGATCCGACTGGAAAACCGCCCTGGCACGGCACCGGGAGCGACCGGATGACCGGTGGATCCGCCGGGTTTTGGAAACCTACCGTTCCCTGGGGGTCACATACCTTCGGGACGGGGGCGACCGCTGGGGCGTGGGAAAGCGTGCCCGGGCGCTGGCGGCAGACTACGGCATCACCTACCGCACCCCCCTGTCCCCCCTGTGCCGGGCGGGACACTACGGCAGCTTCATCGGCACGAGCTATGGGGATATGGCCGAATACGCCGCGCTGGCAGCCGCTCAGCGGGATTCCGGAGCGGACTTCATCAAGATCATGATCTCCGGCCTCATGGATTTTCACCAATACGGCGTGCTTACCCAGGAGAGTCTCCCGCCGGAGGAGATCCGGGAGCTGGTAGCCGTTGCCCATGGGGAAGGTCTTTCGGTGATGGCCCACGCCAACGGAGACGCCGCGGTGGAAGCCGCCGCCCGGGCGGGGGTGGATTCCGTGGAGCACGGGGCGTATCTGACTTCCCGGGCGCTGGAAGCCATGGGAGCGGCGGGAACCATCTGGGTGCCTACCCTGTCCACCATTGGCAATCTCCGGGGGAAGGGCCGCTTCCCGGAGGCGGCTGTGGCACGGATTCTGGACTCCGCCCTGGAAAATGTGTCCGCCTTTGCCGCCATGGGCGGGCTTCTGGCTCCGGGCAGCGACGCCGGAGCCTGGGGCGTCCCCCACGGCAGTCAAAGCGAAATCCCGCTGCTGCGGCAAGCCATTGGGAGCGGCTGGGAAGCGGTGCTCCGCCGGGGCGCGGACGCCCTTCAGGCAAGGTTTTAAGGAACCTCTGAATCCATCGTCTTCGGCAGCATGCCGGATCGTTTGTCCCGGCTGAATGGGAAAAAGCGGGAAGTCCGTACAGGATTCCTCCCCTTTTCCAACGTTCAGCCGGGGCAAAATCTCTTGCCGTCCCCTCTGGCCGGTTTCCGCAGCGTTTCCTGACGCATATGCCCCCGGACGGAAAGAGGGAAGCCGACGGAACGCGCCCCGGGGCTTCCGCTTTCCGGGACCCGGGCAAAGGAATACGGCGCAGCCCCCTTTCGGAGGCTGCGCCGCTGGCTGTCGAAAATCCCCTTTGGGGCTTTCCGACAGGTTTTTGCAGGTAAGCTGCGCGCACTCCTTGTGCTCCCAGGGCGCACAACTCGCACACTTGCAGCCTGAGATGTATTTTCCACCAGGTACAGAAGGTGAATTGCCCCGAAGGGGCAAGAGAGACCACCCTGGGGTGCGCCCCGGCGGAAAATGATTCAAATTTTGTTTGCCGCTGAAGCGGCAAATTCTGCGAAGCATTTTCGGCGGTCTGCGGCGCAGCCCCCTTTCGGAGGCTGCGCCGTTTGTTTTCAGGCGTCTCTTAAGGCAAGCGCCGGCATCGCGCCGCAGGCAATGGATTCCTCAGGGGTTCTGCAATTCCCGCACCAGCATGGGGGTGAGCAGGGGCTTGCCGAACTGCTGGACAAACAGCTGGCACTTTACCAGGAAGGCATAGTAAACATTCCATCCGCACCCGTACATGGTCTCCACATTGGCCATGCCCTTGGCAAAGATCACGTCAGCAGTCTCCAGGGCGGTTTTCGCCTCCAGGGACAGCTGATCCAGCTGGGTGCCCGGGATGCAGTTGCCGTTGTCGATCACCGGAAACGGGAGCCCCACCGCGGCAGCGTCCGCCCGGGTGGCGTCGTTCAGGGCATTTCCGCCCCGAACGCAGAAGGTGATGGCCATCTGCGGGTATCGCTGGGCAAGCATCTCCGCGAAGATCCGGTCAAAGCCAATCTCCCCGGCGTTGTCCGTCAGGTACAGCAGCTTCCCGCCTTTTTCCAGCTGCCCGCAAAGCTGCCGGTAGACCTCTCCGTCCAGCTCCATGCCCAGGGCGTCATCCAGCATCTGATCCAGCTTTTCAAAGCTGACATTTTTTCCCAGAGCGGAAAAGTCCAGATAGTTCCCCAGAATCGCCAGCTGCAGACCCGCCAGCACCGGATCCGGCGCCTGAACGGCCTTTTCCCGGAGCTGGTCAAACCGCTCCATCACAAACCGGTTGGACGCCTCCTTTTCCAGGCGGTACCGATCCAGATCCAGGCCGTAGTGCTTTTGCAGCAGCCGCGCCGTCTCCGGCGCCAGCCAGGGGGAGGACACCTCCCTGGGCGCCCGGAGATACAGCTCCATCAAATCTCTGGCAAAGTCCATGGCCTGCTCATCGGTGCCCAGGGTGCACGCCAGATCCAGATTCCGCCGCAGGTGGCATTGCAGGCAATGGGGATTCATCGAAAATCTCATACCTTCAGCTTAAACACCAGCTTCTTAAAGGCCTTGGGCTGATCCAGATGCGCCCCGGGCATATGGGCGTCTTCCGGGAAGACCACGTAGCAATATCCCCCGGCGATGCGCATAAAGTCCACAGCGCCGCTGTACATGCCCACATCCTTTTCCTGGTTGAACTCCCCCTGGAGGGTCAGGGTATCCAGCGGCGCCCAGCCCACTGTTTCCTCCCCTTCCACAATGTACTGCACATCCAGATAATTGCGGTGGGCTTCACAGAGCTTTTCGGAAGCGGCCTTGGTCGTCCCCTCCTGCACCAGAATCCGGTTGCCGCCGGACAGCTGGATGGTGCCGGGCGTCCAGGTTTTCATCGCCTCCACAGCGGCCATGGCCTCTTCCAGGCCGGGAATGATCGAGGCATACCGCCCCAGATCCCGATAAGCACAAACAATCATAGTGATACCTCCTTATATCAAGCGGGCAGCGCCCGCCCGTTTACAGTTCCAGCAGCTGGTCAAAGGCTGTGATCTTCCGGGCATAGCCCCGGGGCGTGCCAAAGCCGTAGGACGCCCAGATAAAGTCGATCCCCGCCTGGGAGGCGGCCTCATAGTCTCCCTGGGTGTCCCCCACATAGGCGCAGTTTTCAATCCCCCAGCGCTCCATCAGCGCGCGGATCGTCCTGCCCTTGCTGGTGCCGGTATCTCCGAAGCAGAGATGCCCCTGAAAGCAGTGCTCCAGCCCCAGCTTTTCCATGCACAGCTCCGGATAGCCCTTCTGGCTGTTGCTGACGATGAACAGCCGGTGCTTCTTCCCCAGCTCCTCCAGGGTCTGCTTTACCAGCGGGTATCCCACCTGACAGGGCTGCTCCCGCAAAAACCGGTTCTCCCGCTCCATGCACCGCTCCATCAGGCCATAGCGCGCTGCCGGATCCAGGAAGGGAAATAGCTCGTCGGCAATTTCCGTCATGGTCTTGCCGAACAGGGAACGCAGCCGCTGGGCATCCACTTTCAGGCGGCTCAGCCCCTCCTGCTCCAGCTGGAGGTTATACCCCTCAGCCACCAGCGCCCGGGAGTCCCACAGGGTTCCGTCAATATCAAAAATCAAGCTCTCGTATCGCATGCTTCCTCCAAATGATGCCGGATCCGGCCGATGATCATATCCAGCGCCACCTGATTTTTCCCGCCCTCGGGAACCACAATGTCCGCGAAGCGCTTGCTGGGCTCCACATACTGCTCGTGCATGGGCTTCACCGTCTGCAGGTATTGATTCAGCACGCTTTCCAGGGTGCGTCCCCGCTTATTCACGTCCCGGCGGATCCGGCGGCACAGGCGCACATCCGCATCGGTGTCCACAAAGATCCGGATATCCATCAGATCCCGCAGAGCCTTGTTCTCAAAAATCAGAATTCCTTCTACAATGATCACTTTCTTGGGTACAATAAGAATGGTCTCGTCCGACCGGTTGTGAACGGCAAAGTCATAAACAGGGCAGCGGATCGCCTCGCCCCGGCGCAGAAGATCCAGATGCCGCGCCATCAGATCCGTCTCCAAAGCCCCAGGCTCGTCGTAGTTCAGCCGGCACCGCTCCTCGTAAGTCATTTCATCGTGACGGCGATAGTAGTTGTCGTGGCTGAGCACCGTCACCTGATCCCGGAACTGATCAATAAGCCGCTTCATCAGGGTGGTTTTCCCGCTGCCGGAGCCTCCGGCGATGCCAATAACCAGGATTCCATGGTTCATGGCAGATCCTCCTTCCCGACCCGGAGGGTCGTTCTCTCTGTTCGAGAGTATTTTATCAAATCATGCCGCAGGTTTCAATGGTTTCTTGACTTTTTCCCGGGAGATTGGTATTCTGGTTCCAGAACACATCAGGAGGTATGGCTATGGAGCGGTATTTGTTCGTTATCGATTATCAGAAGGACTTTGTTGACGGCGCCCTGGGCTTTCCCGGCGCGGAAACGCTGGATCCGGCCATCGCCCAAGCGGTGCGCGCCTACGGCAAGGGGCGGGTCTTCTTCACCCGGGACACCCATTTTGAAAATTATCTTCAGACCCGGGAGGGGCGGAACCTGCCGGTGATCCACTGTGTCAAAGGCACGCCCGGCTGGCAGCTGTACGGCGAGACCGCCCGGGCTCTGGAGGAAGTGGAGGCCGTGGGCATCGACAAGCTGTCCTTCGGCATGGATCTGTCCGATCCGGCGGTCAGCCGCCTGCTTCCTCCCCGGGCGGATGAGATCCGGCTGGTGGGACTGGTGAGCAACATCTGTGTGGTAAGCAACGCGGTGGTGCTCCAGAGCCGTTATCCCGAGGCCTCCATCTCGGTAGACGCCCTCTGCACCGCCTCCTTTGACCCGGCTCTCCACCAAAAGGTTCTGGACGTGCTGGAAGGGCTGCAGGTGCAGGTGCTGAACCGGTGATGCGGGAAGCCCGGAATTTGTTGCAATTCCCGCGGAACTGTGGTAACATATACAGCGTTATTCCACTTTAAGAAACGAGGAACACCCATGAAACAATGCAAGTTTTGTCAGGCGGAGATGGAAGAGGATTTTCTGTTCTGTCCCGTCTGCGGAAAATCCCAGGAAGAACACCCGGAGGCGCCCGCCCAGGAGGATCCCTCTGCTGGGCAGCCCCTCCCGGAGGAAGCATCCGCCGTTGGGGAAATGCCGGAGGCTCCCGCCCGGGAACCGGTTCCCGGGGAAGCGGCTCCTGCCGCCGAAGCATCTCCCGCCGCAAAGTCCGTAACGCCCGGCAAGCTGGCCATGGCCATTGCGGCGGTGGTGGTGCTGATCGCGGTGCTGGTGGCACTGGTGCTGGCAGGGCTTCAGGACAAGGAAAGCCTCTCGGCCGCGCCCACGGAAGCCCCCACGGAAGCCTCCACGGAAGCGGTGGAAACCGTCCCCGCCACTGTCCCCGCCGACGGCAACCCTGACGACGTAACCTGCAAGGGCACCTACACCGTCACCGACGCGGAGGTCAAGGCCAACGCCGATACGGTGGTGGCCACCATGGACGGCGCCCAGCTGACCAACAGCCAGCTGCAGGTCTACTACTGGATGCAGGTGTACAATTTCCTGAACAGCTACGGCGCTTACGCCCCCTACTTCGGTCTGGACTACACCCAGCCCCTGGACACCCAGATTCCCATGGAGGAGGGCTACAACACCTGGCAGCAGTTCTTCCTGGAAAACGCCCTGCGCAACTGGCAGCAGATCCAGGCCATGGCCATGGAAGCCCAGGAGGCGGGTCTGGAAATTTCCCCGGAGGATCAGGTCTATCTGGACGGTCTGGAGCAGACCCTTACCCAGACTGCCGAAAGCAACGGCATGACCCTGGAGGAGCTGATGATCAAAAACGTGGGCACCGGCGCGGGTCTGCCGGAATTTATCCGGTACCAGGAGCTGTATCACCAGGGGCTTGCGTTCTTTGAGCACCAGGTGGAGCAGATGGTTCCCACGGAGCAGGAGCTGGAGGACTTCTACGCCCTCCATGAGGAGGACTATCTTTCCAATAACATTACCAAGGACGCCCTGCTGGTGGATGTGCGGCACATTCTGATCACCACCGAAGGGGGCACCACAGGAGAAGACGGTGTGACCACCTACTCGCAGGAAGAGTGGGCTGCCTGTGAAGCCAAGGCTCAGGAGGTTCTGGATACCTGGCTGGCCGGGGATAAAACCGAGGAGCGCTTCGCCGAACTGGCCAATCAGCACTCCCAGGACGGCGGCTCCAATACCAACGGCGGCCTGTATGAAAACGTCTACACCGGTCAGATGGTAGAGGCCTTTGACAGCTGGTGCTTTGACGAAAGCCGCCGTCCCGGAGACTACGGTCTGGTCAAAACCGAATACGGCTATCACGTCATGTACTTTGTGGAAAGCCGCCCCATGTGGCGCTACTACACCGAAAGCGACTGGCACAACGAGCAGACCAGCCAGATGCTCCAGACCCTTCTGGAAGAGCACCCCATGGAAGTCTCCTACCAGAGCATCTCCCTGGGTCTTGCCGACCTGGTCTGATCCGGATCTTCAAAAAATACCGCCGCACTCCCTTTGGGGGTGCGGCGGTTGCTTATTCCCGGGACAGATCCACCACCCGGCTGCAGATCCGCCGGGCCAGGTTCTGATTGTGGGTCACTGCCAGAATGGCCATATTCCGTTTTTCCGCCTGTTCCAAAACCACGTTCCAGATCTGCGCCTGGGTGATCACGTCCAGCATGGTGCTGATCTCGTCGCAGATCAGATAGTCCGCCCCGCTCATCAGCGCCCGGGCCAAACAGAACCGCTGCAGCTCCCCTCCGGACAGCTCCCGGGGGAACCGATCCAGCCAGGCGCTTTCAATGCCGAAGGCGTCCAGCACTTGTTCGTCCAGCTTTCCGCTTTCCTCCAGCACCTTTTTCAGCCGCCAGCGGGGATTGATGGCCTTTTCCGGGTGCTGGTAGATCAGCTGCACCGGGCAGACGCCGCGTCTGGGCAGAGGGGCGCCCTCCAGCAGCACCTGTCCCCGGCTGGGCTGCAAATAGCCCGCCAGCAGCAGGGACAGGGTGCTCTTTCCATAGCCGCTGGGGGCAAACAGCGCCACCCGCTCTCCCCGTTCCAGGGTCAGATTCCGATTTTCCAGAATCCAGGGCTGGCTCCGGTCATACCGGAACCAGAGATTTTTTGCCTCAAGCGCCATGATAGCACCTCACTTCTCCCCCCCGGATCTCCCGCACCGGCGGGGGCGATTGCTCGCATTGGGCGGTTTTATAGGGGCACCGGGGCGCAAACAGGCAGCCCCCGGGCAGCGCCCCGGCATAGGGCTGGAAGCCGTCAATGGGCTGGAAGCCGTTCTGGGGCAGCGCCCGCCACAGCGCCCGGGAATAGGGATGGCGCAGGGCCTCGGGACCGGCGCGGAAGTCCGCCGCCGGGGCGGTTTCTACGGTGGTGCCGGCGTAGAACACCGCCACCCGGTCGGCAAAGGCAAAGGCCAGGTCAATATCATGGGTAATGAGCACCACGCCCTTGCCCTGATCCGCCATCTGCCGGAACAGCTTCAGCGCCTCCAAGGCCTGATCCAGGCTCATGCCTGGGGTCGGCTCGTCGGCAATGATCAGCCGGGCGCCGGAGATCAGAGCCGTGGACACCAGCACCCGGCGGGCCATGCCCCCGGACAGCTGGAAGGGGTAGAGCTTTCCGGTTTTCTCCGGCAGACTCAGCCGCCGGAACAGCTCCCGGCGCTTCTCTGTTGGCTTGGGTCTGCGGTGGCCGTCGGCCTGGGCGCCGATTTTCATCAGCGGATCCAGGTAGGCCACCGACTGGGGCACCAGGGCGATTTCTGTGCCCCGGAGCGCCGCCTGCCGCGCCGGGGTCAGCTCCTGCCCCTGATAGTGCAGGTGCCCCTTCACTGTGGCATTTCCCGGCAGAATTCCCAAAATGGCCGAGGCCAGCAGGCTTTTGCCGGAGCCGGAGGATCCAGCGACGGCCACCACCTCCCCGGGGCGGACGGTCAGATGCAGATCGGAGATCACCTGCAGATCCTTCTGTCCCAGAACCTGGTCATACATCCGGAAGGCTACAGAAAGATCGTGTATTTCCAGCAGAGATTCGTTCTTTGCTTCCATGATCACACCTCTTTCATTCCTGGGCGCTGGAGGGATCCAGGATCATGCGCAGATTCTCCCCCAGCCGGTCAATCAGCAGCACAATCAGCACCAGGGTCAGCCCCGGGAATACCGCCGGCCACCACATGCCGGCAGACAGATATTTCATGCTCTCGGACAATATGATGCCGATGGCCGGCTGCTCCGGAGGCAGGCCATAGCCCAAAAAGGATACGGACGCCTCGTGCAAAATGGCATGGGGGAACATCAGAATCAGCCCCACGAAGAACTGCGGGATCAGGTGGGGCAGCAGGTGGTTGGTCAGAATCCAGCCGCTGCTTTTCCCCAGGCGCCGGGACAGGGCAATGTAATGCTGCGACCGCAGCTGCATCACTTCTCCCCGGATCAGCCGGGCAAGGCTGCACCAGTGGGTGGCGGCGATGCCCACCAGCAGTCCTTTCAGCCCCCGTCCCAGGCAGAAGGAGATGAGGATGATTAAAATGGTATGGGGCACGCCCATCACCAGATCAATGAGCCAATTGATAAACCCGTCCACGCCCTTGGAGCCGACGGCAGCGGCAATGCCCACCAGCAGCGCAATCACGGCGCTGACGCAGCTGGCCACAATGCCCACGGTCATGCTCACGGACAATCCCTTGACGGTTCGCCAGAACAGATCCCGCCCCAGGGAATCGGTGCCGAACCAGTGCTGAAGGCTGGGGGGCTGTTTGGCATCCAGGAAGCTGGACGCGGTCCATTCCTCCGGCACCAGGATCCCCGCGGCATAGACGGCAAGGATCAGCACCCCCATGGCCGCGGTCAGAATCAGCGTCCGGGTGCGGCGGTTCAGCCTTCTGTTCATTGGGACACCTCCCGGATCCGGGGATCCACAATCCCGTAAAGCAGGTTGGCAATGGTATTGCCCACACACACAAACAGGGCGGAGAAAACGGTAATCCCCAGCAGCAGGGGCACGTCGGAGTTCAGCCCCGCGGCGGATACGGCGCTGCCCAGCCCCGGATAGCTGAACACATTTTCCGCCAGCACCGAGCCGCCGAACAGCTCCGCGAAGGAAGAAAACTGCAAGGTCAAAGCCGGCAGCAGAATATTCCGCAGGCCGTGGCGCCGGAGGATCGTCCAGGTCCCCTCTCCCCTGGCCCGGGCAAAGAGCACATATTCACTGCTGAGCACATCCACCAGCTTCTGCCGGGTGTGCAGGGCAATGCCGGGAAAGGACACGATGCTCAGGGTGATGGCCGGCAGCGCCAGATGGTGCAGCCGCTGCCAGAATGTCACATCCGCCTCCAGCACCCCGATGGGGCTGGAAAAGCCCACCGGGAACCAGCCCAGGGTCACGGCAAACACCAGCAGCAGCACCAGTCCCAGCCAGAAGGTGGGCACCGAGGACAGCAGGTAGCAGATTTTTTTCAGCAGCTTGTCCGGCCACCGGTCCCGGAACACGCCCATAACACACCCGAGCGCAAATCCGATCACACCGGAGAGCACCCAGGCGCAGATCATCAGCGCCAGGGAGTTGGCAAACCGCTGGGAAATGATCTCCGCCACCGGCCGGCGGTACAGGGCGGACTCCCCCAAATCTCCCCGGAGCAGGTTCCCCAGCCAATTCAGGTAGCGCTCCACCGGCGGGTCGTTGACCCCCCAGTATTCCTCAATGGCCGCCCGGCGTTCCGGGGACACGGCGGTGCCCAGCCCCAGGATGTACTGCTGCACCGGATCGATGGGGGAGGCGCACACCAGGGCAAAGGCAATGATGCTCACCGCCAGCAGCAGGGAAATCACCTTCAGCCCATAGCGAAGCCCCCTGGGAACAAGTCTTATGAACCATTGGAACATGCCGTTCCTCCTCTCTTTCTCACAGTTCAACCGGCAGTGGAAGCAAGAGAAAGGATTTCTCCTGCTTCCAACACCGGCTGGGCCTGGGGCATAAGGCGGTATGCCCCAGGCCGGGTTTCTTATTCCTCCCAGGTCCAGTTCTGCAGGTTCTGGATCAGAGGGATGGAATGGCCGTGGGGGTGGATGGGCTGCTCGCCGATGGACAGGCCGTCCCGGAGGAAGTAGATGTGATCCAGGTTCACAATCCACACCCAGGGGCACTGTCCCCGCATAGACGTGCCGGTCTCACCGTCCCACTGAACCTTCTGCCAGTAGGCGTAGGCCTCCTCCACCGTTTTGGCCTGAAGGGCGGATTCCATGTAGCCGTCGGTGATTTCGCTCATATACCCTTCCGGGTTGTAGTAGTCGTCCAGCAGCGCCCCCTGGCTGCGGTACAGGTAGTAGGTTTCCGAGGGAGTGGCGGCGCCCCAGCCCATGACCACGCCGCAGGAGAACATCCGCCTGGCCAGGTCGTCCCAGCTGGTGCCTTCAATGATGATGTGGATGCCGATGGCCTTGGCCTGCTCCGCGGCCGCCATGCCGATGGCCTGACGGACGGAGTCCCCGGAGGGATAGAGCACGGTGAATTCCGCCTTCAGGCCGTCCTTTTCCACAATGCCGTCCCCATCGGTATCCACCCAGCCGTTGTCCGCCAGCAGCTGTTTGGCGTATTCCACATCGGTGTCAATGGCTCCCTCGGGGTTGTTCCAGGGCATGCCGTCGTTTTCTGAGTAGGCGGGACGGCCGTAGCCGTTCAGAGCCACCTCCGCCACCAGTTCCCGGTCGATGCAGTAGGCAATGGCCTGGCGGATTTCCAGATTGCAGGTGACGTTGTTGCCGTAGGGATAGCCGCTTTCTGTGGTCTTCCCCTCGTCGGGGAGCATGGGCAGGGTGAACCCTCGGTTGTCCGCGGAGGGCACCGCCTCCACGTGATAGCCCTCCACCTGGGTGGCGGCCAGGGTGGCGGCGGAACAGGCGGCGTCCACCTGACCGGCCTTCACCGCGGCCAGGGCGGCGTCCTCACCCATGAACACGATGGTCACATGCTTAATGGCAGGCGCCCCGTCGTAGTAGTTCTCATTGGCTTCCAGAATCAGCTGCTCCTGCTGCTTCCATTCCACGAACTTGTACGGGCTGGAGGATACCGCGGGATTGGTTCCGTAGGTCTCCGGGTCATAGGCATGCTCCGGCACGATGCCGATGGAGGCGATGGTGTTCAGGAAGAAGGACACCGGGCTTTTCAGGGTGACGGTCACGGTGAAATCATCCACCTTCTCCGCCTTTTCCGCGTAAGCCAGATCCGCGGAGGTTTGATCGGCAATGCACTTGTTCAGGGTGAACACCACATCGTCGGCGGTGACTTGCTCCCCGTCGGTGAAATAAGCATCCCGGCGGAGGGTGAAGGTGTAGGCAAGGCCGTCTTCCGACAGGGTATAGCCGGTGGCCAGATCGTTTTCAAAGGTCATGTCCGCGGTGTACCGGATCAGGGTGGATTGCAGCAGCGGGGCGTTGCCGTGGCCCCAGCCCCTGGTGGGATCCAGGGTGTCCATCTCCGTGGCGATGGCAATGACCACACTGTCCCTGGCCTCCCGGGCAGGCGCTTCCGGGGCAGCGGCGGTTTGCTGTTCCTGGGTCTCCCGGGACGGTGAAGCTGTCCCGCCGCAGGCGGCAAGGCTCAGAACCATAACCGCCGCCAAAAGCAGGGCGATCCATTTTTTTCTGTTCATAAGCATTTTTTCCTTTCCTTTTCCGGCAGGATGTGCTATTGTGTAAGCGTACCTGCCTTTTTTCTTTCTTCGGGTCGGTACCGCCCCGGTCTGGCTTCCCTCCAGGCCGGGGATTTCCATGGGCATTATAGCACAGTCTCCCCCGGGGCAGAAGCCCCCGGGGGGGTTGTTTTTTCCGGCGGGCAGGCAGACCGCCCGCCTCCCCCTTACCGGCATCTCCGGGGAAAGGACAATTTATTTTTGGGATTATACCCAAATATATTGCAATTTTTTTGGCAATGTGCTATATTTTTAGATTGGTATTGTATGATTGTAAATTTTGTTTAAGGAGCGCAATTTTCATGGTATCTCAGGACAAGATCAGAAACATTGCCATTATTGCCCACGTTGACCATGGCAAAACCACCCTGGTGGATGAAATGCTCAAGCAGGGCGGCATCTACCGGGAGAATCAGGCCACGGTGGAGCGGGTGATGGACTCCGGCGACCTGGAGCGGGAGCGGGGCATTACCATTCTGGCAAAGAACACCTCTGTTTATTATAAGGATTATAAAATCAACATTGTGGATACCCCCGGCCACGCGGACTTTGGCGGCGAGGTGGAGCGGATCCTGAAAATGGTCAACGGCGTCATTCTGCTGGTGGACGCGGCGGAAGGCCCCATGCCCCAGACCCGGTTTGTGCTGCAGAAGGCTCTGGAGCTGGGGCACAAGGTGATCGTGGCGGTGAACAAAATCGACAAGCCCGACGCCCGGATCGAAGAGGTGATGGACGAGGTTCTGGAGCTGCTGCTGGATCTGGACGCCACCGACGAGCAGTTCAATTCCCCCACGGTGTTCTGCTCCGGCCGCCAGGGCACTGCCGCCTACGGCCCCACCGAGGAGGGCAAGGATCTGAAGCCTCTGTTTGAAACCATCATCAACTATATCCCCGCCCCCCAGGGGCAGGTGGAAGCCCCTTTGCAGCTGCTGGTCTCTTCCATCGATTATAACGAATATGTGGGCCGGATCGCCGTGGGACGTGTGGAGCGGGGCACCATCCGGGTGAACCAGGAAGTCACCATCTGCGACTACCACGACCCCGAGATCAAGCAGAAGGGCAAGGTGGTTGCCCTGTATGAATTCGACGGTCTGGGCAAGAAGCCCATCCAGGAGGCCTCCGCCGGCGAGATCGTGGCGCTGTCGGGCATGGCGGACATTACCATCGGCCGCACCCTCTGCGCCCCGGAGCAAATCGAGCCGCTGCCCTTTGTAAAGATCAGCGATCCCACCATTGAAATGACCTTTGCGGTCAACGACTCTCCCTTTGCCGGCAAGGAAGGCAAGTATGTCACCTCCCGGAACCTGCGGGATCGGCTGGAGCGGGAGCTTTTGAAGGATGTGTCCCTCCATGTCACCGAGCAGGGCACCGATTCCTTCAACGTGGCCGGCCGGGGGGAAATGCACCTGTCCATCCTCATGGAGACCATGCGCCGGGAGGGCTACGAGTTCTCCGTATCCACCCCCCGGGTGCTTACCAAGACCATCGACGGCAAGCTCTGCGAGCCCATCGAACGGATGGTGGCCGACGTGCCCGAAGAATCCATGGGCGCGGTGATTGAAAAGATGGGGCGCCGGAAGGGGGACCTTCTGGGCATGACCCCCATGGGCAGCCGCTACCGGCTGGAATTCCTGGTTCCCTCCCGGGGTCTGTTCGGCTACCGCAACGAGTTCCTCACGGACACCCGGGGCGAGGGCATCATGTCCTCGGTGCTGGATTCCTACGCCCCCATGAAGGGGGAAATTGAGCGCCGCCAGGTGGGCTCTCTGGTGGCCTTTGAGACCGGCGAGGCCGTGGCCTACGGTCTGGCCGCCGCCCAGGAGCGGGGCAGCCTGTTTATCACCCCCGGCACCCCGGTGTACGCCGGCATGGTGGTGGGCATCTGCAGCCGCAACGAGGATATGAACGTCAATGTCTGCAAGCGAAAGCAGCTGACCAATATGCGCGCCGCCGGTTCCGACGAAGCCCTGCGGCTGACGCCGCCCCGGATCTTCTCTTTGGAGCAGTGCCTGGAATTCCTGGCCGACGACGAACTCTTAGAGTGCACCCCCAAGAGTCTGCGGATCCGTAAGCGGGAGCTGGATCACGGCCTGCGGATGCGCAATCTGATGAAGAAACGCGCCCAGGAGCAGCTGTAATACGATTTCTGATGAAATCCCCATGGGCTGCCCTTGCGGGGCAGCCCATGGGGCATTTTTAAAGAGAATCCCCGGGGTGATTCCGGAGCCAAACCCTTCCGCCGCCCATGTTCCCCCCGGGGAGCATGGGCGAACCGGCATTTTCCGCGGCAGCCGGGTGAATTCTTGATAATTTCTGAAAAAAAGATTGACCAAATGCAGATTTTCGATTATAATGTACGAGCATGACTGTGCGCAGTCCGTGGTTTTGTGTTGCTGCGGCCGTTTTGGCTGTTGAGCATATTGATTTTTGACAGGAGGTGTATCCGAATATGAAGCGTACCTATCAGCCCAGTCGCCGTCACCGTTCCAAGGTTCACGGTTTCCGGCAGAGAATGGCTACTTCCAATGGCCGCAAGGTGCTGGCTCGCCGCCGCGCCAAGGGTCGCAAAGTTCTGTCTGCTTAATGCACGCTCCGGTGGGTCACTCCATGGGGATACCGCGCAGAATAAGCGAAACGGGAGCTACAGCGGGGTGAATGGAGTATTCGCCCCGCTCCCTTTTTAGTGAGGAATGGCTATGAAATTTTCCACCAGCCTGAAGCTGAATCACGTATTCCGCAGGCTCTACCACACTTCCGCCTTTGCAGACGGCTATCTGGTGCTGTACGCCCGGAAAAACCGCACAGGCGGCAACCGCATCGGCGTCACCGTCAGCAAAAAGCTGGGGAAGGCGCACGTGCGCAACCGTGTCCGCCGCCGTCTTCGGGAGGTCTACCGGCTCCATGAGGCGCGGTTCCAGCCCGGCTGGGACATTGTGGTGGTGGCGCGCAGCCGCTGCGTGGACGCCCCCTTTTCCCGGCTGGTCAGCAGCTACCTGACCCTGGCGCAGAAGGCCGGGGTTCTGCGGGAGGAAACGCCATGAAGCAGCTTCTATTATTCCTGATCCGCTTTTATCAGCGCAGCGTCTCTCCGGCTTTTCCGGCTCGGTGCCGGTTCCGCCCCACCTGCAGCGCTTACGCTCTGGAGGCCATCACCCGCTACGGCGCCTGGAAAGGCGGCTGGCTGGCCCTCCGGCGTTTTCTGCGCTGCCACCCCTTTTACAAGGGAGACATTTACGATCCCGTACCCTGACTTCCGTTCCACCATTTTTAAGGAGGCAAGTCCATGTTTCTCGCATTTCAATTATCCGACATTATCACCGTGCCCTTCGGCTGGCTTCTGGGACAGCTGTATCAGCTGACCAGCAACTACGGCGTTGCGATGATTCTGTTTGCCGTTCTGGTGCAGCTGGTGCTCATTCCCATCCGGGCCAAGTCCAAAAAGAGCATGATGAAGATGTCCCGGCTCACCCCCCAGATTCAAAAGATCCAGCAGCGCTACGCCGACGATCCCCAGCGTCAGAATCAGGCCGTCCAGGAGCTGTACCAAAAGGAAGGCGTCTCCATGGGCGGCGGCTGCCTGTGGAGCTTCGTGCCTCTGCTGATTCTGTGGCCCCTGTTCGCGGTGATCCGCCAGCCCATCACCTACATCCTCATGGAGTCTGCCGAGGTGGCTGAGCAGATTGTGGCGGTAATCAAGCAGGCCGACCCCAGCATTTTTTCCAACAATACCGTCTACGATCAGGTGGTTGCCGCCCAGGCCATCCCCCGGTTTGTGGAGGAGCTGAAGGCCGCCATCCCCGGCATCAGCGAACGAACCCTGGAAGGCATCAACTTCATCTTCCTGGGCATTGACCTGGGCGCCATTCCCCAGTTTAATATCTTCTCCTCCTCCTGGGCCTGGGACTGGGCTCACATCGGCGCTTTCCTGATTCCCATAGTCTCTGCCGCCTCCCAGGTACTGCAGATGTGGATCAGCCAGAAAACCAACGATTCCGTTGTCACCAACGAAAAGGGCATCCAGGATAAGGAGACGGCCAAAAAGTCCCAGCAGAACCAGTCCATGAAGACCATGATGTGGATGATGCCCCTGATGTCTCTGTGGATCGGCTTTACCGTATCCGCGGGACTGTCCTTGTACTGGTTTGTGGGCGGCGTGGTCAGCATGATCACCGACCCCATCATGACCCGCCATTACCGGAAGATCTACGACGCCGAAGACGCCATCCGCCTGCAGAAGGCTCTGGAGGAGGAACGGCTGGAAGCGGAAAAGGAACGGCTCCGGGCTGAGCGCCGGGCCGCCAACCCCGACGGCATCACCACCAACACCAGCAAGAAGAAGCTGCAGAAGCAGCAGCGGGATCAGGAGCAGGCGGAGCGTGCCGCCGCTGCCCGGGCCTATGCCGCCAGGAAGGGCATTCTGGAAGAGGATTCCCTCCAGGAAAGCTGTATGTCCGGCATCCCCAGCCGTCCCTACTGCAAGGGCCGCAGCTACGATCCCAACCGCTACGCCAGTGATTCTACGGAGGAATGATCCATGGAAAAAACCATCGTAACCACCGGCAAGACCATTGACCTTGCCATTGAGGCCGCGCTGAATCAGCTGGGTCTGGATCGGGACAGCGTATCCGTTCTGGTCCTTCAGCAGGCCAAGTCCGGTTTCCTGGGCTTCGGCGCCCAGCCCGCGAAAGTTCAGGTGACTTACGAAGCCCCTGATCCGGTCCCCACCGCTCCCAAGTCCGCTCTGGGCGCGGCCTCCCGCTCCAAGCCCAAGGCCGCCGCTCCTGTGAAAAAGCCCGAAGCCCCCAAGGCGGAGCCGCCCAAAGCCGAGGTTCCCAAGGCGGAGGCTCCCAAGGCAGAGGCCGCGCCCCAGCCCAAGGCCGAAAAGCCCAAACAGCCCAAGCCGGAGAAGAAGCCCGAAGCTCCCAAGACCGAAAAGAAGCCGGAGGCTCCCAAGCAGCCCAAAGAGCGCCGGGAGCCGAAGCAGCCCAAGCCGGTCAGGGTCTACACCACCCCCGCCGCCGGTTCCGTGGAGGAAAAAATCGAGACCTTCCTGAAGGGTCTGCTTCAGAACATGGGTTCCAAGGCTGAGCCCCACTGCTACAGCGCCGAGGGCAACAGCTACAAGGTAGATCTGGTGGGCGAGGATCTGGGCTACCTGATCGGCCGCCGGGGAGACACCCTGGACGCCATCCAGCATCTGACCAACTATGCGGTGAACCGGGGTGTGGAAGGCCACGTCCGCATCAGCGTGGATGCCGAGAGCTACCGGGAAAAGCGGGAAGAAAGCCTGCGCCGGTACGCCCGGAAAAAGGCGCAGCAGGTGCTGAAGGCACGCCGCCGCACCGCCCTGGAGCCTATGAACGCTTACGAGCGTCATGTGATCCACGCCGCCCTGCAGGATATGGAAAACATCACCACCCACTCCACCGGCGTGGAGCCCAACCGCCGGGTGGTCATAGAGTATGTGAAATAACCTGATCGTCAAAAAAGTGCCTGGAAGGATTCCCTTCCAGGCGCTTTTTTATGGGTAAGTTATTTAAAATACTGCACCGCGGCCTCGAACATCCGGATGTTATATTCTCCGGGAACGTTCCTGTACAGCCCGGAGCCGACCCGTTCGCTGTGTCCCATTTTGCCGAAGACACGGCCGTCAGGGGAGGTGATGCCCTCAATGGCGTACAGGGAGCCGTTGGGGTTGAACCGCACATCGGCGGTGGGATTCCCTTCCAAATCCACATACTGGGTGGCGATCTGGCCGTTGGCCGCCAGCGAGCGGATCAGCTCCTCGCCGGCCAGGAACTTGCCTTCCCCGTGGGAGATGGGCACGTTGTAAATCTCGCCCACCTGGGTCAGCGCCAGCCAGGGAGACTTGTTGGAGGCCACCCGGGTGCGGACGATCCGGCTCTGGTGGCGGCTGATGTTGTTGAAGGTCAGGGTCGGGCAGGTTTCGTCGGTGTCGATGATCTTTCCGTAGGGCACCAGTCCCAGCTTGATCAGCGCCTGGAAGCCGTTGCAGATGCCGCACATCAGGCCGTCCCGGCGCTCCAGCAGCTCCATAACCCCTTCCTTCACCGCGGCATTGCGGAAGAAGGCGGTGATGAACTTGCCGGAGCCGTCCGGCTCGTCGCCTCCGGAGAAGCCGCCGGGGATAAACACCATCTGGGCGGTTTTCAGAGCCTCCGCGAACCGATCCACGCTGCGGGCAATGCCCTGGGCGGACAGGTTGTTGATCACCATAATCTCCGGCTCTGCCCCGGCGTCCCGCACCGCCTTGGCGGAGTCGTATTCGCAGTTGGTGCCCGGGAAGGCGGGAATCAGCACCTTGGGGCGGGCGGACTTCACCGCCGGCGCCTTTCGGCTCTCCGTCCGGAAGGAGAAGGTTTCCATCGGCTGTTCCCGGGTGGGGATGTTGCAGGGGAATACCGGTTCCAGCTTGTCCTCATAGGCCCTCAGCACCTGGCTGTGCGCCAGGACTTCTCCCCGGTAGGAGAAGCTGCCGTCCCGGGTAACGGTTCCCAGAACCGTGCCCACAGTGCCCTGGGTCATTTCCAGCACAAAAGCGCCGTAAGCATAGCCGAACAGATCTTCCATGGTCAGGCCGTCTTCAAAGGCCACCCCCAGGCCGTTGCCGAAGCCCATTTTCATAGCCGCTTCCGCCACACCGCCCATGCCGGGGGTGAAGCAGGCCGCCGCCTTGCCGGTTCGCAGCAGCTCCGTGACCACGGCGAAGTTTTCCAGCAGAGAGGCGGTGTCCGGCAGGCCGTTTTCGCCGTACTGGGTCTTCAGCAGGCAGAGGGTGTGCCCGGCTTCCTTCAGCTCGGGGGAAACCACATCCGCGGTTTTTCCGGTGGTCACGGCGAAGGATACCAGGGTGGGTGGCACATCCAGATTCTCGAAGGAACCGGACATGGAGTCCTTGCCGCCGATGGCGCCGATGCCCAGATCCATCTGGGCCTGGAAGGCGCCCAGCAGCGCCGCCAGGGGCTTGCCCCACCGGGCAGGATCCTTGCCCAGCCGCTCGAAGTATTCCTGGAAGGTCAGGTAGGTATCTTCAAAGGACGCGCCGGTGGCAATGAGCTTGCACACCGACTCCACCACCGCCAGGTAGGCGCCGTGGTAGGGACTTTTCTCGGTGATGAAGGGGTTGTAGCCGTAGGACATGAAGGAGCAGCAGTCGGTATGCTGCTTTTCCACGCTGATCTTCTGCACCATGGCCTGGATGGGGGTCAGCTGGTGCTTGCCGCCGAAAGGCATCAGCACCGTGCCCGCGCCGATGGTGGAGTCGAACCGCTCGGAAAGCCCCCGCTTGGAGCAGGTGTTCAGATCCGAGGCAGCCTTCAGGAAGTTGTCCCGGAAGGAGCCGGAGACCTTCTTTTCATAGGGCTCCGCCTTGGCAGGGGCGGCGGCGGTATGTTTGGGCGCGCCGTTGGAATTGAGGAAATCCCGGCTGATGTCGCAGATGGTCTTTCCGTTCCAGGTCATGACCAGCCGGGGCAGCTCCGTCACCGCCGCCACAGGCACGGCGTTGAGGTTTTCCGACTCCGCCAGCTCCAGGAACCGTGCCGTATCCTTGGCCTCCACCACCACAGCCATCCGTTCCTGGGATTCGGAAATGGCCAGCTCGGTGCCGTCCAGACCCTCGTACTTCTTGGGCACGGCGTTGAGGTTGATGGTCAGGCCGTCGGCCAGCTCGCCGATGGCTACGGACACGCCGCCGGCGCCGAAGTCGTTGCACCGCTTGATCAGCAGAGACGCCTCCCGGTTCCGGAACAGCCGCTGCAGCTTCCGCTCCTCAGGAGCGTTGCCCTTCTGAACCTCGGAGCCGCAGGTTTCCACAGAGGAAATATTGTGGGCTTTGGAGGAACCGGTGGCGCCGCCGATGCCGTCCCGGCCGGTGGCGCCGCCCAGGAGGATCACCACATCCCCGGGGGCGGGACGCTCCCGGCGGACGTTCTCCGCCGGCGCCGCGGCGATCACCGCGCCGATTTCCATCCGCTTGGCGGCATAGCCCGGGTGGTAGATCTCATCCACAATGCCGGTGGCCAGGCCGATCTGGTTGCCGTAGGAGGAATAGCCCGCCGCGGCGGTGGTGACGATCTTCCGCTGGGGCAGCTTCCCGGGGATGGTTTCGGACACGGGGGTCAGGGGATCCGCCGCGCCTGTAACCCGCATGGCGCCGTAGACATAGCTGCGGCCGGACAGGGGGTCCCGGATGGCGCCGCCGATGCAGGTGGCCGCGCCGCCGAAGGGCTCGATCTCCGTAGGATGGTTGTGGGTTTCGTTTTTAAACAGCAGCAGCCAGGGCTGGGTCTCCCCATCCACAGTCACGTCCATCTTCACCGTGCAGGCGTTGATCTCCTCGGACTCGTCCAGCTTGTTGAGCTTTCCGGCAGCCCGCAGGTGCTTGACAGCAATGGTGGCCAGATCCATCAGGCAGATGGGCTTGTGCTCCCGGTTCAGCGCCTTCCGGGTGTCCAGATACAGCTGGTAGGTCTGCTGCAGCAGCGGGTCTTCAAAGCTGACCCGGTCAATGATGGTGCCGAAGGTGGTGTGGCGGCAGTGATCGGACCAGTAGGTGTCGATCATGCGGATCTCGGTGATGGTGGGATCCCGCCGCTCCCGGCGGAAATAGTCCTGGCAGAAGCAGATGTCGTCTAAGTCCATAGCCAGGCCGTACCGGCCGATGAAGTCGGAAAGCTGCTCCCGGGTCAGCCGGGTGAAGCCCTCCAGGGTGGCTACATCCTTGGGCACCTCGTAGGGGATGGCCAGGGTCTCCGGAATTTCCAGAGAAGCCTCCCGGCACTCCACCGGGTTGATCACGTATTTTTTGATTTCCCCAATGTCCCTGTCCGTGAGCTTGCCGTACAGGGCGTAGACCTTGGCCGTGCGGATCAGCGGGCGCTCTCCCTGGGAGATGATCTGGATGCACTGGGCGGCGGAGTCCGCCCGCTGGTCAAACTGGCCGGGCAAAGATTCCACCGCGAACACATAAGCCCCGGGCAGCTCCACGGTTTCCGAGGCGATGTCCAGCTGCGGCTCGGAGAAGACGGTTTTCACACAGGACCGGAACAGCTCCCGGGAGATGTTCTCCGCGTCGTAGCGGTTGAACAGGCGGATCTTTTCCAGCGCGTCAATCCCCAGCAGGTTTTTTGCCTCGCTGAGCAGTCCTCTGGCCTCGTTGTCAAGACCTTCCCTCTTTTCTACAAATACCCGATATACCATACGTTCTCTCCTTCTTTACCTGTTGGCCTGGAGGGCACGGCGGCCGATGTCGCTTCTGCGGTAGGCATTTTCAAACCGAACACCGTCGCTGAGCCGGTAGGCCTCCCGGATGGCCTCCTCCAGGGAATCCGCCACGGCGGTGGTGCCGGTAACTCGGCCGCCGGAGGTCAGCAGCTTCCCGTTTTCCAGCCTGGCACCGGCCACATAGGTGTGGGCGGCGGCCTCCTCCGTCATGGTGATCTCGCAGCCCTTTTGGTAGCCGGCGGGATAGCCCTGGGATGCCAGAATCACGCAGCAGGCGTGCTTGGTGGCAAACTTCACTTCCGTCTGCTCCAGCGTCCCGCTGCTTACCGCCTGCATCACCGTCAGCAGATCGCTTTCCAGCAGAGGCAGCACCACCTGGGTCTCCGGATCTCCGAAGCGGCAGTTGTACTCAATCACCTTGGGGCCTGCGGGGGTGAGCATCAGGCCGAAGTACAGGCAGCCTTTGAAGGTGCGTCCCTCGGCATTCATCGCCCGGATGGTGGGCAGGAAAATGGTTTCCATGCAGACCTTGGCGATTTCTTCCGTGTAGTAGGGATTGGGCGCCACAGTGCCCATGCCGCCGGTGTTCAGGCCGGTGTCGTTGTCCCCGATGCGCTTATGATCCATGGACGAGACCATGGGCTTGAGGGTTTTTCCGTCGGTAAAGGCCAGCACGGACACCTCCGGCCCGGTGAGGAACTCTTCAATGACCACCTGATCTCCGGATTTGCCGAACACATGGCCTTCCATCATGTCCCGGACGGCGGCTTTTGCCTCCTCCCGGGTCTGGGCGATGATCACGCCCTTGCCCAAAGCCAGGCCGTCGGCTTTAATCACCGTGGGGACAGGGGCCGTGTCCAGGTAAGCCAGCGCCTTGTCCAGCTCCGTAAATACTTCATAGGCGGCGGTGGGAATGCCGTACTTTTTCATGAGATTTTTGGCAAAGACCTTGCTGCCTTCAATGATGGCGGCGTTGGCCCGGGGGCCGAAGCAGGGAATTCCCAGCTTTTCCAGAACATCCACGCAGCCCAGCACCAGGGGATCGTCCGGCGCCACCACCGCGTAGTCCACGCTGTGGCTTTTGGCAAAGGCAGCGATGCCGTCAATATCTGTAGCGGCAATGGGGACGCACTGGGCGTCGGCGGCAATGCCGCCGTTTCCCGGCAGGGCGTATACGGTCTGCACCTGGGGATTCTTTTTCAGGCAGCGGATGATGGCGTGTTCCCGTCCGCCGCCGCCCACAACCAGAATATGCATAGGGCACCTCTCCTTATCTGTATGTGAAATGTAGCGGATCAATGGTGGAACAGCCGCATACCGGTGAAGCACATGGCAATGCCCATTTTGTTGCACTGTTCAATCACCAGATCGTCCCGGATGGAGCCGCCGGGCTGGGCAATGTAGCAGACGCCGGAGGCCTTGGCACGCTTTACGTTGTCCGGGAAGGGGAAGAAGGCGTCGGAGCCAAGGGCCACCCCGGTGATGCCGTCCAGGTACGCGCGCTTTTCCTCCTGGGTCAAAGGCTCCGGACGGGTGGTGAAGTAGTTCTGCCAGATGCCCTCGGCGCATACGTCCTCTTCGTTTCCGTTGATATAGCCGTCGATGACGTTATCCCGGCCGGGACGTCCCAGATCCTCCCGGAAGGGCAGGTTCAGGGTCTTGGGATGCATCCGCAGGAAGAAGGTGTCCGCCTTGCTCCCGGCCAGCCGGGTGCAGTGGATCCGGGACTGCTGACCGGCTCCCACGCCGATGGCCTGGCCGTCCCAGGCGTAGCAGACGGAGTTGCTCTGGGTGTATTTCAGGGTGATCAGCGCCACGATCAGATCAATTTTCGCGCTTTCCGGCAGTTCCTTGTTTTCCGTCACCAGATTCCCCAGCAGATCCCGGTCAATGGTAAAGTTGTTGCGCCCCTGCTGGAAGGTGATGCCGAAAACCTGCTTGGTCTCCTGCTCGGCAGGAACATACCCGGGGTCAATGGCCACCACGTTGTAGCCGCCCTTGCGCTTGGTCTTCAGGATGGCCAGGGCTTCGTCGGTATAGCCCGGGGCGATGACGCCGTCGGACACTTCCCTGGCAATGAGGCTGGCGGTGAGGGCGTCGCAGGTATCGGACAGGGCCACCCAGTCCCCGAAGGAGCACAGCCGGTCGGTGCCTCTGGCTCGGGCGTAGGCGCAGGCCAGGGGATTGGCGTCCAGACCCGGCACATCCTCTACAAAGCAGGCCTTCTTCTGAGCCTCCGACAGGGGCTTGCCCACGGCGGCGGAGGTGGGCGACACGTGCTTAAAGGAGGTGGCGGCGGCCATGCCCGTGGCCTCTTTCAGCTCCTTCACCAGCTGCCAGGCGTTCAGGGCGTCCAGGAAGTTGATGTAGCCGGGACGACCGTTGAGAATGGTCAGAGGCAGGTCAGAGCCGTCGGCCATGTAGATCCGGGAGGGCTTCTGGTTGGGGTTGCATCCGTACTTCAGCTGAAATTCCTTCATAATAATCTCCTCCTTAGCCGTGCTTGTTGATAATCCGCTGTTCATATTCGCCGGTTTCCAGATTCGTGTACCGGACAAACAGGGAAATTTTGTTATCCGCGTCCAGATTGTTCCACAGTTCGTCGGTAAAATCATCCAGTTTCTCAGGAATGCATATCCGCTCCGGCTCCCCCTGGAAGGTGGGAATCACCGGATCCCCGTCGCACACATAGGTGTGCAGGAAGTGACCCAGCCCCGGCTTGCCGGGATATTCATAAGTAAACCGGGCGCAGCCGCTGCCCTCGGGGTCGTTGGATTTGAGAATGGACAGCTTATAGCTGCCGTCGGGGCTGAGCAGCCCGGAAATCCGGGGGGTCCAGTTGGGCCCGTCATGCTCAAACTTCCGGGTGCGCAGAGCCTGCTCCATGGGCTGTCCCCTTTCCAGGAATTCCCGAATGGTGTCGGTCTGGTCGCCGTTGGTGACGATCAGCCCCCGCCCCAGCTGCCGCACCGGGTGGTAGATGATCAGGCTGGGATCCACCATTTTGCCGGGGTCAAAGGCCTGGGTGCGGATGCCGTCCGGCTCTTCCACAAAGATCCGGTTGCGGCTGTTCACGCTGCGCCCCATAATAAAGTAGGCTGCCACGGCGGTTTTCCCGTCGGGGGTCAGTCCCAGGACGATGCCCCGCCCGGGGTAGCGGTTGCCCGCCAGCCGCTGTTCCATCGTTTTGGTTTCATATACGTTCATACCGGTTCCTCCCCTATCAATCGGCCGCCTTGGCGGACAGTAATTCCCTGCAGACCTGTTCCGCCGCCTGGGGCAGCAGAATCCACTCCGCCTGTTCCATCACCCGACGCTGTAAGCGCTCCGGAGTATCGCCCGGAAGGATGTCCACCGCCTTCTGGGCGATGATCTCCCCGCCGTCGGGAATTTCGTTGACAAAATGCACCGTAGCGCCGGTGACTTTTACCCCGTATTCCAGCGCCGCCTGATGCACCCGCAGGCCATAGAAGCCCGCTCCGCAGAAGCTGGGGATCAGGGAGGGATGGACGTTCAGGATCCGCCGGGGCCAGCGGCTGGTGAACCCCTCCGTCAGGATGGTCATAAATCCCGCCAGAATCAAAAGGTCGATCCCGTGCTCCCGGAGAATGCCGTGGAGCCGGTCCTCAAAGGCGGCCTGGGTGGGAAAATCCTTCTTCACCACCACAGCGGTATCTATCCCCGCCCGCTTTGCCCGCTCCAGGGCATAGGCCGTGGGATTGTTGGAGATCACCAGGGCAATCCTGCCGCTGTTCAGGACGCTTCCCCGGGCGTCCAGCAGCGCCTGGAGATTGGTGCCGCCCCCGGAGACCAGCACGGCAATGTTCACGCTCATACCAGCATCACCTTTTCTTCCCCGGCCACAATGGTGCCCATGGGGTAGGCGTCAATGCCGTATTCCCGCAAAATGGCCAGCGCGGTTTCCGCCTGGGCGGCGGGCACCACCACGCTCATGCCCACGCCCATGTTATAGGTGTTGAACATGTCCCGTTCCGGGATATTGCCGAACCTGGCGATCAGGTCGAAGATGGGCAGGATTTTCACGGCGCTTTTCTCAATTCTGGCGCACAGGCCGTGGGGAATGGAGCGGGGAATGTTCTCGTAGAAGCCGCCGCCGGTGATGTGGGAGATGCCCTTCACATCCACCTGCTCCAACAGCGCCAGCACAGGCTTTACATAGATCCTGGTGGGGGTGAGCAGCGCTTCAGCAATGGTTTTTCCCGCCAGCTCCTCCCGGGGGACATAAAGCAGGAGATCGTTGTTGTCGATGTTGAACACCTTCCGGCACAAGGAGAAGCCGTTGGAGTGAATGCCGGTGGAGGGCAGGGCGATGACCACGTCCCCCGCCGCCATGCGGCTGTTGTCGATGATCTTTTTCTTGTCCACGATCCCCACGGCAAAGCCCGCCAGGTCGTAGTCTTCCGCAGGCATCATCCCCGGATGCTCGGCAGTCTCGCCGCCGATGAGGGCGGCTCCGGCCTGCACACAGCCCTCCGCCACGCCGGATACAATCCGGGCGATCTTCTCGGGGACGTTCTTGCCGCAGGCGATATAATCCAGGAAGAACAGAGGCTTGGCGCCCACGCAGATGATGTCGTTGACACACATGGCCACACAGTCAATGCCGATGGTGTCGTGCTTGTCCATGAGGATGGCCAGCTTGACCTTGGTGCCGCAGCCGTCGGTGCCGGAGACCAGCACCGGCGCTTCCATCCCGGCGGTATTCAGGCCGAAGCAGCCGCCGAAGCCGCCCACATCATCCAGGCAGCCTTCGTTGCGGGTGCGGGCCACGTGCTTTTTCATCAGCTCCACCGCCTGATAGCCGGCGGTGATGTCCACCCCGGCGGCGGCGTAGCTGGCAGAATAGGAATTCTTGTGATCCATGGCGCTCTCCTTTATCTATTCGATCAAGATTATTTATTCTTCCCCGTTCCAGCAGTAGGTGCAGACCTTGTCCCGATCCAGCCCGATGGCTTCCAGCAGGCCGTCCAGAGACTGATACCCCAGGGAGTCGAAGCCCATCTCCTCACAGATGGCCTTGAGCATGCACTGGCCCCGGTGGGTGGAGCTGTCGGCATACTCCGCCACATGCTTCTGGCCTTCCAGACCTTCCAGATTCTGGATGGTCCGGCGCGCCAGCAGCTCCATCTCCGAATTGCTCCGGGAGAAGTTCAGGTATTTGCATCCGTACATAATCGGCGGACAGGCGGAGCGCATATGCACTTCCTTGGCGCCGTTGCTGTAGAGGAATTCCACCGTCTCCCGCAGCTGGGTGCCCCGCACAATGGAGTCGTCCACGAACATCAGCTTTTTGTCCTGGATCAATTCCGGCACCGGGATCTGCTTCATCTGGGCCACCAGGTTGCGCATTTCCTGGTCGGCCGGGGTAAAGGAGCGGGGCCAGGTGGGGGTGTATTTGACAAAGGGGCGGGCAAAGGGCTTGTGGGAATAGTTGGCATAGCCGATGGCATGGGGCAGTCCGGAATCCGGCACGCCGGCCACATAATCCACCTCGGGCATGGTGCCGTTCTTTTCCTCGTCCCTGGCCATGATTTCGCCGTTGCGGTAGCGCATCAGCTCTACATTTTTGCCCTCATAGTTGGAGTTGGGGTAGCCGTAATAGGTCCACAGGAAGGCGCAGATTTTCATCTTGTCCCCGGGCGCCTGCAGCTGCTCCACTTCGTTTTCCGTGATCTTCACGATTTCGCCGGGACCCAGCTCGTAGTGGTCTTCATAGCCCAGCTTGTGATAGGCAAAGGACTCAAAGGAGACGCAGAAGCCATCCTGGCTTTTGCCCACCAGCACCGGCAGCCGTCCCAGCCGGTCCCGGGCGGCAATGATGCAATCCTTCATCAGCAGCAAAATGGTGCAGGATCCGTCGATGGTCTCCTGGGCGAAGCGGATGCCCTCCACCAGATTGTCCTTCTGGTTGATCAAAGCGGCGGTGAGCTCGCTGGCGTTGACGCTGCCGGAAGACATGGCCATCATCTGCTTGCCCGGTCCCGAAAAGGTCTTCTCCACCAGGGACTCGGCGTTGTTGATGATGCCAACGGTGGAGATGGCAAACATTCCCAGGTGGGAGCGCACCAGCAGCGGCTGGGGATCCGTGTCGGAAATGCTGCCGATGCCGGAATGGCCGGTGAATTTGGACAGGTCGTTTTCAAATTTGGTGCGGAAGGGGGTGTTCTCAATCCTGTGGATCTGCCGCTGGAAGCCTGCCTTATGGTCATAAAAGGCCAGTCCCGCCCGGCGGGTGCCCAGGTGCGAGTGATAGTCCGTGCCGAAAAACACGTCGTAAATACAGTTCTTGTGGGAAATTACTCCGAAAAAGCCACCCATAAACGATTATTCCTCCTTATGATTCCGGCAGGCTCCCCCGCCGGGGCTTTCCGCCGTAAGGCGGTGCCTTCTTGATGAAAGGGAAATCCTTTCATCAAGAAACAGTATCAGACGGTCAGCTCTGTCTGCAGGGCAGCGTCCTTTTGCAGCACCTTTGCCGCGTCCGCGGCACGCTTTTCCTCCAGCCTTTTCGCCAGATCCGGATCCTCCACAGAGAGAATCTGCGCAGACAACAAAGCGGCATTGACGCCTCCGTTAATGGCTACAGTGGCCACCGGGATACCGGAGGGCATCATCACCGTAGACAGGAGCGCGTCCATGCCGTCGAGACAGGTAGATTTACAGGGAATGCCAATGACAGGAAGGGTCGTATTGGCTGCAATGGCGCCGGCCAGATGGGCAGCCATGCCGGCGGCTGCAATGATGACGCCAAAGCCGTTCTTCCGGGCAGATGCGGCGAAGCTGCGGGCCTCCTCCGGGGTGCGGTGTGCGGAATAGATATGGCATTCGTAGGGAATGTCCAAGGAGGCCAGGGTGTCCATGGCCTTGCGCAGGATGGGCAGATCGCTGTCACTGCCCATGACGATACCAACTTTTTTCATGCGTGTTCCTCCTTTTAGAAAAACAAAAAGGGCGCACTTACCCTTTCTTGGGAAGTGTGCCCAGACGGCCGGCAAAAAACAATATGCCCTTACTCCATGTGGTGCTCCACTGATCCGTCAGTCATAAGGGTTTCTGGTGTCCTGCATCATTATACCATTTCCCGGGAACTTCCGTCAAGGCGTGGAAACGCCGATTTCCTTGGTAAATTTTCCCTTTGGAATGTCAATGTTACCAATTGACAAAGCCCATCGGCTTTGCGCTTTCCATGGACGGGGCGCATTTGCCCCAACATATTTACAATAGCACATCCCCTCCGAAATTGTCAAGAAAAATTCCAAAAACTCCCCCTTTTTCTACCAATTGCTAAATTTGCGTTTTAAAATTTTATACAACATTGCATCTTGCATTTTTCAGCGCCCCATGGTATCCTATAGACACAAAGAGGTGATACCAATGATCCAGTAAGCCTCGGCTCCTTAAAGAATATCAGGAGCCAAACAGATTGCCGCTTTATCTCTTCCGTTATATATCATTTTTTTCAAAAAAATCAATACCCGGAAGTGATTCAATTTTTGTCAATGGAAAAAAGCGGAATCTGATCCAATAGAAAGCGAGGTAACCATTGATGATAGAGCCCAAGAATTCAATGAAGTGACCCTTGACGGAAGGATGCATTTACCGTCAAGGGTCACTTCTTTTTTTGTCCCCAAAGGGGGATTTTTTGCTGTTCGGGAGCAGTTGACAAGCTCCGGCTCCGGATGATAAGATATGCCCAAAAAGGAGGGATCCTATGGCGGTTTTGCAGCAGCGTCAGGGGCTGACCGGCAACCAATTGAAAATTCTGGCAATGGTTTCCATGACCTTGGATCATGTGGGCTTGCAGCTGCTGCCCCAGGTGCCGTTGCTGCGGATCCTGGGGCGGCTGGCGCTGCCCATCTACGGCTACATGATCGCCGAAGGCTGCCGCCATACCAGAGATCGGCGGCGCTATCTGCTGCGCATTGCCGCCCTGGCCCTGCTTTGCCAGGTGGTCTATTTTCTGGCGCTGGGGTCGCTGTATCAGAGCATTCTCGTCACCTTCACATTGTCCATCTGCCTGATCTGCGCGGCGGAACACCCCCGGCACGCCCGGGTTCTGACCGCCGCCGTCCTGCTGGTGATCGGGTTTTTATGCTTCGGCCTCCCCCGGATCCTCCGGGGCACAGACTTTGCCATCGACTACGGCCTTTGGGGGGTGCTGCTGCCGGCGGCGGTGTATTTCGGGAAAACAAAAAGCCAGCAGCTTGGGCTGCTGGCATTGGTTCTGGTGATGCTGGCGCTTTCCTACGGCGGCATCCAGTGGTTTGCCCTGGCCGCCCTGCCGCTGCTGTGGCTGTACAACGGCCGTCGGGGCAGGCGCTCCATTGGCAGGCTGTTCTATTGGTATTATCCGGCACATCTGGCGGTGATCGGCGGGATCGCCCTGGTGCTCCAGCGGCTTTAATCCAACGCCAGGCCGAAGTAATCCGGCGGCACGGCTCCGGGAATCAATGGCAAATACATCGCAAAGGGGATCTTTTCGCCGGGGGTGCGGAAGATCCCTTTTTCATACCCCAGCGCCCCCAGGATCCCCGGCGCGGCCTCCTGCCGCCCCAGCAGCTCCATGCCCCAGAGCATCTCCCCCCGGGGCGCCGCCGCCAGAAGAAAATCCTCTCCGGCATAAAAGGACGCGAAGGTGTGCAGATAAGCAAGGGCAGCGCCCTCCTGAATCACCCCGCCCTGGGGCAGATACTCCCGGCGAAGGGCGGCATATTCCTCCGGCCGGAGCTTCCGCAAGGGCAGCGGCTTCCCGGCCTGCCAAGCCGTCTCCGAGACACCGGTGCAGGTCTTGTAGCCCATGGCGGCGTACATCCGCCGCTGGGTCTCCCCCGCGGGCATCAGCAAAATCCCGGCATACCCCAAAAGCCCCAGCTGCTGCCGGGCGTCTTCCATCAAAAGACGGCACAATCCCCGGCGGCGGCAGTCCGGGTGGGTGGCCACCGCATACAGATAGGCGAGCCGCCGCCCCCGGCAGGCGCAGGGAAACCAGTACAGCCCGGCACGCACCTTCCCCTCTGCCACCAGGCACCGGCACCGGCGAGGATCAAAGCCGGTTTGAAAAAAGCCCCGCACAAAGTCCTCCCCGTCGCCAAAGGCCAGCTGCCACAGCTCCATCAGCTGGGGTACATGGGCATTCTCAGGGTTTACAATCTCCATGAATATCCTCCGAACAGCAGACCCAGCCCTTTTCCACCAGGAAAGCCGGGTGGTAGGACAGCTTGGCCTTGCGCAGTCCCTCCAGACCCATATCCTCCTCCCGATCCAGAAAGCGAACCTCCGGATGCTTTTCCCGAAGATACCGGGCGAAGGCCTGGTTAATGGCCGCATAGGCCTCCGGCGCCTGCTCGTCGGCCTTTTCAAAGTGAATGTCAAAGGTGTCCCGGGACAGCCGGGAGCCCATGGTCATGGCCAGAACCTGTCCCTGCTCCACCAGCGCCAGCCCTTCCATCTCCAGCTCCCGGAAATACCGGAAGGCTTTTTCCAGCGCCACCGTCTCCAGCATAAAGTCCTGGTGGGGATCCGCCTGGAGCCGGCGGCTGTACCAGCGCCGCGCCATTTCCCTGGCCTGATCCAGCAGTTCCCCTTCCAGCGGCAATGCCCGGGCATCCGGGTGCATGGTATAGAACCGGTGGCAGTGGTTGCGCTTTTTCTGATACCTGCGCCCCGTCAGATCCGCCAGATCGTCAATGGCGTAGACATAGTCGAATCCGTCCCGGTCAGCCCGGAAGGCAAATTTTCCCGGGAACCACGCCTCCAGCTCCGCCCGATCCGCGTCCAGCAGATTGGTAATCCGGCAGGGAATCCCCCGCTCCCGGGCATCCTCCAGCAGCGCCTGAATCACAGCCCGGCGGTCTCCCGAACCAAGGGGATAGGGGTAGAGAGTTCTTCCGTTAAAGTGGGAGAAAAATACCACGCAGTCCCGGATAAACGCCACCTGCTGACGGCCCCAGAGCAGACGGTTGGCAAAGGAGGATTCGCACCCCCGGGTGGGGCCGGCGAAGAGAATCTGTTCATAAGGCGCTTTGTGAGATAATCTCAGCGGTTGAAAATCAATCATGGTTTCACATCCTTCTATGACAGTTTACCACGATTCTTCCAAAAAAACAACTGCCCGGCGCAAAGGCCGGGCAGCCGCTTATGCCGCTTGTATCAGATACAGCACCATCAGGTGCACCGGGTAGAACAGGTAGAATCCCCACTGAACCACCTTGCTGCCAGTGGCTTTCCTGCCGGAATAGAAGCAGAGGGGGAGCATGGCTCCCAGAGCCGGCAGCTCAATGGGGAAAGACAGTCCCAGCAGGGTGATTCTGCCCGGAAAGAACACGTACACCCACGCTGTCAGACCCAGGGCCTGGATCAGCCGCTTCCGGGGCAGCTCCCGGGTAAAATAGAACAGGGCAATGAGCAGAACCCCCGCCCCGCCGTAGTCGGTGCTGAGCCAGTCGGCGGCGGCAACGGCTCCCCAGAGCGCCAGAGCCTGCCCCGCCAGGGACAGGCCGGTTCTTCCCTTCCCTTCCAGGGCCCGGATGGCTTCCAGCGCCAGAAAGCCCAGCAGCAGCGTCACCATAACGCTCTGATGGCGAAGGGTAATCCCGCCGAACAGCGCAAGGTCAAAGGGAATCTCAGACAGCAGTGCCCCGATCCCCAGCCGCAGGGCATACTTTTTCGGACTGCGGGTGCGGCAGACCCCTTCCGCCAGCAAAAAGCAGTAGATGGGGAAGGCTGTCCGCCCGATGACCCGCAGCACCATCACCGAAGGGAACAGCACCGCCCCCATGTGGTCGATCAGCATGGTCAGGCAGGCAATGCCCTTCAGCGCCTCCTGCGAAAGGCCGGTTCGTTTCATGGCAGTCCTCCGGTCATAGCAGATCCGCTTCCCGGATCTGCGTCAGCAGGCGGCCGTGAACCATCCAGGGATACCGCTTCTGCCGCAGAGCCTGGACAAACTCCCGTTCATTGCGCACCCGATGGGGCAGCAGAATCCCCCCGCTGCCGATCCGGGGATCCGAAGCGTCGTGAATGTCGCCGCCGCTGGTGAGGATGAACGCCGGGTGCTCCCGGCTGAGCCGCAGCGCCTGGACATCCTCTCCCGGGGCGCTGCAGGCGTTGTATACCTCAATGCCGTCCACCAGGTCGATCCGGGGCTGCACAGACAGATCGATGTAGTACCGATCCCGGTAGGGATGGGCATGGATCAGCAGTCCTCCGGCGCTCCGCACCAGAGCCGCGAATTCCTCCAGGGGAATCCTTTGGATCTCCGGGTGCGCCAGCAGGAAATCCAGTCCCACACCGTACACCAGCATCTCCTTGCCGCTGCCGTAGTAGTGCTCAAAGCCGAAGATCACGTCAAAATCCAGCTTCTCCCCTTCCTCCCGAGCCTCCAGATACGCGTCGTAGTACCTGTGCATCCGGTCTGCCCAGGGCAGGCTGCGGCTCACCGCGGTGTTGCCGAAAATAAAGTGATCCGTCAGCACCAGGCCGGCATACCCGGCTTTCCGGTAGGCGCGAACCATCTCCCGGGAATCAGAATGGGCGCACCGGCTGCACTGCGCGCAGTGGCAGTGGGTTTCATACAAATAGGGCATCGTTTCTCTCCTGATAATTACCGCAGCGGCGGGGATGGTGAAATCAGCCGCTGAGCACAAAGTGGCAGAACCGGAGCACCTCATACCAGCAGCCGCTGTCAAAGGCCACGGTCTTGCTGTCCGCCAGAGCCGCTCCGGGGTAGAAGCTCTTGGAATAGGCCTCGGCATGCTTGATAAACTCGATCTCCATGCGGAAATGCTCCGGCATGGGCACCCGGCAGTCCCCGGCCTTAGAAAGCGCCTCCCTGGCTGCGGCCTCGATCCGCTCCACCGCCGCGTCCGGGTGGATGGAACAGACGCCGCCGCCCCGCCCCCGGTTCACCGGCACGGTGGTAACGGCGGGAATCAGCGCCTGGGCGCTGCGGCACAGGTCTTCGTCTCCCGTCACCAGCGCCACCGGCACGCCGAAGTATCCGGCGGTATAGGCGTTGATGCGGAATTCGCTGCAGGGCCGGCCGTTCAGCGTCACCCGGTTGTTCCGCAGATTCATGGTGTGGCTCAGAGGGTTCCCGGAGCAGGCTGCCCAGGCATGATATCCGGTGAAGAACACCGCGTCAAACGCCTCCTGATCCAGCCCCGTCATCATGCTCAAGGGATCTCCCGCCCAATTCCGGAACATCCGGGTGTTCCGGGGCAGCTCCCGGGGGTCGATGTTCCGGGCGCTGTCGTGGGCGTCCTTCACCAGCACCTCCCGGGCGCCGGCGGCCAACGCTCCCCGGCAAGCCGCCGCCACTTCCCGGGTCATCTGCTTCTGATACGGCGTGTAGTCCATGGCCGCGGCACGCTCGGTCTCCGGCCAGGCGGCAATGCCGCAGGTGCCTTCCATATCCGCGCTTAAATATACTTTCATATGGCTTTCTCCGTTTCCTGGTTAAATCCCCATGGGATACGATCACGCCACGAACCAAGAAAGCAGTACGTGCATGGGGATTGATATGCATCCGCATCGGTTGCCCCGTAAGGGGCGAGATGCGGCATTTGTTTAAAGTTTTCCTATGAATGCGGAGCTTTCATAGGAAAAGTAAGAGCCTGCCCGGGCTTCCTCCAGCTTCAGGTCTTCCCGGTAGTCCGGCGCGCCGGGGTCAAAGCTGTTTACCGCAAAGCCGTCGTCCCCGGCACGGCCGGTGCTGTGGCAGTAGCGGTTTTCTCCCAGGTACATCATCACATGGCCGGGCAGGAAGATCAGATCCCCCGGCTGAAGCTGCTCCCGGGGAATCTCATGGATGGGAAACCCTTCCCGAATGTCCGCATCCCGGTAGATCACAATGCCGCAGAGCAGATAAGCCATAGACACCAGGCCGGAGCAGTCGATGCCCTGGGGAGATTTTCCCCCCCAGCGGTAGTGGGTGCCCCGGTACAGCATGGCCGCGTCGGTCAGCGCTTTCCGCAAAACCCCTTCCTCCCGGGAAAGGGGCTGGGTGTGATAGGCGCCCAAAATCCCCGCGGGCACATAGCCCAGCCGGCCGTCGGCCAGGCGCACCAGCTGCCAGCCCTTGTCCGGCTGCCCCACGGGAGACACCAATGCCCCCCGGGGCAGCGTAGCCAGGCGGCTGCCCTGAACCCTGGGCTGGGAGAGCACATCACAGAAATTCTTATGGAGCACCACCTGCTTGGGCTGGGATTGCCAGATGTTCACCAGATCGTCCCCGATCACCAGGCAGCTGCCGGGAACCATCCCCTCATACCGGTAGTGGGTGCGCACCCGATACCAGCCGGGGGCGGACTCGTCCAAAATCTCCACCACCATGCCGCACAGCGCCTCGTCCAGCAGGGTGCTTTCCCGGCTGGGTTCGGCATGCAGTGGACAGATGGGCGCAATGACAATGGCGTTCATTCCAATGTTCCTTCTTTCATATAGTCGTATACCATCCGGGACAGGCGGCCGATGAGCCGCTTCTGCTGGGGCTGCCCGTCCAGTGCAGGGCCGTCCCAGGTAAAGACCCCCAGGAAATAGGGGCGGTTTGGCAGCAGGACGATCCCCGCGTCGTGGCTCAGATGATCCAGTTCCCCGGGTTTGTGCAGCACCGGCACCGGATCCGGCAGATACCGCTGCAGGCTGCTGAAGCTGCGGCACCGTCCCAGCAGATCCAGCGCCCATTGCCCCAGCTCCCGGGGCAGCAGCGTTCCCCGGTACAGTCCTTCATACATCCGGTACTGATCCTCCAGGGAGGTGTAGTTGTTCCTTCCCCAGGAAACGGCCTGAAAGTCCAGCATTTTCCGCTGCAAAGCGGTGGATTTCAGCCCCAGGGCGGCAATGTAGCCATTGATCGCCTCAAAGCCCAGCAGAGTGATCAGGGCATTGGTGGCGGTGTTGTCGCTTAAGGCCATCATCCAGTGGAGCATCTCCCGCAGGCCGGCTCCGTCCCGGCGGTACTCCGCTTCAAACACCTGGGTGTCTCCGCAGTAGTCCTGGGATTCGATGGGTACAAACTGCTCCATGGACAGCTCCCCCGCTCCCACCCGATCCAGCGCATAGAGCAATATGGCCAGCTTGATGGTCGAGGCGGAGATCACCTGGATATCCTGCCCCAGGGCGGCCAGCTCCGCCCCGGTGCGCAGATCCACGCAGTACAGAGCGGATTTGGCGGGAAAGGCCTCCATTTGTTCCCGCAGGCGGGTTTGCAGAAAAGAATCCATAGCTCATGCCTCCAGGGTGATGGTTCCGCTGCCCATGGCGCAGACGCCGCCCATAGGCAGGGACAGGGTGGTTGTGCAGTGGCCGCAGGCCAGATCCATCATTACCGGCTTTCCCGCCGGAAGGATCAATTCCGTAAAAATCTGCCGGAGGCTCAGGCTCTTTCCGGGATCCTCCGGCTGGCAGTTTGTCCAGCCTCCCAGCAGCACCCCGGCGCACTGACGGAATTTCCCGGCGTTGCGCAGCTGGGTGAGCATGGCGTCGATCCGGTAGGTCTTCTCCCCGACGTCCTCCAAAAACAGGATCTTGCCCCGGGTGTCGATCTCCCAGGGGGTGCCCAGGGAGGCCGCCGCCAGAGACAGGTTCCCCCCGCAGAGCGGACCCCGGGCATATCCCGGAGCAAGCACCTGCCAGGGCTGATCCGCCGGGTTGGAAACCTCCCCGGAAAGCCCTCCAAACAGCGCTTTTTTCAGCCCATTCAGCGTATAGGGGTCTGGCTCCGGCTCGGCCGCGGGCATGGGGCAGTGATAGGTCTGAAACCCGCACACCTGATTGAAATAGATGTGCAGGGCAGTGATATCCGAATAACCGCCGAACCACTTGGGGTTATTCCGGAATACCGTTTCCTCCAGCAGCGGCAGGATCCGGTGGCAGCCGTAGCCGCCCCGGATGCACCATACGCCCTGAACAGACCGGTCGGAGAAGGCGCTGTGCAGCTCTTCCGCCCGCCGGGCGTCCGCGGCTGCCAGATAACCCCGGCGGGTTTCCCCATAACAGGAGGGATAGACCACCGGCTGAAGTCCCAGCCGCTCCACCAGCGCCAGCGCCGGCGCCAGAGCCGTTTCCGCCGCCGGGGAGGCCGGCGCCAGCAGCGCCACCTTGGCGCCGGGAGAAAGGGGGGTTGGACAGATCATAACGGCACCTCAAAAAACGTCACAGAAGCTCGCGGTATTCTTCCAGCTCCTCCCGGCTGGCCAGAACAAAGTGGCCGGGCAGGATCTCTTCCCAGCCGGGGCGGTTCGTTTCGCTGTAGCGGTGGCAGGCCGGATCGTAGACCAGCAGCTTCTTGTTCCGCTCGGCAATGGGATCCGGCTGGGGAATGGCCGACAGCAGCGCCCGGGTGTAGGGGTGCAGGGGATGGGCAAACAGCTCCTCACTCTCCGCCAGTTCCACAATCTTCCCCTTGTGGATCACCGCGATCCGGTCGCAGATGAACCGCACCACAGACAGGTCGTGGGCGATGAACAAATAGGTCAGCCCCCGCTCCTTTTGCAGCTGGCTCAGCAGGTTCAGCACCTGGGCCCGGATGGACACGTCCAGGGCGGAAATCGGCTCGTCGGCAATGATGAAGTCCGGCTCCATAATCAGCGCCCGGGCAATGCCGATGCGCTGGCGCTGTCCTCCGGAAAACTCATGGGGGAACCGGCTGGCAAACTCCGGAAGCAGCCCCACATCGCACAGCGCCTTGTCCACCATTTCCCGGCGCTGCGCCTCGGAGATCTTCCGGCCGGGGGCATACAGCCCTTCGCTGACAATATAGTCCACCTTGGCCCGCTCGTTGAGGGAGGACATGGGATCCTGGAAAATCATCTGAATCCGCCGGGTCACTTCCCGATCCAGCTCCCGGGAAATGGGACCGTTGATCTGCTTTCCGTCAAAGAGCACCTTGCCGGAAGCGGTGGGATGGATGCGGATGATGGCGCGGCCGATGGTGGTCTTGCCGGAACCGGACTCGCCCACCAGGCCGAAGGTCTCCCCCTGATAGATGTGGAAGGAGGCGTGATCCACCGCGGTGAAGGGATGCCGGCGGGAGCCGAATTGCACCGTCAGATCCTGAACCTCCACCAGTTTTTTCCGCTGGTCAGGCATATGGATTCCCTCCCTTCTCTCTCAGGGCGCGGATATGCTCCGGCGGCGCCACCTGGGGCGCCCGGGGATCCAGCAGCCAGGTACGGGCTTTATGGGTCTGCGTCACCGCGAACATGGGCGGGCGCTCCAGGAAGTCGATTTTCAGCGCCCTGGGGTTCCGGGGGGCAAAGGCGTCTCCCCGGATCTCATGGAACAGATTGGGCGGCGTGCCCTGAATGGCGTACAGCGGCTCATTCTTTACCCCCAGCTGAGGCAGGGAGGACAGCAGCGCCCAGGTATAGGGATGCCGGGGATCGTAGAACACCTCCTCGCAGGTGCCCACTTCCACAATGTCCCCTGCGTACATCACCGCGATCCGGTCGGCCACGTTGGCCACCACGCCCAGATCGTGGGTGATGTAGATGGTGGTGAGGTTGTACTTTTTCTGCATGGCCTTGATCAGCTCCAGAATCTGCGTCTGAATGGTCACATCCAGGGCCGTGGTCGGCTCGTCGCAGATCAGGATCCTGGGGCGGCAGGCCACGGCGATGGCAATGACCACCCGCTGGCGCATGCCGCCGGAGAATTCATGGGGGTACTGCTTGTACCGCCGGGGGGCGTCGTCAATGCCCACGTCCGAGAGCACCTCCAGCACCGCCCGGTAGGCGGCGGCGCCCTTCAGCCCCTGGTGCAGCTCCACCGCTTCCTGGATCTGCTTGCCGATGGTTTTCAGGGGATTCAGGGAGGTCATGGGATCCTGGAAAACCATGGCGATTTCCCGCCCCCGGATTTTCAGCCAGTCCTCATCGGTGCGGAAGGATGTCAGATCCATGCCGTTATAGCGGATGGCGCCGCCGGTGATCTGGCCGTTGGCGTCCAGCAGACCCATGGTGCATTTCACAAACACGGATTTGCCGGAGCCGGACTCGCCCACAATGGCGATGCTCTCCCCGGGGTGCACATCCAGGCTCACGCCCCGGATCGCGTGGAGCACCTGCCCCCGGAGGGTAAATTTCACATTCAAATCCTCAATGGAGAGGATGGGATTTTGCAGCTGTTCACCCATAACGACCCTCCTTACTTTACGTGATTTTTCGGATCGGCGGCGTCCGCGAAGGCATTGCCGATGATATAGAAGGAAATGGTGATCAGCGCCAGCACCACCACCGGGAAGTACAGCTGATACCGCAGAGACGCCACGGTCATCAGCGACCGGCCGGTCTGGATCAGGTTGCCCAGGGAGGGGGTGTCCAGCGGCAGGCCGATGCCGATATAGGTGACGAACACCTCGTTGCCGATGGCGGAGGGAATGGCCAGCGCCATGCGCATGGTGATCACGGACACCAGGTAGGGCAGTAGATTCTTCACCATGATCCGCCCGGTGGAGACTCCCAGGCACCGGGAAGCCAGGTTATAGTCCCGATCCCGGATGATGATGATCTGATTGCGGATAAACCGGGCCATGCCCAGCCACCCGGTAAGGGACAGGGCAAAAATGATGGTATCAACCCCGGGATTCATCACATAGGAGATCAGAATCAGCAGCAGGGTCTGGGGGATGTTGTCCAGGACGTTGTACAGCTCTGTAAGGAAAAAGTCCAGCTTGCGCACATAGCCCCAGAGCACGCCCACCAGGATGCCCACCACCGCTTCTATCGCGGCCACGGCAAAGCCGATGAACAGGCTGGTGCGGGTGCCCGCCCAGATCCGCGCCCACAGATCCTGGCCGATGGAATTGGTGCCGAACCAGAATTCCTCGCTGGGAGGCATATTGTTCAGGGGCAGTCCCCACTGGTCATTGTGGATCAGCAGCGGATCCTTCTGCCCGGGAAGATAGGGCTGGATAAAGGTAAAGAGCAGCAGCGCCGCCATCACCACCAGGAAGAACACCGCCACCTTGTTCTGCCAGAACACCCGCAGGGTTGCCCGCCAGTAGGAATAGCCGGAATAGCCTCCCCGCTCAGCTTCGCTGGGGTCAAATTCCTCGAAGGAGAACTTCTCCGCGTCGGTCATGGCCGCTTCCGCGGCCAGCTTTTCATTGAGGGAATCTCCCAGCTTGTCGGTTTTTTCATTGCGAAGGGAACGAAATCCAAGTCGTTTCATCAGCGGGCACCCTCCTTCTTGGCAAAGCTGATCCGGGGATCCACAATCCCCATGAGGATATCTCCGAAGAGAAGACCCAGGATGGAAATCACTGCGTAGATCAGCACCAGCGCCTGCACCAGGGTGTTGTCCTGACGCTTAATGGCCGTGACCAGCAGTCCGCCCATACCGGGCACGGAGTACAGCGACTCCACATACAGAGAGCCCATCAGGGTGAACAAAATGGAGTTGCGGATATACTGCACCATGGGCACAAAGGCGTTGCGGAACACATGGCGCCGGGAAATGGCGCCGCCGGGCACGCCCTTGGCCCGCGCCAGACGGATATAGTCCTTGTTGGACTCGTCAACCATGTACCGGCGCAGCCACATGGCGTAGTAGGCGATGCTGCCAATGGACAGGGAGATCACCGGCAGGATATAGCTTTTGGGATTGGCGGCGTCAAAGAGCATGGGAAACCCCAGAATCTCCTTGCCGATATAGGTCTGGGAACCGGCAAACTGGATGAGAATGTGGTATACCGCCGAGGGTACCGCCTGAACGATCACAATGAACACCGTCCCCAGCCGATCCCCGATCTTGAACCGGGTACGGGTGGAGCGCGCCATCAAAATACCCAGGGGCAGTCCCACAGCCAGGGAGATGCACAGAGAAATCAGCCCCAGCTTGATGGAGATGGGGATCTTTTCTCCGATGATCTCGGTAATGGCTACGCCCCTGCGGTAGACATTGGACACCCCCAGATCTCCCTGGAGAAGCTGCTGATAAAACCGCATCAGCTGCTTGGGCAGGGGATCGTTCAGCCCCAGCGAGTTGAGCTTGACCTGAATCTGGGTGCTGCTCATTTTGTCGAAATTCTCAAAGTACCCTTCAATGGGCATCAGCCGCAGCAGGGCAAAGAGAATGGTGATAATGATGAACATGGTGAGCAGGGATCGCAGAACCCGTTTGATGATATATTTTGCCATGGTTGTTCCTCCTGGGGCATTGATGGGAGCGAAGTCCATACCACTGCCTCCTTTGGGCAGGGGACACGGATACAGACTCCGAAAGGACACTTCGCAGTGAGGGGCTGTATGCACAGCCCCTCATGGAAACAATTGGATTTGCAGAACGGATTACTGCGCCAGCTCGGCCAGCCATTCCGCATAGGCCGCCTGATACTGCTCCATGCTCATGGAGGTATCATACAGATGCTGATCCTTATACCGGAAGCTGGCCACGCCGAAGGAGGCGTACTGGCCTTCAAACACGTTCAGGTCGGACATCTGGTAGCTGCGGTTGCTGATGGAGAAGGGGATCGCAAAGGCATGCTCCAGCAGGAAGGCCTCCGCTTCGGCAAAGGCTTCATACCGGGCGTCCATGTCGTTGGTGATGGACTTGGCCTTGGCCACCAGATCCAGATATTCCGCGTACAGCGCCTGGGTGGTCTCGTCTTCGCTGGCGAAGATGAAGCTGTAGTTGGAGTCCTCGGCAAAGGGCTCGGTCCAGGTCTCCGGGTCGGCATAGTCGGCGCCCCAGTTGCACTTCATGAAGGCGTAGTTGCCGGTGCGGCGGACGGCGGAGAGGAACCCGGTTTCGGGGCCTGCCTGGATGATGATGTCCACATAGTCGGCGCCCAGAATGCCCTCAATGGTCTGCTCCACCACCTGGCACTCGTTGGCCCAGTTGGCAACGGTGGGGTTGTAGCACATGAGCATCTTCACCGGGAAGGTGGCGCCGGCGGCGGTCAGCTCTTCCATGGCGGTTTCCTTGTAAGCCAGAGCCTTCTCCTGGTCGAAGTTATCCCCGTCGGTATAGCCGGCCAGGTCGCCGTAATAGGCGTAATCCTTGGAGGCGGAGGCAAAGGCCGCGGGGGTAATGGTGTTGCTCTTCAGGGATTCCGGATCCACCCGGTCGTTGGTAGCCAGCGCCGGCATCCGGTTAAAGGCGTGGACAATGGATTTCCGGAAGTTTTCATTGTTCACGGCAAGCTCCCAGTTCTCCGGCTCATACTCCGCATCAAAGTTGGGATCGAAGTTGAACAGATACCAGTAAGAATAGGAGGTATCGGAACGGGTGGGATGGATCAGATCCTTGGTGGCGGGATCTTCCAGCATGGCGCTGAGCAGGTCGGAGGAGATGTCCGCCTGATCCACTTCCCCGGACTGATACATCGTCACCGCAATGGAGGAAGCCTCGGCATTGTAGGTGGACTGAACCGCATCCAGGAACACATTGTCCCTATCCCAGTAGCTTTCGTTCTTGGTCATGATCCGCTGCTGCTGCGGCTCGAAGGTGGACAGGATAAAGGCGCCGCAGTACAGAAGGGTGTCGTTGCTGGTGCCGAAGGCGTCTCCGCACTGCTCCAGGAATGCTTCGTAAACGGGCATATAGGGGCCGTAGGAAACCATGGACAGGAAGTAGGGCCGGGAGGATTCCAGGGTAAACTCCAGTGTGTAGTCGTCCAGCGCCTTCACGCCGATATCCTCCAGAGCCGCCTCCGGCACTTCCTCCAGCACTTCCTGCTCACCGTCTTCGTTGGTAATCAGCTTCACAGGGTTGCCGTTTTCATCGGTGCCGTCGGTGGCGGTGGTCAGCGCCAGCTGGTAGGCGGTCCAGTTATAATACGCATCCGCGCCGGCAATGACGCCGCTCATGGTGTAGAACACCCCGGAGTCGTTGTTGGCGTCGCAGGCGTAGTGGGCAGAGGAGACCCAGTCATGGGCGGTAACGGGAGCGACTTCCTTGCCGTCCTTGTCCACCCACATGACCCCTTCCCGGATCTTGAAGGTCCAGACAGTGGCGTCCTCATTCTGCTCCCAGCTCACAGCCAGGGCCGGCTCCACATTGCCGTAGGAATCGTACTCCACCAGGCAGTCCACCAGATTGGCGGCAATGCCGAACTCATTGGCGTTGCCGGTGGTCAGGTAGTTCAGGGTCGTTACCTCCGCGGCGTACAGCGTCCGATAGACAGCGTTTTCCGTCACCGGCGCGGCAGTGGCCGCGGGTGTTGTGCTGCTTCCCGTGGTGGGCGTATCCGCAGCGGCAGGCTCGCCGCCGCAGGCGGCCATTGCCAGAACCATGGTCACGGCCAGCAAGAGGGCCAGCAATCGTTTCGTTGCTTTCATGTGGATCTTCCTTTCTTGTTATTGTCTTCCCGGATCTCCGCAGGCGGGGATCCGTCTATAACATGGCCGGAACCAGATTATAGCAGCGCCGGCGCCCCGGGCTTTCCCCGGGACGAAGGGAAAAACGGTTCATTTCCCGGGAAATCCCATCCGGAGAAGGCTGCGCTCCGGGAAATAAAAGAATAGTTACATTTTAGCACGTTTGTGTATTGAAGTAAAGGAGAGAAATGAAATTATTTTCCCCGGGCCATACATTTTCCATTCCCAATGTCCCGGCGGATTACCCGGCGGTTTGAATATTGCCTGTATATTTATAGTTTCTATTCACACGGAAAAACCCTCCGGGCAGATGCCCGGAGGGTCGGCAAATCGGGGATCAGGCCTTCTTGGCCGCGGCGGAACGCTGGAAGAACTTGATGATTTCCACAACGGGAATGGTGCTGATTGCCAAAGCCAGGGAAATGGCATACTCAACGAAGCTGATGGGGGTGAAGCCGAAGGCGTTGGCCAGGAACGGCACCTCGATGATCAGCGTGGTCAGCACCAGGGAAGCGCCGGCGGCGCCCAGCAGGTAGTAGTTCTGGCTGCCCTTGGCCATCATGGCGATGACGGAGCTTCTCTGGGAGCGCATATTCAGGGAGTGGAAGATCTCGCTCATGGACATGGTCAGGAAGGCCATGGTCATGCCCTCTTCGCAGTCGGCGATGTTGATGAACTGCCAGTGGCCGGTTTCCAGGAACTCGCCGATGAAGAAGGCGGTCATGGTCAGAATCGTAACCATCAGGCCCTGGTAGGCGCAGTCCACACCCAGGCCTCCGCTGAAGATGCCCTCTTTGGGGCTACGGGGCTTACGCTTCATGATATCCGCCTCAGGCTTCTCCATACCCAGAGCCAGAGCCGGGAAGCAGTCCGTGACCAGGTTGATAAACAGCAGGTGCACCGGCTTCAGGATGGTGAAGTTGAGCAATGTAGCGAAGAAGATGCACAGCACCTCGGACAGGTTGGAGCCCAGCAGGAACTGGATGGCCTTACGGATGTTGTCGTAGATCCGGCGGCCTTCGGACACAGCGCCCACGATGGTGGAGAAGTTGTCGTCGGCCAGGATCATGTCGGCCACGTTCTTGGTCACGTCGGTGCCGGTGATGCCCATGCCCACGCCGATGTCGGCGCTCTTGATGGAGGGGGCGTCGTTGACGCCGTCGCCGGTCATGGCGACCACATAGCCCTTGGCCTTCCAGGCATTGACGATCCGGGTCTTGTGCTCAGGCTGCACCCGGGCGTAGACATGGATCTGCTCAACCTTCTTCTCAAACTCCTTGTCGGATATCTTCTCCAGGTCGGCGCCGGTAATGGCCTCGCTGGGGTCCTTCAGAATGCCCAGCTCCATGGCAATGGCCACGGCGGTATCCCGGTGGTCGCCGGTGATCATAATGGGGGTGATGCCGGCGCTGCGGCATTCCTTGATGGCGTCGGTGACTTCCGGCCGCACCGGGTCGATCATGCCTTCCAGACCCACGAACACCAGATCCTGCTCCAGATCACCGGGCTCATAGCTGGCCGGAGGCGCGTCGTACAGCCGCAGAGCGGCGGCCAGAACACGCAGAGCCTTGTCAGCCATGCGCTTGTTGTCGGCCAGGATGCTCTTCATGATCTCGTCGGTCATGGGGACGGTCTGGCCGCCCACCAGAGCATACTTGCACTTCTTCAGCAGCTCGTCGGGCGCGCCCTTGGTGTACTGGACGATGCCCTTTTCGGTCTTATGGACGGTGGACATCATCTTCCGGCCGGAATCGAAGGGAGCCTCGCCGATCCGGGGAGCGGCGGCAGTCAGGTCGTTTTTGTTATAGCCCAGCTTGGCGGCATAGGCAACCAGAGCGGCCTCGGTGGGCTCACCGGTGACTTTGCCGTCGCCGTCGATCTCCGCGTCGGAGCACAGCGCCATGGCAATGGCCAGCTCCTTGGTGTCCTCACCGTAGCTGTCCACCACGGTCATAACGTTCTGGGTCAGGGTGCCGGTTTTATCGGAGCAGATGATCTGGGCGCAGCCCAGGGTCTCCACGGCGGTGAGCTTGCGGATGATGGCGTTCTTCTTGGACATGTTGGTCACGCCGATGGACAGCACAATCGTGACCACCGCCGCCAGACCTTCGGGAATGGCCGCAACCGCCAGAGAAACCGCTACCATGAAGCTGTCCAGCGCCACGTGCAGTCCCAGATCGTTGCGATGCATCAGCAGCTGGAAGGCAAAGATGAAGATACAGATACCGATGACCAGCTTGGTCAGCACACGGGACAGCTGCGCCATCTTGATCTGCAGGGGGGTCTGGCCTTCTTCGGCCTGGGCGATGGCGTCGGCAATCTTGCCCATCTCGGTGTCCATGCCGGTGGCGACGACTACAGCCTTGCCGCGGCCGTAAACCAGGGTGGAGCCCATGTAGGCCATGTTCTTCCGGTCGCCCAGGGGCACGGTGCCGCTCTCGCCGGAGCCGGTGAGGGCCTTGATCAGCTTGTCTACGGGGACAGACTCACCGGTCAGAGCGGCTTCTTCGATTTTCATGCTGGCGCACTCGAAAATACGGCAGTCCGCGGGAATGGCGTCGCCGGCTTCCAGGATCACCACGTCGCCCACCACCAGGTCTTCGCTGCGGACGGAGACCAGTTTGCCGTCCCGGAGAACCTTGGATGTGGCTGCGGACATTTCCTGGAGGGCTTCAATGGCCTTCTCCGCCTTGCTCTCCTGGAACACGCCCAGCACCGCGTTGATCAGCACCACGGCCATGATGATCACCGTGTCCGTGGGGAAATAGGTGTGCCCGGCCTGGGTAGCCTCAAAATACTCCGTAAAGGCGGAGATCACCGCGGCCACGATAAGGATGATGATCATGGGATCCTTCAGCTGATTCAGGAACTTGGTCAGAAGGGTTTCCTTCTGCGCCTCTTTCAGCTTGTTTTTCCCGTTTTGTTCCAGCCGCTTGGCGGCTTCGGCGGAGGTCAGGCCGGCCTCCGTGCTGCCTACAGCCTTGAAGACCTGGGCAGCTTCCTGCAAATAGTACTCCACAAAATTCCTTCCTTCCCTGTCATATAGTTTCGTTGTGACAAGCGCAGTGCCCGGCAGGAAGACCTTCCTGCCGAAAATCCCGGGTTGCGGGATTTTCGTGGACAAACTGTTATTAGTTTAGCATAATCTGCCTGTATTGTCAATTCATCCTCTCCAAATCCACAGCAAAGATTCTTTTGCTATTTATGAAAAACGCCAACAACTCCCCTATAAACTGCCCAAGAAGGCTTCCATCCGATCCATTCCCCGCTTCAGCTCCCGGTCTTCATAGCAGTAAGAAAGACGGATGTACCCTTCCGTGCCGAAGCAGCTTCCGGGAACCGCGGCCGCCTTCCCCTCCCGGATCATCCGGGTGCACAGCTGGGCGCTGGTCAGGCCGTACCGGGAAATCTCCGGGAACACATAGAACGCCCCCTCCGGCCTGGGGAAGGTCAGTCCCATCTGTTCCAGCCGTTGGCAAACATAGTCCCGGCGGCTTTGGTAAATCCGGCGCATAGGCTCCGGATCCACTTCCAGCGCCGTCACCGCCGCCTCCTGGATAAAGGTCGGCACCGCAGTGATCTGGGCGGCGCTGAGCAGCAGCAGCCGCTCCATCACGTACTCCGGGCACACCAGATATCCCACCCGCCAGCCGGTCATGGCATAGGGCTTGGAAAAGCTCTGGCACAGAAGGATCTGCTCCTTCAGTTCCGGATCCAGCGTCAGATCCGGGCAGCCGCTCCCATAAACCAGCCGATCGTATACATTGTCGCAGACAAGGAAAATGGGTCTGCCCAGAACCGCCTGCTTCACCGTCTCCAGGCTCTCCCGGCTGAGCACCGTGCCTGTGGGATTGCAGGGGGAATTGAGAATCACGGCCTTGGTTTTTCCCGTAATGGCCGCTTCCAGATCCTCCTTTCGGATCTGGAAGCCGGTTTTGCTCACATCCAGCGGCACCGTCTTCGCCCCGGCAATGGCGGCGATGGTCTGATACAGTCCGAAGCCCGGGGTGGGAACCACGATCTCCTCCCCGGGGTTCAGGATCCCCAGAAGGGCGGTGAACAGCGCCTGGCAGGCGCCCAGGGTGATGAGCACCTGATCTTCGCCGGTGGGATTTCCCCGGGCAGTCTCATACGCCGCCACTGCCCGGCGCAGCCGAACCGTCCCCTGGTTGGGCGCGTAGTGGGTCTGATCGGCGCGCAGCGCCGCCCAGGCCGCCTGCTTGATGGGTTCCGGAGTGGCAAAATCCGGTTCTCCGATGGTCAGCATGGCGCAGTCCGGCGTTTGGCGGGCCAGGTTTGTATATACCCGAATGTCGCTGCGCCGCAGGGCAGATAAGTTCTGATTCAGCTGGATCATGGCAGTTTCTCCGCGAGACATTCAAAGAAGTCCGCGCCTTTCGTTAAAATCCCATCGTCAAAGTCAAAGGTGTCCGCGTGAAGCCCGGGCACATCCCCCAGCCCAAGGAAGAAAAATACCCCGGGAAGATACCGCTGGTACCAGGCAAAATCCTCGGTGGTCATGGAGGGGGTCTGCAGCGTCTCCACCGGCGCCAGAGCCTTCACCTGCTCCAGCAGATCCTCCGGGTTCCACACCGCGGGATACCCCTCGCTGACAGACAGGCTGACCGTGCAGCCCCATTGGCGCTCCACCTGGGCGGCAATGTCCTCCAGCCCCCGGCGCAGGGCAAAAAACACCCGATCCTCATAGGCCCGCAGGGAGCCTTCCATATGGGTGTGGGCGGAGACGGCGTTGCGCACCTGCCCGCTTTGGAACAGCCCGAAGTTCAAAACTCTGGGGATCCCCTCGGGAAAGCCTTGCTCCAGCTCCCGGGCCCGGCGGTACAGCTCCGCTCCGGCGGCCAAAGCGTCAACGCCCTCTCCCTTGGCAATGTGGGCGGAAGCGCCGAACAGATCCGCCGTCACCTCACCGGAGCGGGCCATCATGGCGCCGGCCTTGGCGTACAGCTTCCCCTGGGGCAGCCCCGGCCACAGGTGCAGCCCGAAGATGCTCCTTACGTTCCGCTGCCGGAACAGCCCGGTCTGGCAGATGTCCTTTGCTCCGCCGGTGGTCTCCTCCGCCGGCTGGAACACCAGAAGCACATTGTGCCCCAGGGCCTTCTTTTGATCCAGCCGCCGGGCCAGCTCCAGCAGAATGGCCATGTGGCCGTCATGGCCGCAGGCATGCATCCGTCCCGGATGGGTGGAGGCGTAGGCCGCCCCGGTGTTCTCCCGGATGGGCAGGGCGTCGGCATCCGCCCGGAAGGCAATGGCGCTGTCCCGGCCGAAGTCAAACCAGGCGCACAAGGCCCCGGGAATGGGAGAAAATACCTGACAGTTCCGTCCCTCCAGCGCCTTCCGCAGATAGGCAATGGTTTTCGGCAGCTCCCGATCCAGTTCCGGGATCGCATGAAGCCGGCGGCGGTCTTCCTGGATCTGCATATCCGTTCCCTCCTGTTTTCTCAGGAACCTCAGAAGCAATGGCCTCCGGCGGAATGCCGGGTTCTTAGTCCCGTCCGTGCCGATTCCAATCCATACAGGATTGCTCTGCGGATCTGCGCCCCTGCCCATTGCGTCAGCGTTCCCCTTATGGGGGCAATTATACCCCCAAAGCCCGCGGCTGTCAATTTTAGCCCTTGTATTTCCCCTGAAAAAATGATAGCATGTACCAAAAGAAAGAACGAGAGGAGATCCGTCATGAACGCCCAAGAAATCATTGAATACATCCGCACCGCGGAAAAGAAAACCCCTGTAAAGCTCTATGTCTGGGAAAAGACCCCTGTGCCATTCCCGGGCTGCCATGAGTTCCCCGCCGCCCCCGGCTGCAAAATCGTCTTCGGCGACTGGAAGGATATCTCCCCGGTATTGCAGCACAACGAATTTGCCCACCTGGAGGTGGAGAGCAGCTGCCGCAACTCCGCCATCCCTCTGCTGGATCTGAAGGATCTGCCCGCCCGGATCGAGCCGGGCGCCATCATCCGGGAGCAGGTGCAGATCGGGAAAAACGCCGTGATTATGATGGGCGCTATTTTGAACATCGGCGCCGTGGTGGGCGACGGCACCATGATCGACATGGGCGCCGTGCTGGGCGGCCGGGCCACCGTGGGAAAAAACTGCCACATCGGTGCCGGCGCGGTGCTGGCCGGTGTGGTGGAGCCGGCCTCCGCTGTGCCCGTGGTCATTGAGGACGAGGTGCTCATCGGCGCAAATGCCGTGGTCATTGAAGGCTGCCGGGTGGGCAGAGGCGCTGTGGTCGCCGCCGGCGCGGTGGTGGTTTCCGACGTGCCCCCCAATACCGTGGCAGCGGGATGTCCCGCCCGGATCATCAAGGAGAAGGACGAAAAAACCGCCGGCAAAACCGCCCTGGTAGATGCCCTGCGGACTTTATAACAAATCCGGGCGTTCCCAATGGGAACGCCCGGTGTTTATTCAGCGGTTCTCCAGCAGAAGACCCAGCAGAAGATCATCCCGGAAGGCGGGGCAGGTGCAGGCGCCGTCCAGCAGCGCCTCCACGTTGTCCGGGCTGTTCTCGATCTCCTTGGAATACAGCTGCGCCGTGCCCGGCAGATCCCCTCCCAAAGCCCGGACGGTCAGGCAGCTGATCACCGCCAGCTTTACCCGGCTGTACAGATCGTAATCCGAAACCGCCTGAAGCCAGTACCGCCGGACAAAATACCCGGCCAGGGCGCGGTATTCCTCCTGCCAGTCTCCCGGCTCGGGGGCATTCAGCCGCTGTTCCCAGGCCTTCGTCAGAATCTCCAGCCCCCGGAACACCTCCAAAAGCCCCTCCCAGGTGCCGGGTCCGGCCAGCTCCGCCGCCTCCTTAAGGGCTTTTTCCGGCTGAAAGGGCATTTCCTCCCCGCCGTCCAGCTCTGCCTGGGCCTGACAGCCATAGAGCAGCAGCAGCGCCAGGGTCTCCCCCACCCCATAGGTTCGATCCTCCAGAAGCGCCAGCGCCCGGGCACGGGTTCGCCGCAATACCGCCATATCCAGCGGGTCGTAATCCCCAGTCTCCGTACCGGGCACTTCCCGGTACAGCTCCGGCTGGGCAGGTTCGGTCAGAATCCACCTGGCCACCTCCGGGCAGCTAAGCTCCAGCCCCAGCTCCACAAAATCTCCATAGTCGTGGGTCAGCCGGGGAAATTCCCGGCACACCCGGCTCAGCGCCTGTTCTCCCAGCTCCGCCTGGATCCGGCACAGGCCGTCCGCCCGCCACATGGGGCAGCGTCCATGACAGTTGGCCATCACCGTCCGGCCGTCCTCCCGAACCATCGCCTGCCGAAGCCGCTCACCCAGTTCCCCGGGAAGCGCCCGGTACTGCCGGGCAGTGTCTTCGTCGATCTGAACCTCCCAGTCCTTGCAGCAGCTGTCCGGGCAGCTGCCGCCCAGACAGCGGAACCGGTCAAAATACGCCGGTCTGCTGATACGCATGGCAAACCTCCTCAAAAAAAGGAGCGCATCCCCATGGGCATACGCTCCCGATCATCAATTGTTGGGTCGAATGGTATTCATCAGGGAAGCCGTCTCCTGCAAAACCTGCTTGCTGGCGCTGACCGCCACCTGAAGCCGGGTCAGATGATCCGACGTCTCGTCGGCAAGCCGGGTCAGCTCCGCGGCGGCGCTTTCCACCTTCCCCGCAGCCTCCGCAAGCACGCCGTTGGCCCGGTAGTACACCAGCTGGGAGTGCTCCTGGGCGCTGCGCTCAATCCGCTCCGCCCGGCGATAGGCTTCCAGCTCCCGGCCTGGCGTTTCCTGCTCTGCCGCTTCCTCCCCGGCCGCTTCCAATTCGGCGCACCGGGCTTCCAGCTCCGCCCGGGCGTCCTGCTCCTCTTTCAGCTGCGCGGCCAGCTGGGCAGTCGCCTCACGGACATATTCCTCCAGCGCTTCCCGGGTCTGGGGCAGCTGGGGATCCGCCCCATGGCTGCGCAGCTCTTCTATCTCAGCGGTGAGCTGGTTGATCTGGTTCTGGTATTTCTTATTGAGATATTCCAGGTAGCTGGCCACATCCTCCCGGTTGAATCCGTGGAAGGCACTGCGAAAATTCTGCGGCACGCTCATAACGTATCTCTCCTTGCTCCCCCATTGGGTTCCTTATCATTTGAAGTATATCACAGATCCCCGGGAAAAACAACTGTTTTCGTCAAAAATGACCTTTTTCCCAGCGCTGCCTTCCGGAAACGCGCTTCCACTGCCCCGCCGCTCCCCGGTGGGATTTTCGAATTTTTTTCATTTCCCCTCTTTACAAATTGAAAAAAGGCTGTTATAATAGGCAAGCTACAAAAAAGCACGCGCCGGTGGCTCAATGGATAGAGCATCGGATTCCGGTTCCGAGGGTTGGGGGTTCGAGTCCCTTCCGGCGTACCATGGAATTTGCACCGAAAATCAGGAGTTTCACCTGATTTTCGGTGCTTTTTCTTGCTTTTTTCATGTTTTGTAAAATGCAGAAATCAAATGAAGTTTCATGGAACCATATGAAGCGAAAATGATGTCACCTTTTATCCGCCTTTTATGGTCGCAGATTTTGAAATCATAATGACCGGATTCTACAATTCATGTCTGCTGAATCAGTCGTTATCACGCCTGATTCACACACCTTCGGTGTGTCATTCCATAAAAGCGGCTCTTTCCAGCATTTTTTTAATTCAGGCGTGTATCCATGTGTAGTTTGGATGATGCGGCGCACCGCATCATCCAAACAGGTGCAACGCAAAAAAGTCCGGAAAGCCTTGGCTTGCAAGGACTTTTGCGTTGTTCCGTACACATGATTCATAATCCTACCGGCTTTGTTGTCTTGCGGCAGGTTTGGAGGTGTTTGTTTTTGAGCAGGAAGAACCAAAACCCCCAAAAGCAGATCCGCTCCGCAGCCGCGCCATCCGATGGCGACATAACTTCCTATTGACAAAATGGTCTATTGGTGATAAACTGCAAGAAAGGTCTATAGTCAATAGACCAAACAGGAGGTGCTGTTATGGATGATTTGCGGCTGGGCGTGGTAGAGGCGCGATTTGCGGATTTGATTTGGGCTAATGAGCCCATCCGCTCCGGCGATCTGGTAAAGCTCTGCGCGAAGGAACTGGAATGGAAGAAATCCACCACCTACACGGTGCTGAAGAAGCTCTGCGAAAAGGGAATTTTCCAGAATGTCAACGGTATGGTAACATCCATTCTGTCCCAAAGGGAATTCCAGGCGCGGCAGAGCAAAGGGTTTGTGGAGGATGTCTTTTCCGGCTCCCTGCCCGCGTTCATTGCCGCCTTCGCGGAAAGCGGCGGTTTGTCTGACAGGGATATTTCCGAAATCCGGAAGATGATTGCGGAATACGACGGGAGGAACGAACATGTGTGATGTGTTTTTGCATTTTGCCAATCTGAGCATTACCGCCAGCTACCTGATTCTGGCGGTTCTGGTGCTGCGGCTGATCCTGCGGAAGGTTCCGAAGAGCCTGCTTCTGTGGCTGTGGGCCCTGGTGGGGATTCGTCTGGCGCTGCCGGTTTCTTTGGAAAGCTCCCTGAGCCTGATTCCGAAAAGCGATCCGATTCCCGCGGATATTGCCCTTTCCCCCGCCCCTGCCATTGACAGCGGCGTTCCGGTGATTGACAGCACCGTCAATCCCATTATCGGGGAGCGTTTCGCCCCAGCCGCCGCGGCAAGCGTCAATCCCATGCAGATTGTCCTGACTGCCGCCTCTGCCCTGTGGCTTGCAGGCTTGGCGGCAATGCTGCTGTACACAGTTTTCAGCTATTTCCGGCTGGCAAGGCAGGTGCGCGCCTCCCTGCGCCTGGAGGGCAATCTCTATCTGTGCGATGCCATTGCCACTCCCTTTATTCTGGGAATCTGGAATCCCAAAATCTATCTGCCTTCCGGTCTGGATCCGGAACACCAAACCTATGTCCTGCGGCACGAACGCGCCCACCTGCGCAATCACGACAATCTGTGGAAGCCCCTGGGCTTTCTCCTGCTTTCGGTGTACTGGTTTAACCCCCTGGTCTGGATCGGGTATGCGCTGTTCTGCCGGGATTTGGAGATGGCCTGCGACGAGCGCGCGGTTACGGGTCTGGACATCGAAGAGAAGAAAGCCTATTCCAGCGCCCTTCTGGCCTGTGCCGCTCCCAGACGCGCCATGGCGGCATGCCCGGTAGCCTTTGGCGAGAGCAGTGTAAAATCCCGGATCCGGAATGTGCTGCGCTTCAAAAAGGCCAGTCTTTGGGCGGCGGCGGCCGTGCTGGTGATTACCGCAGCGGCGGCAGTTTTCTTTCTGACCAATCCGAGGGAAGAAGACGCCGCCGGGACACAATCGGCATCGGCGGAAAGCGCCGCATCGGAGGAAACCGGCTTTACACCGCTGGACGGCTTCTACACCTATACCAACGGAGCGCTGCATCTGGAATTCACAAAGGTATCCGGTGTGAAAACCCAAACGACGCAGGATGCGGCGGGACAGGAATATACCCAGACCATTCTTCTGACGGAGCCGGGGGCTGTGATGACCATCGTCAACCCGGATCTGTCAGACGGACGGGAAACCTGGCAGCTGTGTGAGGCTACCGGCGCCCTGGGGTCGATTCCCGTCACAGATACTTTGGCCTCCGCAAATCTGGTTCTGAGCCATAATGAATATTACCTGGAAGATGTCCGTTCCGATTCCCGCAGGGTTTTGCTTCTGAAGCGGCGGGCGGAGGATCCTGCCGCCTACGTCCCGGCAACCGCGGCGGACGCCAGTGCTTACGATCTTGCTTCCGGGGAGCTGCTGTACAGCTATCAGCGTCTGGAAACCGTCGCCCCCGGCCATCTGAACAAGCTGGCATTGGCACTGGTGGTACTGGAAAACCATGACCCGGAGGAACTGGTGGACACCACCGCCCTCCCGGCCTATTTGAACAACCGGGAAGTTTACCAGACAGCCTTCCCGTTCTCAGAGCCCCGGCTGTCCCTGGAGCGCATGGAGCAGATGACCGTGGAGGATCTTCTGACCCTGATGCTGATCCGGGGCTGCGATGATGCGGCCTACGCCCTGGCCCGGTTCGACGCCGGCAGCGAGGAAGCCATGGTATCGAAGATGAACCAGTACGCAGAATCCCTCTGCCAGGATACATTCTATACCGACCTTTACGGCCATGCAGAGGGGCAGTATACCACCGGAGCGGATACCATGCGCCTTGTAAGCCGGATGCTGCAAAACGACTGTCTGTCCAGAATCTGGTCAACCCGGTCGTATACCTGCCGGTTCCCGGACAATGGCGAGGAATACACCGTCTATACAGCCAACTATATCCTTGACAATGCTACCATTCCGGAATTCTACGATGTCCGCGTAACCGGCGGCTTCGCCTTCTTCCGGGGGACGGCAAGCTGTATCTGCACCGCCCGGCAGGATGGAAAGGACGTCCTGTGCGTCATTCTGGGGGCGGAGCGGAAATTCCAAGAAAACGGATGGCAGCTGGAATCCTACGGAAACTTTGAGGAAATGTGCCAGCTGCTGAATGCCGTGCTGGGATAGGCAGCGGTGCATCCCTTTCCCATGGGGGGATCGCCTGTCGTCAGGCTCCCGGCCGCGGCGGATGGTTTTGAACAACCGGGTCTGCTTCCCGTGAACGGGAGGCAGACCCGGTGCTTTCCGGGAACAGCCCTGAAACCTCCGGGAAAATGAAGGAGCGCGCGGGGATAGCCGGTACACCGGCCGCCCGTGGAGAAACAAAAATTATGATCATTGTATTGACACGGCGGGGTTGGCATTGGATAATAGGGTGGAACTGATCCAAACACCGTGGAATCGGCGTTGGGCATAACGGCGCCGGCGGAACGGTTCCCCGGATGCTCAGTCACAAAATCAAGGAAGCTCCAATGAAATCGGCAAAAGCGGAGGAATCCTGTATGGTTTCCCACTTTTTTCCGCTGCACGGATCCGGCATTCCGCCGAAGACGATGGATTTGGAAATTCCTTAAGGAGTGTAGGAAACATGAAAGCACTGGCATATTACGATGGCAGAATCGCCGCCCCCGAGGAGCTGATGGTTCCCTTTAACGACCGGGTGCACTTTTTTGGAGACGGCTGCTACGACGCCACTGTGGGCGCCAACGGAAAGGTTTATCTTCTCCAGGATCATCTGGATCGATTCTATACCACCGCCAGGGTGCTGGACATCAGGATCCCCATGGAAAAAGCGGAGCTGGGCAGGCTGCTGACGGATCTTCTGAGCCGGGTGGACAGCAAAATCAATTTCGTCTATTGGCAAGTGACCCGGGGCGTGGAAGCGCGTAGCCACGCTTACGACCCGGAGCTGCCGGGAAAGCTGTGGGTGCTGATCCGTCCCCAGAATCTGAACGATCCCAACAAGCCCATCCAGCTCAATGACGAGGAAGACACCCGCTTCTTCCACTGCAATATCAAGACCCTGAACCTGCTTCCCAATGTCCTCGCCTCTCAGCGGGCAAAACTGGCCGGGTGCCAGGAGACGATTTTCCACCGGGGAGACATCGTAACCGAGTGCGCCCATTCCAACGTATCCGTGCTGAAGGACGGGGTATTCTATTCCCATCCCAATGACCAGCTGATTCTCCGGGGCATCGCCAAAACCCATATGATCCAAGCCTGCTGGCGCTTGGGAATCCCGGTGGTGGAAAAGCCCTTTACCATGGACTTTTTAAAGAACGCCGACGAAATCATCGTCACCTCTTCCTCCAACTTCTGCCTGCACGCCAACGCCCTCAACGGCCAGCCTGTGGGCGGCAGGGATCCCAAGACCTTGAAAGCCATCCAGGACGCGGTGCTCCAGGAGTTCTATGACTACACCGGCTGCACCACCCTCTGGGGCTGAGCCGCCGAATCTCTGATCCGCCATCGGCATACCGCCCGGAGCCATCACAGCGGATCTTCCCTTCCCATTGCCGGCGGTTCTTTCCCGCGGCGTCACATCCATACTTCCTGACAGCAAAAAGCAGGGAGCCCTCTGATTCCCCGCGGAAAACACTTCGCCGCCATCGTCTCCCGGTGTGCTATACTATATGTACGGATTCCGGTCAGCGCCGCTGCCGGATCCCTACACAGAAAAAGGAGCTGAGCCACAATGAAATCTTTACCGTCCCCCCGGATCAAAGGTCTTACCCACCGCTTTTGGAAGTGTATGCTGATCGCCCTCATTGCCGCATCCTCGATGTTTTTGTCCGCTTCCGCCTGGAAACCCGCCGAAACTTCCGTCAAAACAAAAAGCCCTTACCAGGCCATCCTCGACAGGTACCGGAAGCAAATCTCCGACTCCTCCTGGGAGGACAACGTGCTCATGGAGGACGTGTTCTATGACATGAAGCGCCTGCGCAACCGCACCGGCGGCCGGGTGCTGGGTTCCGACCTATACCGGGATCAGATCAAAACCATCACCTTCCTGGACACCCTGGAAGACGCTCCCGGGGACAGCTGGTGCGTATCGGAAGCGGAAGACGGTTCCGTGCTGGCCTGGACAGAAAAAAACGGCAGGCTCTATGACCTGTACATCGCCGGCGAAGGCGGCGTCTGCGCCCCGGAAAACGCCTGCGGTCTTTTCGCCGGATACGATCATGTGGAGGAAATCAACTTTGACGGCAACTTCCACACAGATTATACAACCCAGATGCAGTATATGTTCTACGCCTGCTACGCCCTGGAGGATCTGGACGTTTCGGACTTCGTCACCACCGACGTCACCCAGATGCAGTGTATGTTCGCCTGGTGCAAAGCCCTCACCTCCCTGGATCTGACCAGCTTCGACACCTGCAGCGTCCGGGACATGGGCAGTATGTTTATGCACTGTGAAAGCCTGGTATTCCTGGATCTGACCTCCTTCACCGTCACCTCCAAAACCAATACCGCCTACATGTTCAACAACTGTCCTTCCGACGCCTGCATCCTTCGGAACTGGTAAGGAACGCCGGAACAATCATTGGCCGTTTTCTAAAATGCACACAGCCCCCCTTGGCTTTTTCGCCAAGGGGGGTTGTTTCTTAGGGCAGCAGTTCCAGGCCGATGGCATCCTCCGGCCAAATCACATCGGGGTTCAGATCCAGGAAAATCCACTGTTCTCCCGGAGCTTCCCAACTGGAATCCGCATTCAGCCGCAATGTCCAGCCGTTCCCGGATGGGATGATACTGTCCGGATACCAGCCGCTGACGGGCAGCCGCACCAGCAGCAGGTCGTTTTCTTCGAACCAGCTTTCATCATAAACTTCCAGATTCAGGCCGCTCAGGTTGTAAGCACCTTCCAGCTCGGCCAGCTGCTGATCCAGCGCTTCCCTGGTGCGCAGCAGGGCGGTTTGGTACTTTTCCAGGGGTTCACCGGTACCCTCGGGGCAGAAGCAGATGGTTGCTTCATCCTTCCAGAGCTTCCCCAGGAAGGTACTGACTTCCGCCTCTGTCTCCTGGGCGGCGGCATCCATCTGAGCCTCTTCTTCCGGAAGATCCTCCGCCGGCGCAAAGGCGTCCGGCGCGCGGTTCTGCGCCATGGGGCTTTCCGGACCTGCCTCTTCCGTTTTGTACGTGCCCGCCGCCGCATTCGCGGCAGATTCCTGATCCTCCATCCGGATGCTGTCGGTTCCCTGCAAAACCGCCTCCACCGCGGCTTCCGTGCCGCCTTTGGGGGTGAAAAAGTCCCAGGCGACCCGGCCTCCGCACAAAACCAGCGCCGCGCAGGCCGCCATGACCGCCCAACGCTTCCATTGAATCACCCGGGGGCGCTGCCGCGCCTGATCCGTTTCCGCCACCAGATCCTCCGGCAGCAGGGTCAGTGCGTCGTGCAAGGTTTCCGCTGTCATAGATACCCCTCCTGCGTCAAATGGTCTTTCAGCCCCAGCCGGATCCGGTACAGCAGGGACTTGGCATTGCTCTCACTGATGCCGCAGTAGGCGGCGACCTCCTTCAGCGGATCCAAAAAATAGTACCTGCCCACAAAGGCACGCCGGGAGGTCTCCGGCAGGGTGCGAAGGTAGGCGGCTATGGCCTCCGCCAGGAGCTTGGCATCCACCTGTTCCTCGGTGCTGTTCCCTCCGGACAGGCAGTCCTCCAGCTCGCTTAAGGACAGGGCATACTCCGAACCCTGGCGTTTCTGGCGGGTACGGTATCGGAACAGGTCAATGGAAATCCGGCGGGTGAGTTTGGCCAGGTAGGCAGACAGCACATTGGGCTTCTGGGGGGGCATGGAATTCCAGGCGGCCAGATATGTATCGTTGACACTTTCCCGGCTGTCTTCCAGGTCGGCCAGAATATTCCTGGCCACCTTCAGCAAATACTGGTCGTACTTGTGTTCCGTCTCCCGGATGGCGGACTCGTCCCGCTGCCAGTACAGCGCCACAATCTGGGCATCCTCCACAGGGATCCCTCCTCTCTACTAAAATTACTCGACAAATCCTTCCGCCGGTTGCAGTTCCGGCGGATTTTTTTGAAAAATCGCCCTGCGGCAGCACCGCAGGGCGAAACGCTTATTTCTCAGCCAGGGCAATGTGGACGGTGTCCAGCTGGCTCTGATCTACGGCAGTGGGCGCGCCCATCATCAGATCCTGGGCGTTCTTATTCATGGGGAAGGTGATGACCTCCCGGATAGACTCTTCGCCGGTAAGCAGCATGATCAGCCGGTCAACGCCGGGGGCGGCGCCTGCGTGGGGAGGCGCGCCGTAGGTAAAGGCGTTGTACATGGCAGGGAACTTGGCCTTCACGTCCGCTTCCCCCAGCCCCACCATCTGGAAGGCTTTGACCATAATTTCCGGATCGTGGTTCCGAACCGCGCCGGAGGCGCTTTCGTAGCCGTTGCACACCAGGTCGTACTGGTCGGCCTTGATGGCCAGGAGCTTCTCGGTATTGCCTTCCGCTTCCTCCAGAGCCTTCAGGCCGCCCTGGGGCATGGAGAAGGGGTTGTGGCAGAATTCCAGCTGGCCGGATTCCTCGCCCACCTCGTACATGGGGAAGTCCACGATCCAGCACAGGGCGTACTGCGCTTCGTCAAAGTGGCCGGGCACCCGTTTGCCCAAAAGGGTGCGGATAACCCCGGCGGTTTTCTGCGCCGCGGCCTTTTTACCCGCGGCCATGCACACAAAAGAGCCGGGCTTCAGGTTCAGCTTGGCGGTAAGGGCTTCCTGGCAGGGGGTCAGGAACTTGGAGACGCCGCCGGTGAGGTTTCCGTTTTCATCCACCTTCACCCAGCAGGCCTTGCTGCCGGTCTGCATTTCCACGTCCGCCAGCAGCTTGTCGATCCACTTCCGCGCCTGGGTGAAGTTGTCCACTGCCACGGCCTTGACCACAGCGTCCTGGAAGGGGCCGAAGCCGCAGCCCTGAACCTCCCCGGTAATGTCCTGAATTTCCAGATCAATGCGCAGATCCGGCTTGTCGGAGCCGTAGCGCTCCATGGCCTCGTGAAAGGGGATCCGGCGGAAGGGGGCGGAAGACACCCTGTCGTACTTGCCGAACTTGTGGAACACCGGCAGCAGCACCTCTTCCAGGGTGGTAAGCACGTCGTTCTGGGTGGCAAAGGCCATTTCCATATCCAGCTGGTAGAACTCGCCGGGCGTGCGGTCCGCCCGGGCATCCTCGTCCCGGAAGCAGGGGGCGATCTGGAAGTACCGGTCAAAGCCCGCGGTCATCAGCAGCTGCTTGAACTGCTGGGGCGCCTGGGG
>CALXDT010000104.1 GCA_944387125.1 uncultured Oscillospiraceae bacterium | reverse complement strand
ATTTTTCGCTTCAGCTCTCCGGCGCGGCGGTTTCCTGCCGCCGCGTTTTCAATCTCGCCCCGGTGCTCCCCGGCCGTGCCGGGGGTCAGGCCGTAGGAATCCCACAGCTTGTCGATGATCTGCCGCTCTTCCATGGAAGACGTGACCTTCTTCTGCTCCAGCAGGGCGCAGGCCCGCTCCATGTTCAGAATATCCTTATTTTTCTCCTGGGCTTCCCGCTCCGTCCTGGTCTTGGCGGCTTCCGCTTCGGCTCTGTCCGCCGTCGCCTGCTTCAGCCGCAGATTCATCTGGGCGATCTGCGCATCATTTTCCCGCTGGCGGCTCTTCAGCTGCTGGAGTTCTTCTTCCAGCCGCCGGGAATCCTCCCGGATGGCATCCATCAGCGCCAGCTTCTTTTCCCGGTCGCCTTCCATGGCGCTGCACAGGCTCTGCAGATCCGCAATATGCGCCTGGGCTGTGGAGCGTTCCGCTTCCAACGCCGCCTCGGCGGTTTTCAATGCGGTCATGGCCTCAGTAATGACAGCGGTGCTCTCAGCCGCCTCTGTCTGACTTTCTTCCAGCCGGGCAAGCTCCCCTCTGGTCTGCGTCAGCTGCCGGCTGTACACCTGGAGCTTGGCCTGCTGAGACGCGTAGCGCTCCCGGTCGGTGCGGTTTCGTTCGTCCAAAGCGTCCCGCTCCCGCTTGGCGGAGGTCTCCGCGTCCACAATGGCGCTGAGCAGAATCTCGTACTGCTTTTCCTGGCCTTGCAGCCGCAGCACCCGATCCTCCGCCTCCCGGAGCTGATCCCGGACGGCGCTCATTTGGAACGCCGCCTGGTCAAACTGCCGCTGGGCTTCCTGCAGCTCCGCTTCCGTAACCATTCTGTCCTGCTGCAGCTTCTTCTCCTGGGCAGAGAGCTTTTCCAATTCATTGGCCCGGGAGAGGATGCCCGCATCCTTATTCACGGAACCGCCGGTCATGGAGCCGCCGGGATTCATCACCTGTCCGTCCAGGGTGACGATTTTAAACCGCCCCCGATACTTCTGGGACATCTGGATGGCAGCGTCCATGTCTTGGACAATCACAGTTCTGGCCAGCAGATTGTCCACGATCCCCCGGTACTTGGGATCCGCGCTGACCAGCCGGGAAGCGATTCCCACAAAGCCCCTGCACGATTCCAGCCCCTGCTCCTGCAGAGACTTTCCCTGGATGGTGCGCAAAGGCAGGAAGGTGGCACGGCCTCCGCCGGTGCGCTTCAGGTAGCCGATGGCCGCTTTGCCGTCTGCCTCGCTGTCCACCACAATCTGCTGCATTGCCGCGCCCAGGGCAATCTCAATGGCTACCGCATAACTGTCTTCTGTGCGGATCAGCCGGGACACCGGGCCGTGGATATTCCGCAAGGCTCCCCGCTGGGCTTCCTGCATCACCATTCGGACTGCCTTATTATAGCTTTCATAATCCCGCTCCATGGCGCGGAACACCCGCAGCTTGGCGCTCACGCCGTCCAGCTGGGCAGTCAGTTCCCGAAGAGTCTCCTGAAGCGCGTCCCGGCGCTTGCCCCGGGCATCCTGGCGCAGGGAATAGCCGGCGATGGTATTGTTGGCCGCTGCCACATCCTCCCGGGCTTCCCCCAGCTCCTTCCGGCAGGATTCCAGATTGGTCTGAGCTTCATGATGCCGGGCGGCTCCCGCCGCCAGATCCCCGCTGAGCTGCTCCAGCCGCTCCCGGGTCTGCACCATGCTTTCCTCCAGCCCCCGCACATCCGCCTGACGGCCGGCAATGTCCGCAGCCAGGTCGGATTCCCTGCCCCGCAGCTCCAGATACTGCCTGGTGATTCCCTGGGCGCTGGCCGTCATGGCAGCCAGCTGCTGCTGGTATCCGTCCAGTTCCCGGCGCTTTTCCTCCAGTGCGGTTTCAATCTCCTGGATCCGTTCCCGGGTCTGCCGGATCTGGGCGGCAACGCCGCCGCTGCGGTCTTCCTGTCCCTTCAGTTCCTCCTGAATCCTTGTCAGATTCCCCTGGTTGTTTTCCATATTTCCCTGGAGCACCGCCATCTGGCCTTCCATCTGCTGATGGGAGCCGGCGAGCATATTGGACTTCAGCCGCGCTGTATCCAGCTCCTCGTCCCGCCGGCGCAGATCCTGCCCCAGTTCCTCGGTTTTCCGGTACAGAGCATCCAGCTCATCATGCGCCTGCTGCAGCACAAAGGAGGCGGATGCGTAATCTTCCTCCGCCTTCTTCGCGGCGGCAGAGAGCTTGTCCAGAGTGTCCAGCCAAACGGCCACCTCCACACCCTTGAGCTCCTCTTTCAGCTCCAGATATTTCCTGGCCTTTTCCGACTGTACCTTCAGCGGCTCCATCTGCAGCTCCAGCTCGGAAACCTTGTCTCCGATGCGCAGCAGGTTGTCTTCCGTATGGGCGAGCTTCCGCTCCGTCTCTTCTTTCCGGTGGCGGTATTTGGAGATACCGGCGGCTTCTTCAAAAATCTCCCGCCGGTCGCCGCTTTTCAGGGATAGGATCTCGTCAATCCTGCCCTGGCCGATGTTGGAGTAGCCCTCCCGTCCCAGGCCGGTATCCATAAACATTTCGTTGATATCCCGCAGCCGGGCGGACTGCTTATTGATGTAGTATTCGCTGTCACCCGAACGGTAATACCGGCGAGTGACCATCACCTCGTCGGCGTCGTAGGCCAGCGCCCGGTCACTGTTATCCAGGGTCAGGGTAGCCTCGGCAAACCCCACGGAGGGCCGCTTCTGGGTGCCTCCGAAGATCACGTCCTCCATTTTCGCCCCCCGGAGGGTCTTGGAGCTTTGCTCGCCCATGACCCACAGGATGGCGTCGGAGATGTTGGATTTACCCGAGCCGTTGGGGCCGACGATGGCTGTGATATCGTCGCCAAAGCGGATCAGCGTCTTATCGGGAAAGGACTTAAAGCCCTGCAGTTCCAATGATTTTAAATACACAGCATAACCTCTTGACAAATGATGATAATTCAGTTTATTATATTCCAAAAATGCCGCAATTGCAAGGCTTTCTTTTCCCCGCAGTTTCAGGAACTCCTTTCCCGCGCCGCCGGGCTTTACGGGGTCTGCCCGGAGGAAATCAGCCGGACGGATCCGTTGCCCCGGGTCAGCCTGTTTCTCCGCGGTGAAGCTCCCGGTGTTTTTCCGCATGCCGGGTATTTTTCGCCGGGAATTCCCGGATATCTCCCCAAACCATCTCATTGCCGCTCCGGGAACCGGAAGCGGCAGCAAGGAGGAACGTTTCCGATGGAACCGCAAACCTGTCCGCAAACGCTGATCTGGGAGACCGGCGCCCGGTGGCTTTGGGAACGGCTCAAAGCATACCGCGTTCCTTTTCTTTCCACACTGATCATCGGCTTTCTGTGCTATCTGTTCAGCTTTACCAACAAACTGATCAACCACGATGAAACCTACTGTCTGTTCACCAAGGGCGCTACCGTGACCTCCGGCCGCTGGGGGCTGGGGCTGCTGGACAGCGTTTTCCCCAACGTCTCCATGCCCTGGATCTACGGCGTCATGGCTCTGGTGCTCATCGCTGCCGGGGTCTGCGTCATCGTCCGGCTGTTCCGGATCCGAAGGCCATTGTTTCAGGTGCTCCTGGCCGGGTGCGTGATTTCCTTTCCCTCCCTGATCGCCACAGTGTCCTATATGTTTACCCTGGCGCCCTATGCCCTGTCCTTCCTGCTGGCTGTTACCTCGCTGTATCTGCTGGAAAGCCGGTTCCGGTGCCGCTTCCTTTTGGCGGTGGGATGCATGATTGGATCTCTGAGCATCTATCAGGCCTATATCTCCATCGCCGCCGGTCTTTTGGTGCTGCTGCTGATCCGCCGGCTGTTCACCGGGGAGGACGTGTCCGGGGTTGTGAAAACCGGCTTTTCCTATCTTGGCTTTCTCATTGCCTCCCTGGGCAGCTATTACCTGGCCACCCGGCTGGTGAACCTGGTGCTGCATATTGACTTCACCGGCTACGCCGGCGACAGTCTCAGCTTCCGCCTTTCGGATATCCCCGGGGATATCCTCACCGCCTATGGAAACTTTCTTTCCTTCTTCACCACCGGATACCGGGGGCTGATCAACGGCAGCCTTTGCCGATGGATGCACTATTTTTGTCTGACCGCCGCGGGGATTCTGCTGATCTTCTGGGGCATTTCCCGGAAGAAGCGGGAAATTGCCCGGTTCCTCCTTCTGGCTGTGCTGATCGGTCTGCTGCCTCTGGCCATCAACTGCATGCACCTGTTCTCCGCAGAGGACGCGGTCCACTCCCTGGTGCTGTACGGCTTCATCGCGGTATATGTCTTTGTGCTGATGGTGGCGGACGTCTGCCTGGATCTGCCGATCCCCCGGATTTTTCAACGCCTTTCCAGGGGCGCGCAGCACCTGGGCGTCCTTGCCCTGGCGGTGATCCTGGCCTGCAACATCTACCTGGCCAATCAGGTATCCCTGAATCTGTACCTGCGGTATGAAAACGCCTATGCCTTCTACACCGGTCTGGTCGCCCAACTGCAGCAAACCCCCGGCTTCGATGAAAACACCCGAATCGCCGTGATGGGGGATTACCAAAGTCCCAAATTCTATTCCGACAATTTCTCCTTCACCAGCGAATTGACCGGCACCACCGGGTTCCTCCCCTCCAGCTATTCCAAGTACCGCTTTCTGGAATACTACCTGGGAATCACCGTTCCGGTTTCCTGGGATGAGGAACTTGCTTTCCTCCGGGAAGAAGAGGAATTCATTCAAATGCCGGTATATCCCAACGCCGGCTGCTGCAAAATGATCGGCGATTATTTTGTCGTCAAGCTGTCGGACTGACGCTCCGGCGCCGCCCCTTCCATAAACGAAAATTCAATCATAGGAGTGACCTGATCTATGCCCGAAAACGAATCCCCCAAGCCTCTGCTCTGGGAAAGCGCCTACCATTGGCTGATGTCCAGCATCCGGAAAAATGCCACGGTGATTACCGCCTCCATGATCTCCGGCTTCCTGGCCTATATGTTCCTGTTTACCAACAAGCTGATTAACCACGACGAAGCCTCCGGTCTGTTTTCCAAAGGCTGGACGGTGATCATCGGCCGCTGGGGGCTGGGCGCGCTGGATACCGTCTTCCCCAACTATTCCATGCCCTGGATCTACGGGGTAATGTCCATCTGCTTTGTCACCGCCGCCATCTGCCTGATGGTGCACATTTTCTCCATCCGCAGCAAGCTGCTGCAGGTACTGCTGGCCGGCTGCGTGATGGTCTTCCCCACTCTCATCGGCACCATGTCCTATATGTTCACCGTGGCGCCCTATATGCTGGCCTTCTTTCTGTCGGTGCTGGCGGTATACCTGGCGCAGAAGGGCACGAAGCTGTCTTTCCTGTTCGCCTTTGGCTGCTGCGTTTTTTCCCTGAGCATCTACCAGTCCTATGTTGCCGTCACTGCCAGCCTTCTGGTGCTGATCCTGATTCAGCAGCTGCTCCAGGGGGAATCTGTGACAGCTGTGATCCGTCGGGGCTTCCTGTTCCTGGGCTTCCTGGTGGTCTCCCTGGGCGCCTACTACGCCGCCACCTTGGTGATCAACCAAATCAAGGACATTGACTTCCATAACCATGTCAGCAGCAACATGCACTTCAGCCTGGAAAACCTCCCCGGCTCCGTCTGCAAAGCCTATACCACCTTTATCGGCTGCTTTACCACCGGCGAATACGGGGTGGTTCCCACGGCCTTCTCCCGGAAAATCCACGCCCTTTTGCTTCTGTCCCTGGCAGTGCTCTTTGTCATTTGGGGTCTGTGCCAGAAGAAACGCCAGTGGGGACGCATCGCCCTGCTGGCCGCGCTGGTGGGGATCCTGCCCCTGGCCATCAACTGTATGCACCTGTTCATGGAGGAAAACGCCATTCATTCTCTGGTGATGTACAGCTTTACGGCAGTGTACGTGCTGGCCGCCATTCTGGCGCAGGTCTGCCTGTCTCTGTTCTCCCCGGGCAAAATCGCGGCCGCCTTCCAGAAAGCCGCCCTGCACCTGCTGACCCTGGCGCTGGCTGTGATCCTGGTTATCAACATCTACATTGCCAACGAGTCCTACCTGCACCTGTACCTGGGGTATGAAAACACCTATTCCTTCTATACCTCTTTGGCCGCCAATCTGAAAGCGGATCCGGCCTTTGACGAAAACACCCGTCTGGCGGTAATCGGAGACTATCAGGAACCGGCGTTTTACTACGATCACTTCGATTCCCACTACTTCATCATGGGCATCGAAGGATACTGGCCCAATCACAATTCCAAAAACCGGTTCCTGGAATACTACATCGGCCTGCCCATTTCCTTCGTCTCCGACGAGGAAGCGGAGCAGATCCGCGGTACCGAAGCCTTTGCCCAGATGGCCGTCTACCCCTACTACGGCTCCATGAAAATGATCGGTGACGTGTACGTGGTAAAGCTGTCCGACTAATGTCAAGCGCAATCGCCCCGAAGAGACGGTTCGTCTCTTCGGGGCGATTTTTTACGGAAAATAATCCTGGACAGAAACTTCCTCCTGGTTTTGGGCGCACTGCGCCAGCAGCGTCTCGGTTTTGGAAAGGCCCAGCCGCAGCAGCGGCCGCCAAAGGCGCCGGGGGGGCAGCGTGTTTCCCCGCTGCCCCAGGTAGGATCGGAGCAGCTGTTTCAAAAACTGCAGGCTCTCCGGGGAATTGTCCCCATAGTCAGCCATATAGCCCAGGGCGTCCAAATAGGCAATGTCAACGTCCCTGCGCAGATGGGGAAGCCGGCGGTTCATCAGCTCCCGCCGCTGTACCATCGCCTCAATCCGGTCGATCATCCGCTGCGCCCTGGTCTGGGGCAGGGACATGACGCCGGAAGCTCTTCTGCGGTAATTGTAGATGATCCGGTCATCGCAAACCACCCGCCCGGCATGGAAGAACCCCTGATAGGTAAAGAATTCGTCGTCGATCTTCCGGCCTTCGGGAAAAAACACCCCATCATACAGCTCCCGCCGGTACAGCTTGTTCCAAAGCAGGGCGCAGGTCCAGTCTGTGGGGAACCGCAGCAGGTATTCCTCTCCGGTCAGGATCTCCCGGCCGGAAAAGCCGCTGTAGTCCCGGCCGCCGGTGCGGTACAGATCCCGGAAGGAAAACACTGCCGCGTCCGCCCGGGCATCCTTCAGTACCTGCAGCATATAGCCATAGACCCGGGGTTCCAGAAAATCGTCGCTGTCCACAAAGCTCAGGTATTCCCCCGTGGCCGCCCGAAGGCCGGCGTTTTTCGCGGCACCCGCCCCGGCGTTTTCCTGGTGGATCACCCGCACCCGGGAATCCTGCAGGGCATACTGGTCGCAGATTTGCCCGGAGCCGTCCCGGGACCCGTCGTCGATGAGGATCACTTCCAATGCCCGGTGATCCTGGGACAAAACGCTGTCCACGCACTGGGGCAGATACTCCGCCACATGATAAACCGGAACAATCACCGAAATCAGATCCTTCATTTCTTCCCTCGCTTTTCCGCCATTTTTCGCCGGCTGCCCACCAGGAACCACAGGATCCTGCAGGGATAGGCTTCTTCATACGCCCAGTGGATGTCCCGCTCCCGGGAGAAAAACCGCTCCTTCCGCTCCAGCGCCAGAGCCTTGCGCAGGTGCCGCCGCAGCGCCGGGAGATACGTCCTGGTCTCCGGGGAAGCCGCCGCCATCCGGAGCTGTTCATGGGCGCAGTAAAGATACTGCTCTGCCGCCTTTTTCAGCAGCTCCGGATGGTCGTTTTCCCGGGCAAAGACGATCTGCTCCCCCACCGCCTCCAGCAGATGCATCCGCCTGGGATTCCAGGAAGAGAGCATAATCCCCTGGGGGTTCTGGTAGTAGGCGTACAGGGGTTCCAGCACCACGCCCACCTGCCCCGCCTGGTATACCAGCTGATAGGTGGTAAATTCATCTTCATGGAGCTTTCCCACAGGATAGCGGAGGGATTTGAACAAAGCGCGGTGGTAGAGCTTGTTCCAGGCCACCGCCGTGACGCCCCCGTGGATGGTTTCGCTGCAATAGTAGTCCGCCGCGGTAAGTTTGCGGATGGTTCCCTGCTTCACCGGCGGAAGCTCTTCTCCCGTGGTGCGGCAAAGGCCGCAGGCGCTGATCAGACAGCCGCATTCCGTCACCGCCCGGTACAGCAGTTCCAGGTACTCCGGAGCCACCCAGTCGTCGCTGTCCACAAAGGCCAGATACTCGGTTTCGCTGTTGGCAAGCACCCAATCGATTCCCGCGTTCCGGGCGGCGGAGAGTCCGCCGTTTTCCTGGTGGATCACATGCACACGGCTGTCCTGCCGGGCATAGGCGTCGCACAATGCACCGCAGTTATCCGGGCTTCCGTCATCCACCAGAATCAGTTCAAAGTCCTGAAACGTCTGATGGAAAATGCTTTCCACACATCGGTGCAGGTAGATTTCCACCTTGTAAACCGGAACGATCACACTGATCCGCGCCATACTGTCCTCCTGTATCGGTCAGGATCCTTTGATCCATGATTTCAGCTTTTCATATCCCCGGGCTCCAAGGAGCGCCGTTCCCAGCCGGACGCGGAACCGGCTTCGTTTTTCCTCCTGGAGCCGCCGCTTTTCCCCTTCCAGAAACGCCTTCTCCTCCTGAGTCTGCCAGCTGCCGGAGAACCAGTGGATGCACACGGTTTTCCGGGTCTTTTTCAACTTCAGGGTGTCGTAATCCACCGGGCAAAACACCTCCCGGGGATAGATTGCCAATCCCTCCACCACCTGGAAGGTATCGTCGGTTCTCAGCCCCCGCTGCCGGCACAGCTCCGTGAGCACCTCCACATTGGTGGTGGTGTCGGCAGTGCCGTCCGGACGCAGAAAAACCGCTGTGTCATAGTGGCGCAGGAAAGCCGAAAACAGCGGAAAATCCTTTTCGCAGGCCAGCAGGCCGGTCTGCACCCGATCCACCGCCTCAAACCCCGCGAACGCCCGGTTGTGCAAAAAGGGGTCCAGGGGTTTGAGCAGCTCCACATCCGTATCCAGATAGACGCCCCCTTGCTCCGTCAGCGCTTTCAGCCGGACATAGTCCGTCACAAACGCCCAGCGCCCCGCGGCATAGGCTTGGCGCACATACAGCGGCGCCCCGGAAAGGTCAAAATTTTCTTCGTTCCACTCCCGGATCTCATAGTCCGGGCAGTGCTTTTTCCAGCTTTGGATACACTTGACCGCCAGGGGCGGCTTGGGATTCCCGCCGAACCAGCAGTAGTGGATGATCTTAGGGATCATGTGTTTCTCCTTTCCGCAGCTGCTTTTGAATCTTTTTCAGAAGGCTTCCCAGCCCTTCCTGACGAAGGGTGCGCACACAGCCTTCCACCGGCCAGTACAGCCCAATGAGCCTGGGATGCAAAGCGTCAAAAAGCACTTCAAGCTGTCCCTTGGTAAGCCGCTTGCTCAGCACCGTTTTTCGGATGTCCCGCCGGATCTGCCGGGCAACCCGGGGCAGCTTCAGCTCGTACTTTACCCGCCAGTAGCACCCGGCAGCCGCTTCCGCGTACAGGTCGCCAAACCGCCGGCACAGACGGGTATAGCCCCGCCCGGTATACAGGGTCATGATCCGCTCCAGGGCCCACAGATAGTCCAGCCGTTTCAGCCCAAAGGTCTTTTGCGTGGTGCTGTCCGGGTTGGTTCTGTAAAAATACAGCTGCTGGGGGATGTCCGCGATCTGCCCCGCCGCCAGGATCCAGTGGCACACCGCCTCGTTGTCCTCATAGACCCGCCCCGGGGTAAACGGCTTCCGCTCCGCAATCTCCCGGCGCACCAGTTTGGCGCAGGCCACCCAGCCGGGATATTCCCCCCGGTCAAAGCAGGCAAGCAGGGTCTCCTCGTCCATGGGAAGCAGCTGATACGCCGGATCCCGCTCCCGGTGAAAATCCCCGGGCAGCTCCGGCGCCTCCAGCATTCGGCACTGGCTGATGGCCGCGCCGCTGTCCTGTGCAGCCTGATAAAGCCATTCCAGCATCCTGGGGTGGATCAAATCGTCGCTGTCCACAAAGCAGAACCAGTTTCCTTTGGCAATTCCCATGGCGCGATTTCGGGCTGCCGCCTGCCCCTGATTCTCCTGGTGAACCGCGGTGATCCGGCCGTCCCGGGCGGCATAGCCGTCGCAGATTCCGCCGCTGCCGTCGGTGCTGCCGTCATCCACCAGGATCACCTCCAGATCCTGAAAGCTCTGGTTCAGGATGCTGTCCACGCATTGGCTCAGATAGCACTGTGCCTGGTAAACCGGCACGATCACACTGATTTCAGCCATGATTTCCTCCTGTCCGTTCCAGCAGCAGACGGTACAGCCGTGTCCGCAGCGGGCAGCAGGCATACAGAATATCAAAATCAAACCAGAACTCGATACAGCCCTTATGCCAGGCCCGGCGGATCATGCGGCGCACCCGCTTTTTCATCTGCCGAAGCACCCGGGGGGTGGTCAGGGGGCTTTCCAGCGCCGCCTGCCAGTTGTCACGCACATTGTCCAGATATCCCCGGTAGCGGAACTTCACCAGTTCCCCGTCCCCCAGGCGCTCAAAAAAGGCGATTTGTTCCTCATAGGCCTGCCAGGCGTCCATGCGCCGGGGGGTCCAGCAGCTCCGGGTGATCCCCTCCGGGTTGACATAATAGGCGTAAAGTCCCCCGGGAAGATAGACCACCCGGCCGCTTTCAAACAGCAGCTTATAGGTGAGAAACTCGTCCTCGTGGTATTTCTTCAGGGGGAACCGATGCTTTTGGAAACATTTCCGGCGGTACAGCTTTCCGCAGGCGATGGTGGCGTTTACAAAAAATTGCATATAGAATTCCTTGGCCGGATATACCGCCGGGATCAAATCCTTCTCATCCACCTGCACCGGCTCTCCGCCGGTGCGGACGTATCCGCAGACGCTGATATCGGTGCCGGCCTCCAGGGCGCTTTGAAGCAGCAGCTCCAAAAACCGGGGATGCACCCAATCGTCGCTGTCAATAAACGTAACCCACTGGCTTTGGCTGTGGGTCTGCATCCAGTCCAGCGCCGCGTTTCTGGCGGCGGAAAGTCCGCCGTTTTCCTGGTGGATTACCTGAACCCGGCTGTCCTGCCGGGCATAGGCGTCGCACAGGGCGCCGCAGTTGTCCGGGCTGCCGTCGTCCACCAGGATCAGCTCGAAATCCCCGCAGGTCTGCTCCAAAATGCTTCTGACACACCGATCCAGGTAATCTTCCACCCGATAGACCGGCACGATCACGGTAATCTGGGGCATCCGAACTCCTCCTTCCCGGTCAATCCTCGTTGGGCTTTCCCAGCAGCTTCCGCCAGATCCGCCGGGGCATCCTCCGGATCTGCTCCCAGCTGCGGTAGCGATGCAGCCGCTCCGCCCAGCGCTCCCATCCGTCCTCGCCCAGGGCATTCCTTACCCAGCGGCGCAGAGGCTCCGCAGCCTGATCCCGCCGGGCTTTCCGGCGCAGTTCCTCCCGGCGGCGGGCTTCTTCCTGGGTGTACCAGCTGCCGGAGAACCAGTGGATGGCCACCGTCTTTCCGGTACGCCGCAGTCTTCCGGTCTCAAAATCCACAGGGCTGAATACCTCTCTGGGATAGAGCCACAGCCCCTCCACCTGCTGGAGCTGGCCGTTGGGAATCAGCCCCTTGGAAAGGCAGATGCCCGTCACCGTCTCGACGTTGGTCGTCAGATTCAGCGCTCCCTCCGGGGTGTAGAACGTAAGGTCATCATAGCGGCGCATAAATTCCAGAAACAGCTCAAATCCCGGCGCGCAGGCCATCATTCCGGTGGAAATGGCGCTGTCCGTTTCAAAGCCCCCAAAGGCCCGGTGCCGCAAAAAGGGGGTCAGGGGCTTTACCAGCTCCACATCCGTATCCATGTACACGCCGCCGAACCGGGTCAGCGCCCACAGACGCACATAGTCCGTCACAAAGGCCCACTTTCCCGCCTCATAGGCTTGCCGGACGTACAGCGGCGCGGCGGACAGGTCAAAATTGTCCTCATTCCATTCCCGCAGTTCAAAGTCCGGGCAGGTTTTCTTCCAGCTGGCGATGCACTTTTCCGCCAACTCTGACTTGGGGTTTCGGCCAAACCAGCAGTAGTGGATGATTTTCGGGATCATAGCAGATCATTCCTAACACAATTTATTTCACAGCCGCCTCAATGGCGCGGATCAGGCATTGGCAGCTTTCCACCCCCTGGCTCTGCGCCCGCTCCCGCAGCCGCGCGCTGTCGGTCTGGGACAGCACCTGCAGAATCCGATTCAGCTGCGGCATCTGTTCGGTGCAATTTTCGGGGAATCCCAGTTTTTCATAAAACGCAGTGATTTTATCGTCCCAAACCAGGCCGTAGCTGGGAATCCCGAAGGACGCCGCCACAATCTGGCAGTGCATCCGGAACGCGATGATCCCGGAAAAGCCGGTGACAAAACCAACCAGCTGCTCCGGACTTTCCGGTCGGGGGAGCAGATAGTCCTCCAGCTTCTCCCGGGGAATCCCGGCTTCCAGCAGCAGCTTCCGGGCGCAGTCCTGGTCGTAGGGGGAACCGTTGGTAAAGGCCTGCCACCGTATGCCCGAGCGGAGCAGCTGCGCCAGCAGATGGCGCTGCCGGTCAAAGCACCGGTCGATCAGTCCCACACCCAATACATTCTCCCGCTTTCCGGCGGGAGAAAAACGGCTTGCGCAGCAAAGGGCGGTGTCATAGGTCTGGGTCAAGGGGGCTTTTACAGAAAACAGCTCCTCAAAGCGCCCGAAGGAGTCCCGCAGGGAAATGGAAGCCACCTTGCCGCTGCACAGCGCCTGCCGAAGCAGATAGATTCCGTCGGCGTCCAGGTTGCTCATGCCGCAGGCATGGAAGAGAATCCTGGTTTTGGAGAAGGCAAACTGGCGGATGATCAGATTGACGATCCCGGCAAAGTAATCCATGAACAGTGAGCCGCCGGAAAAAATCACCAAGTCAAATCGGTGCTCCCTGCGCAGCGCCTTCAGCCGGTACCATACCCGCAGATACCGCTGTCTGTCCCCTTCATAGGCGCGGCAGATGGCCGCTCTGCGGTAGTCCCGGAAGCGGTCGCAGACCCGTTCTGTGATCCAGTCCATTTTGGGATCGGTTTCCGGCTGATACCAGGCGTCGGCGCCGGTTTTCCCGCTCATGTCGAAGGGTATGATCTGCGCCTGGGGAAAGTGCTCCCGGATCACCTGCTCCACCGTGCGGCACAGCAGCGGATCGCCGAGATTTTCGGAATAATACTCTCCAACCAGCAGGATCTTCATCGTCAGCCCTCCAACACCTGGATATTCGGGAACACCACGCTGCCCCAATACTGCTGGTTCCAGCGCTTTGAGGTGTCGTTGACACTGGTCTGAAACGCTTTCTGAAAGGCAAAGGCGGCGTTGACCACATCGTGGACAATCTCCGCACCGTATTCGTTCACTTCATAGAGCACCACACGGCCGTTATACTCTCCTTCCGCCAGCTGCGGCAGCCGGAACAGAAACACCGCTTCGTTTTCTCCTTCCCGGACATCCAGCTGGGGCGCCGTGGCAGCCATGCCCACCGGTACGCTGGCAGAGGTGAAGAAAATGGTGCGGAAGGCCAGCCCCGGGAAGTCCCGCTCTGCCCGGAAGGTGATTTTCAGCTTTATATCCTCCCCTTCGTAGACCACCGGGGATTCCCGATCCAGAATCTGCACCGTGTGGATATGCACCTCGCCGTCGGCAATGGGCTCCCGGGTGGTATGCTCACAGTTGTTCAGCAGCTGCAGGGAGCTGCCCTTTCCGTAGTAAACGGCAATGGCCTCTTCCACGTCCCCTTCAAAGACGATGCGCCCCTTGTCCATAACGATGCACCGGTCGCACAGCTGCCGGATGGTATTCATATTGTGGCTGACGTAGAGAACCGTTCTGCCCTCTTTCTTGGCAGCGGCGCGCATTCTGTCCAGGCATTTTTTCTGGAACCGCACGTCGCCCACCGCCAGCACCTCGTCCATAATCATGATCTCGCTGTCCAGATGGGCAGCCACGGAGAAGGCCAGCTTCACAAACATGCCGGAGGAATACCGCTTGGTGGGGGTGTCAATAAAATCCCGCACCTCGGAAAACGCAATGATATCCTCCATTTTGGCGTCGATCTCCGCCTTGGTCATGCCCAGGATCGCGCCGTTCATATAGATATTTTCCCGGCCGGTCATCTCGCCGTTAAAGCCGGTGCCCACCTCCAGCATGGAGGCGATGCGGCCGTACAGGTCGATCTCCCCTTCCGTGGGAGCCGTAACTCGGCACAGCAGCTTCAGCATTGTGCTCTTGCCCGCGCCGTTGCTGCCGATGATCCCCAAAGCCTCGCCCTTGTATACCGTCAGATCCACGCCGTTGAGCGCCATAAAGGTCTGGCCGATAAGCCGCTGATCCGTTCCGATGGGCAGGTTCGGATCCTCCCTGCCTCTGGCCTTGGCCCACCAGGAGCGCAGCTCCTCGGACAGTGTGGCGCCGCCGATCTGACCCAGCTTGTATTTCTTTTTTACACCGGAAAGCCGAATGGCAATTTCCCGATTCTGTTCCTTATCCATCGTTTTCACCCTCACACGGTATCCATAAAGGTGCGCTCCACCTTATTGAAGATCACAATGCCCACAAAGGCGATCACCAGGGTGATTGCCCAGGACAGGCAGTAAAAGCCCGGATGGAAGGTGCCCTTCCCCAAAATGGCATAGCGCATCAGCTCCACCGGCATCGTCACCGGATTGATCATCAGAGCGGTTTTCATCCACCCCTCCCCCAGGGTAGACAGGGGGTACACCACCGGGGTCAGATACATCCAGGCGGAAACACCGAAGTCCACCAACACAATCAAATCCCGATACTTGGTGGTCAGGCTGGAGACCACAATGCCGCAGCCCATGCCCAGAATCCCCAGATGCGCCAGTTCCAAAGGAATCACCAGCCAGGCAGCCCAGTGGGGACTTACCTGCCCCCGGATCAGAAAATAAAGCAGAAACGCCAGCACCAGCAGCATCTGAATTCCAAAGCGGATCAGCGCGGAGCACATGTTGGAAATGGGGGTGGTCAGCCGGGGAAAGTACACTTTGCCGAATACATAGGCATTGTCCGTAAAGGTATTGGCATTGCTGGTCAGGCAGTTGGAAAAAAAGCCCCAGACGGCATTGCTGCACAGGTAGAACAGCAGCATGGGCACGCCGTCGGTGGCAATGCCGGCAATGCCGCCGAAGACGAAGGCCTGGACGATACTGCTGAACAGGGGCGTCAGGAAAATCCAGGCGGGGCCCAGAATGGTCTGCTTGTAGGAGACCACAAAGTTCCGCTTGGTAAACAGGTAGATCAGATCCCGGTAGCGCCAGACCTCTTTCAGGTTCAGCTTCAGCAGCTGATGCTTTGCGGAAATGTGTACATGGTAGTTGGATTGAGCAGGATTTGTCATGATCGTTTCCTCATGTTTCGAATAAAGTGAAGGGTATTGTGAACCCCTTTCATGGGCGCCACCAGCAGCCGGGGCATCCCGATATATTGGGCAATCTGGGCGTTGGTGCATTTGTCCATGGCGTCGCAGGTGAAGCCGTACCACATTCCCAGCTTTGTTCCCAGGGGGTAGCGGAGAAATTCCGCTTTTTCCCGGAAGAATACGCCGGTACCCTGGGGATTTTCCAAGAACAGCCGCTCCCCCGCCTTGGTCAGGCCGTCGGATTTGTACTCATACATCCAGATCACGTCGTTGTAATAGCGGAATCTGTAGCCGTCCCGAGCCATCCGGTTCCAGGCCACTGCCTCGGTCATAAACTTCTCCCCGGGAAATTCCGGGTAAAGATACTGCCGATGGATCCGGGTGTAAAACACCAGCGCCAGTTCCCCGGTAACTGTCCGGTACCGATCCAGGGTATCTCCGTCCAGATAGCCCTGTTCAAAGATGGTGTTGGGATCGCACAGGTGGGTATCCCCGTAGAAGCCGCCGTTCCCGCTGAAGCCGCAGTAGTTGCCCTCCCGGGGAAGGGCTTCTTCCCACCCCGCGATCTTCTCCAGCGCGTCGTCGGTAAGGTAGTCGTCATCGTCCATGGTGAAGAACAGCTCTCCCTGAGCCAGCTTCAGCCCATAGTTGATTGCCCGGCACTTGCCGCCGTTTTCCTTTCGGTAGTAGCGGACAGGAAAGGGGTTCTCCTCCCGGCTCCATTGGGCAAACAGCGCTTCCGTCCCGTCGGAGGAACCGTCGTCCACCACCAGCCACTCAAAGTTTTTATAGCTCTGCCGCTGCAGGGAGCGGTAGAGGGTTTCAATGATATACGCCCGGTTATACGTGGGGGTAAACACCGTGATTTTATATGGAAATTCCATCACAGCCTCCTGATTCATGTGTACGGAACAAAAAAACCTGCGCCTGTTTCGATGATGCGGCGCGCCGGATCATCCAAAATACCCGTGGATACGCGCCTGAATGGAAAAAACGGTTGGAAAGAGCCGCTTTTTCCTTTCCACGCTGCAGGCACTAATTCAGCAAATGCAGATCTTGCAGCCGGTTCAGCATCCGGCTGGTGCCCATAAAGGAAATCTGCGCCAGCTTCAGCAGAACGTTTCGCTTCAGGCTCGCCTCCCGGCTCCAGGGCACCGGCACCGCGGAAGCCAGGATCCCGGAGATTTTTTTCTCTGCCGCCTCCAGTTCCGCTCCGTTCAGAAAGCGCAGGCAGCCCTGCATGGAGATCAGGCAGGAGAACAGCAGATCCCGCTTCCCTTCCTCCACAAGGTTCGGCATCTCCCTGGTCAAATAGTCCAGCCGCTGGAGCTTGGCGTCCAGCCCCTGAAGCCGCTTCAGGGAATAGGGGCGGTGCATAACGCTGCCCGCCTGCTGCCGGTAGCCATACAGCCGCCGGTCGGAGTGAACCAGCTTCCGGGCATTGCCAATGGCGCGATAGGTGAAAAACTCGTCATCAATCAGGTTTCCTACAGGGAAGCGCAGTCCCTCCAGCACCTCCCGGCGGTAGAGCTTGTTCCAGATGGTCTGCTGAAAAATCTCGTCCCGGATGTGAAGCCCCATGGCCTCCTCCGGGGAATAGCTCCGGGGATTTCCGTCTCCGGCGTCCGCCCGGGGAAGCTCCTGGCCGGAGAACAGCAGGTAGCCGCACTCGGCAATGTCCGCATCCTCCCCCATGAGGCTGTACAAATGCGCATACATATCCGGCAGCACATAATCATCGCTGTCGGCAAAGGTTATCAGCTCTCCCGCGGCCAGATCCATGGCCAGGTTCCTGGCAGCCCCTGCCCCGCCGTTTTCCTTATGAATCACCCGGATCCGGCTGTCCCGGGCAGCCCATTGGTCACAAATGGCGCCGCTTCCGTCGGTGGAGCCGTCATCCACCAGCAGCACTTCCAGATTGGCGTAGGTCTGATCCGCCAACGAACCGATGCACAGGCTCAGATAGTTTTCCACATTGTATACCGGCACGATCACGCTCAGCAAAGGCAGGTCTTTCATGGTTATCCCCTCTTTCAGTGCTGCTCCTCCCGTCGGAATATCAGCGAATACAGGCGGTAGGCCAGGCGGAAGCTCCATGGGGCGATGCAGATCATATTGGCCAGCAGCCGGTTTCGGGAAGACAGCACGGAAAAGTGCTCCCGCTGCTCCCGAATCAGCTGCCGCACCCGTCGGCGGAAATCCGCGCCCTGGGGAGATTTTCCCACCGTCAGCTGCGCATAGGCAAAGAGCAGATTCCGCAGCAGCGCGTTCCGGGCTTCCTGGCGAAGCTCCGGCCGGCACCGCTCCAGGATGATCTGCCGCACCCGTATGGGGTCGAAAATGCTGTGCTCACTGAGCACATTGTAGGAAGCGGAACCCTTCCGCAGCAGATAGCGGTAAAGGCAGATGTCCTCATAAACACTGCTCCGCGCCTGGGAGAACAGGAAGAAGTTCATGAGCAGGTCTTCGTTGTTGGTGATTCCGGACTTCATCCACCGGTCCAGCCCCTGGAACAGCGACGCCCGGAACAGCTTTGTGCACAGGCTGCTGTCGATCTGCCCGCCGTCCAGCAGATCCCGCTGCCCTTCCAGCGAATCCTGCTGCTTTACAATGCCGGTATTGTGCACATAGGCCACCCGGCCGTCAGGAAACACCACCTGATGGCCGCAGTGAGAAATATCCGCGCCGTATGTTTTGGCGTTTTCCAGCAGACGCCGGTACAGATCCGGTTCCGCCTGATCGTCCGCATCCGCAAATCCGATCCAGCTGCCCCTGGCTTCCGCCACGCCCCGCAGGCGGGCAGCGGTAACGCCGCTGTTGGCCTGGCGGATGGCAGTAACCCGGGGGCAGGTTTTGATGTAGGCGTCCAGCACCTGCGCCGTATTGTCCGTGGAGCCGTCGTTGACCACGATTACCTCCAGCTCCCGGTAGGTCTGAGACATCAGGCTGTCCAGGCATCGGGTCAGCCAAGGACCGGCGTTATAGGCCGGTACAATCACCGAGATCATCTCTTGTTCCATCGTCTCTTCCTCCGCTTATCTGTCCCGGAGCGCATAAACCGCTCCATACCTGCCGGCCATGCTGTCCGCGGAAAACCGCAGGCTGTCCGCCAGCGCCTGACGTCCCAGCCGCCGGCGCAGGTTTTCGTCCTCCAGCAGCGCGGCGCAGGCCTGGCACACCGCCTCTTCCCGGCAGGGCACCAGCAGCGCGTTCCTCTGGTTTTCCAGCATATCCGGGATTCCGCCCACGGTGGTGGCCACAATGGGAAGTCCCGTACCCATTGCCTCGATGATGGTCATGGGATTTCCTTCATAAACCGACGGCAGAACAAAAATGTCCGCCTCCTGCAAATACGGATGGACGTTCTTCTGCATCCCCGCAAAGGTAATCCACCGGGCAATGCCCAGTTCCTCCGCCAGATTCTCGATCTGCGGCCGCAGATCACCGTCCCCCACCAGTGTCAGCCGGCACTGGGGATACTGCCGGTGCAGCATCCCAAAGGACTTCAAAAGCCCCGGGTGGTTTTTCGGCACGTCGAACCGCCCCACATGGAGGATTCGCACCGGTTCTCCCAGCGAATAGCTTTCCTTGGGGCGGCACTTGGACAGATCAATGCCATTGTGGATCACAGGCACCTGCTCCGGCTTCAGGTTATAAAACCGCGCCACGGATGCCGCCACCTCCCGGCTCAGCGCCACCGGCACCGACCAGCCCTGCCGGTAGAAGAAGGTGTTGCTCCACTTTTGCAGCTTTCCCTCCGCCTCCTTTTCCGCCACACTGTGCACCGTGTGGACACAGCGGGGGATCCCGGCCAGCTTCGCCGCCGGGGCGGCATATTTGATCACGTCCAGATGGGTATGCACCACCTCCGGCCGCTCCCGGCGGAAAATCCTCACCAGCTTGGGGATCATGGTTACATCCAGCCCCGGATGCTTATCCAGCCAGAGGATCCGGATCCCCGCCTGCTCCATCCGCTCGGAGATGGGGGTGGGGCGATGGTACAGGCATACCACAGTAACCTCATGTCCCTGCTTTTTCAGGGCGCAGGTGAGGTTTTCGCACATAATTTCCGCCCCGCCGAAGCAAAAATAGGGCAGAACCTGAAATACTCTCATAACGCTTCCTTATTCCCGATAGCACGCGGCTATGGCCTGATAGTAACGGGCGTCGTCGTTGATCCGGGCAAATTTCTCCTTCCCGTTCCGGGAAAGGGTCTGCCGATACTCCGGGTCTTCCAGAATCCGCAGAATGCTCTCTTCCAGCTGGGAATCCTCCTGACCCAGGCAGCCGCTGACCCCATGATCGATCAGATCCCGCATTCCGTCCGAGGGAGTGCTGACCACCGGCGTGCCCAAAGCCATGGCCTCCAGGGCGCACATGGGCGTCCCCTCCCACCGGGAGGTAAGCACCAGGACGCGGCTGTCGTGGATCATTTTCATAGGGTTGCTTTGAAAGCCCAGGAACTGAACATTGCGCTCCAGTCCCAGCTCCCGGCACAGCTCCCTGGTCTCCTCTTCCAGTTCTCCGGTGCCCACCACCGCCGCCCGCAGCTCCGGCCGCTTTTCCTTCAGCCGGGCGCACAGGCGCATCAGCCGCTGGGGATCCTTCTGGTAGGTCAGACGCCCCACGTAGATCAGATCAAAGTCATAGACTTCCGGATCCTGCTCCAATTTGGCATATATTTCCTTCCGGTCGATGATGTTGTACAGTACGCTGCTTTTTTTTCGGAAAAGGGAATGGAAAATATATCCTTTATAAGAGCTGGCGGATACCCAGATAATGTGCCTGGCTTTCCATCCGGCCAGCAGATAGGCAATGGATTTCAGGGATAAGCCCCGGGCGTCGTAGGCATTGTTGTGAATATGGGATACCAGAGGGATCTTCCCGCAGCACAGGGCGGAAACAAAGCCCGCCCGCATATCGTGGGCATGGATCAGATCCGGCTGCACTTCCCGGATCACCGCAGACAGTGCCCGGGGGGTCAGGCTGGGCACCGGTCGGTAGTCCACCTGCTGCTCCCGGAGCATCTGTTCAACAATCTGACTTTCCGGGCTGCAATAAACCATTTGGATCCCTCCAGGCCCTTCAAAGGCGTGAATGATCTGGCAGGCCACCTTCTCCGCCCCGGAGTAGATCCGGGAGTTGAGAACATGCAAAACCTTCATAGTCCTTCCTCCTGACGCCGGGAGAGCATGTCCGCCGCCTCTCCCATGTTCCGGCTTTCCATCTGGTAATCCTCCCGGAGGGTTTGATAATACCGGAAGATCTCTTCCAATTGTTCCAGGTGCTCCCGGGTGCGCAAACCAATGTTATGGGGGTGCCACCACAGGTGGAAGGTCAGCCCATTTTCAGCCGCATGGCGCATCTGCTTCTTGATCCTTCGGATCTTCAGCCCTTCCAGCCACCGCAGCGGCAGGAAGATGGGCTTGTACATCCGGGAGCCGGTCAGATTCCAGATCCCGTTTTCCCTCCGGGGCAGATACCCCCCCTGGCCGGTCAGCGGCAGGTACACATCCATCAGCCGCAGCAGCCGCATCAAGGGGCGGAATCGGATCCTCCGGTGGATCCAGTCGTTTTCCTCATCCCGATAGGCAGTGAACCCCTGTTCCCCCAGGATCCTTGTGTATTCCTCCTGGCTTTGGTTCCGGGGCAGCACCATAGACGTCAACGCGTATCCATGATCCCGGGCAATGGCCTTTGCCGCCTGAAGATCCGCGGCAAACTGCTCCGGCGTCTGCCCCTGCTCCCGGCAGTAGTAGTGGCAGAAGGTGTGGCTGCCGATCTCCTGCCCCGGGGTTTCGGCAATTTTCCGGATCAGGGAAGGGGCATAAAAGCAGGGCGCCTCCTGTTCCGTTCCCCGGGCATTGGGGAAATAGCCGTAGGGATCCTGCCGGGGATCCCGATAGCTGGGCTGCAGCCCCCGTTCCGGGAAATAGGCCTCCGCTTCCCGGCTGTCCCGGGCAAACAGGAAGCCTACCGTCGCCCAGGTGGCATGGATCCCGTATTTTTGAAACAGCTCCAGAAGCTCCGGGATGGCAGCCCGCCCCCCCAGCACATTCTGGCGGTAATCTTCCAGAGGGCATACATCCAGCATCCCCCAGAACAGTTCAAAATCCAGTGAAACGATCAGCGTACCGCCCATCCGGGTCTCCCTCCTCACACCAGGCTCAGATAAATCTGCTTCATCTGCCGGTGTATGTTCTCTTCATCATAGGCCTTTGCGGCCTCCGCCGCGGCACTGCCCAGGGCGGCGCGGCGCCCGGGATCCCTGTACAGCTCCAAAATGGCCTCCGCCACCGCGGAAGGGTTGCTCTGCGCGAACACGCCGGAAACGCCGTCCCGGATCAGATCCCGGTTCCCCCGGATCTGGGAGCAGATCACCGGCAGGCCGCTGCTCATAGCCTCCATAAGGGAGACCGGCAGCCCCTCCCGGAAGGGCATAAACAAGAACAGGTCGCTGCACCCGTACAGCTCCGGGGCGTCCAGCCGGTAGCCCAGGAAGTGTACATGTTCCGCGATTCCCAGGGACCTTGCTTCCGCTTCCAGCGCCTGCCACATCTGCCCCCGGCCGCAGATCAGATAGTGCATCCGGGCAAATTCTTCCCTGTCCTTCAGCAGCGCCAGAGCCTTGAGTATGGTGGTGTGGTTTTTGTTGGGGGTCATCTCCGCCACGGTAAGCATCAGAAAGTCATCCGCCTGCCAGCCCAGCTCCCGGCGCTTCTCCCACCGGCGGCCGGCAGCCGCCCGGAACTTTTCGGTGTGAATCCCCACCCCGGGCACATATTCCAGACGCTTCGGATGCAGCAGCTTCCCTGCCCGGGCATAGTCCTCCTGATTGATGGTAATCAGAACATCCGTCACAAAAGACAGCAGCCACTCCATGGGAAAATACAGCAGCCAGTTGGCCAGCGGCGCCCCCCGGAAAAAGTGGAATCCGTGCGCCGTGTACACGACCTTTGTCCCCCGTTTTCTGGCGCCCAGCGCCGCCAGCCGGGCGATCACCGCACCCATCGGCGTGTGGCAGTGGATCAGGTCGTATTCCTCCCGGTCAATGATCTCCTTGAGCATTCTGCAGGCGCGCAGATTCTCCCGCTTCCAGGGGAGGCGGGCAATGGGAATATCGTAATATGCGTCGCAATAGGGAATCTGACACTGGGAGGGATCTTCGAAATAGTCGTTTCTGGCCGCAACGGCGGTTTCCCAGCCCATATCCTGAAACATCTTCAAGTAAGGCAGGTGGAACTGCATGATGTGGGTCTTCACCACCGTAGCCGCAAACAGAACCTTCCGTTTTTTCATAAACGCATAACCTCAAAAAAGGGTTTCCCCAAGGAAATCCTGAAAATGGCAATAATTCATCCTTAGTATACACCATTCCGTCCTTGATTGCAACCCTGATAAAAACGGCCCGGCAATTTTGCCGGGCCGCAGGCTCAGATCAGCACCTTCCGCTTCCGGATCCGCAGCAGCTCCCAAAGCCCCAGCGCCGCGCCGACGCCCCACCGCAGCATCCAGAAATCTCCGGTAACAGATACAAAGACCACCATGAAAAAATAGGCGGCAGCATACTTCCACCACCGGCGGACGCCGAAAGGATAGTCGCCCAAATGATACCGGCAGTACAGATAATGGATCACCAGCTGGCTGCCGTGGGAAATCAGCGTTGCCAGCGCCGCGCCGGCCATGCCGATCCACCGGATCATGAAGTAGTTCAGCACAATATTCAGCAGCGATGCGGCAATGGTCACGGCAGCCACCATTTTCGTCCGCTTGTGATAGTATTCAAAGTTCACCGGGAAGGTGCACAGGAAATTCAGATAGTAGCTGGACACAAACAGAGGAATCAGATTTGTGGAAGCCCAGTAGTCGGGGCTGGCATAGAAGTGGTAAACCTCTGCGGCCAGCAGGATGAAGCCCACGGAAAGCACCGTAAACAGCTCCAGGAAATTGGCTGTCTTTTCCCACATGGACTTCCGCTTCCCCTGCTTCATCTCATCAAAAAAGAAGGGACACCAGGTTTTGTTCAGCGCGCCGAAGATCACGAACATCACGTTTCCGAAGGTCCAGGCCAGACTGTACTGCCCCACCTCCGTCTCGCTGAGCATCTGCTGCAGCATCACCTGGTCGCTCTGCCCAAGAAGCAGGTCGGAAAGGTTATAAAAGACCGAGGGAACGGCCAGGGCAATGCAGAACTTCCAGTAGTCCCTGCGGATAAAGGTTTTTCCCTTGGCCAGAATATAAATGCAGGCGGGAATGCCGATGACGCCGTAGGTGACGGCAATGGCAATCACACGGCCGTAGTACCGGATCTCCTGGGGCAGCTGCAGAATCAGAATCAGAGACAGTCCCAGGGTGATCAGGGTCAGCGACAGGGACGTGAGCATATTTTTGCCGGCCTTAAATTCGTACACGAATTTTGTATTCAGGAAATTGAGGCTGAAGGTGCCGAAGGCCTGGAGCAGCATCAGCCCGATGAGCATCGGCTCCAGCCGGAGAAGCTCCGAAATCGGCTCAATAAAAATCAGCACCGCCGTGCCGCACAGCAGGAACACCAGCACGGAAAGGCTCATCACCGAGGAGGCATACGAATCCTGCTCCTCCAAGCTGTACTCCACCCGGGCGTTGACCAGCGTGGACTGGGTCTGCAGGGTAAACAAAATGGCGATTACGCTGGCCCAGATGTTATAGATCTTTAAAGATCCGTAGCCGCTGGTGCCCAGCAGCCTGGAAAACAGCGACCCGGTAAAAAAGGGAATGCTGTTGATCAGCAAAACGCTGAGAATATTAAAAAACGCGATGCGGTTCTGCCGTTTCATGCATTGCCCTCCCGGCCACGTTTCCATCGGTGATAAATGCCCCGGAGGGGGCGGTAGATCCCCGCCAGCAGCAGCAGGCCGGTGAGCCGATCCTGCCCGCTGAACCAGGGGCTTTTCAGAAGAAATTCCATGTGTCTGCGAAGCTCCTTCCGGGCGGTTTGATATTCCCGGCAGAAGCGCTTCTTGTTCTCCGGATCGGTGGTATCCAGCACCAGCATGGTATGGAGCAGAGAACGCACCAGCAGATACCGCGCCTGATTTTGCAGGTTCGGCACATTCTGACAGATATCCTGATAGATCTGCCCTGCGTGGGTCATAAAGTGAAAGGTTCGGTGGGAAACGGCCTCCTTGGTAATGCTCTCGGGCCGGTGGAAATAATTGAAGACCGGACGGTCATACATAGCCGCCTGCTCCGCCCGGAGTGCAATCCGGTAGGTCACAGGCACGTCTTCGCAGACCCGCCCCAGAGGATAACGATCCGTTTCAAACAAAGAGCGGTGATAGAGCTTGTCCACTGCGCTGGAATCGCAGCCATCCCACAGGAAAATCCTGCCCGCCAGTTCCTCCCCTGAGATCCGCTCTTCTTTTGCCGGGCACAGCCCCAGGGTTCGGGCGCCGGTTCGGCCGTCCACATCGTACCGGCCGCCGCAGACCAGCTTCACGCCGTAGCGTTTTGCCAAACCCACCATCTGTTCATAAGCATCCGGCTCCAGCCAGTCGTCCCCGTCCAAAAAGGCCAGGTACTCCCCGGCGGCAGCGTCAATGCCCGCATTCCGGGCGCTGCTCAGCCCCCCGTTTTCCTTGTGAATCACCCGCACCCGGGAATCCGTCTGGGCATATTCATCGCAGATCCGGCCGCAGCCGTCAGGGCTGCCGTCGTCCACCAGAAGGATTTCCAGATGGGGATAGGTTTGATGAATCACGGAATCCACGCACCGGCGCAGGTACGCTTCCACTTTGTAAACCGGCACAATCACCGAAATCAGGCTGTCCATACTTCCTCCTTACAGGCTCCGGTAAATCTCCATCAGATCCGAAAGATTCTTCTCCGGATCATGGGTCTTGCTTCCCCGGATGCCGGCCGCCTGCGCCATAGCCCGGGTCTTTTCCTCCCGGTCAAACACCCGGCCGATGTAGTGCGCCAGCAGACAGGGTTCCCCGGAGGGATAGAGATACCCTTCCACATTGTGGGTCATCAGGCTGCTGACGCCGCCTACGTCCGCCGCCACACAGGGCACCCCCAGCACCATGGCCTCCCCCAAAGAATTGGGAGAATTCTCAATGGTGGAGGTCAGGGCGAACACATTCGCCTCCAGATACGCCTGCTTCATCTGCTCCGCGTTGAGATTTCCCAGAAAATCGATCCGGTCTTCCAAATCATATTCCCGAATCAGCTGGGCCAGATACCGCTGGTAGCCGGTTCTGCGGAGCCGGTGAGCCTTCAAAGGGCTTTTCCCCGGCACGGCCAGGGTAATATCCGGGTAGTCCCGCCGAACCAGAGACATGGCTTCCAGCAGGTAGTGAAACCCCTTCACCGGATAATCGCCGCCGGGGGCAAAGATCCGGTGCTTCCGGCAGGTTTCCGGCTGCCACCGTCCCTGGTAAAAGGGCTGGCGCAGGGTCTCATTGCAGGGGTGATACACCGCCCGGGGATTATACAGGTGCAGCGCCGCCCGATCCCAGGCGGTTCTCCCGATTACATGCTTAGCCAGCCGCAAAGCCTGGATCTCCAATTCCCCCCGGCGGGCAAAGGTTTTCTGCTGTTGGATCACATTGTCCCGCCGGACAAAGTCCCGGAAGGTGCAGCTCCGCTGCACCCGGCAGGACAGACCTTCCGAATAGTGTCTGGCCGCCAGCGAACACAGCCCCTGAATGCTGATCACCGCCCGATCCAGCAGCTTTTCCTGCTCCAGGGCGCGCATCATGGCCAGGGTATGTCCATACTCTGTGCCCCAAATGTGGATCACATCCGGGCGAAACTGCCTTATATCCCGGGCAAACCGCGCTTCCAGCTCCGGCTGGTACACCTGCGGACGAGGCTCCCGGAACAGCCCATAGCTGCACCTGTCGTCCAGCGCTCCGTCGGCGCCCTCCCCCCGGCAGAGAATATGGATGGTCACTCCCTGCTGGCGCAATCCGGCCAGAACGCCGTCGATCCAGCGGCCGCCGTCCGAGGGCTTCCCGGTGAGGGCTTCCCGCACCTTTCCGGGGATCACATTGCACAGCCACAGAAGCCGCACAGGCTCACTTCCTTTCCAACATGGTCAACAGCATTTCAACGATCTTGCGGGCCTGAAGCACGTTGTTCTTCTGCTCCAGAATAAACTTCCGGGCGCAGCTTCCCTTCTGGAACAGCACTTCCTCCGGCTGCGCCAGCACTTCTTTCAGCATCCCGGCGATTCCCTGGGGGGTCTCCTCCCGGATCAGATAGACATACGGGTAATATTCCTCGGGCATTCCCGGCAGCACGGTGGTCAGCACCGGGGTGCCGGATGCCATGTACTCCATGGTTTTGGAGGGGAAGGAGTATTTTACAAACGTTTCATTGGTAGGTCGGGGATTCACCAGCAGGGTGGCCTGCATCTCCTGCTCCACCACTTCCCAGCTCATGAGCATCCCGCCGTAAACCACGGAAGGATCCTGCCGGGCAATGGCCTGCAGCTCCTCCACATAATCCCCGGGGCCGTAGATCCGCAGCTGGGCATTTTCCAGCCCGGCCCGGCGGAAGCCTTCCACCAGCAGATCCAGGCCGTAGCGCTTGCTGACGCCCCCGGCATACAGGCACACCCGGGGGTGCTGCTTCCGCGCCAGAGAGGGGGTTTTCCCCCCCATGGCAATGTCCGCATGGCCTTCCAGAATCACATACGGCTTCCCTCCGGGATTCAGCTTTTGGTTCATGGCCTCGGTCAGGAAGACATACGCCGTGCAGCGGCGGATGACAAAATTGGCCATTTTCCGGGAAAAGGCGCTTCCGCTGAGCATATCCGGCAGATCCGTCACAATCCCCACGCAGGGACGCCCCCGGAGCCGGGCAGCCAGCATCCCCGCCAGGGCAGTGACCCGGTTCAGCACGTCCACAATCACCGCAGAATCCTTGTCCGCCAGCATCAGGGTCCGGAAAAACGTGCCCGCGCCTACCCAAAGGGCTTTCACCAGGGGATTGCGGATAGCCGGAAAATACCGGTATCTGGCGCCTCCCTGGATCTCAGGCTTTAAAAACACAAACGCCTTGTTCAGCACCCGGGAATTCACCGGGGGGTTGGCGATCACGTCCACCCGGGTATGGGCGGCCAGTCCTTCGATCAGCAGCCGATGGTATTTTTGCGACTGAAAGGCCGGTTTTACCGCCGTTTGCGAAAACAGCTCCCGGTAAACCGGGTCGGAGCAGGTAGTCACCGCATAGAGAATGTGCATGGCTTATCTCCCATTTTCAAAAATTTCCCTGTGGACTTTGGCCATGTTTTCAATGGTGTAGGGTCGGATCTTATCCAGAGAGGCCTGCCCCATCTGAAGAAGGTCGCTTTCCAGCACCCGGCGGATCCGATCCTCCAGGGCCTTGGGATCCTCTGTGGGAATCAGGTAGCCGTTGACCCCATCCTCCACCAGCTCCAGTCCCGCCACACATCTGTCTGTGGTGATCACCGGCAGGCCGAAGGCCATGGCCTCATTGATCACCAGTCCCCAAATATCCTCCCGGGTGGGCAGCACAAACAGATCTGCCGCCCGGTAAAACATGGCCAGGGTTTCTTTTTTCTGGAATCCCAGAAACTGTACCTGCCCGGCTCCCAGATTTTTCCGCAGCTCCAGGTATTCCTGGGCAGGCTCTCCGCCCACAATGCAGACGCTCACATCCTCCCCCAGGACAGCAGCGGCCTGCAGCAAAATATCAAAGCCCTTTCTGGGAATGAACTGCCCGATGGCCAGAGCCATGGGCTTCTGGGGAAGGTTCAGCTCCCGGCGCAGCGCCGATTTTTCCTCCGGAGAAGCCGGAGCGGCGGCAATTTCCTCCTCTGTCAAAGAAGAAAAGGGGTAGAAAAATGTCCGGCTTTCTTCCGCCCCGTAGTGGGTCAGGTAAGCGGTGGTCGCTTTTCCGGTGCTGAGCCACCAGGTGGGCATTCTCACCAGAGCCTTTTTCAGCAGAAACTTGGCCGTTCCCTCCCGGCGAACCAAACCGCCGTCCACCTCCATATAAAAGGGGATCCGGTGCCGGCGCAGCCAGGCCATGGCCAGCATGGCCGTAGGCTGGGCATAGCCGCAGACCACAATGGCATCATAGTCCTTTTTCAGCCATTGCAGCACATCCCGGTACACCTCCGCTTTTCCAAAGGCGATCCGGTCTTCCAGCTGTACCGCGCGGAACCGCCCCTCCCCGGAAATAAACCATCCGGGGTTCCGGTGAACCATTTTTTCCCGGCGGATGGAAAACAGCACCGTCACATCCATGGTCTTTCCCAGCTCGTCAAAAAAACGAACCCGGTAGGGCGAGGGATAATTGGTTAAAAACAGTACCCGTTTCATAGGCAGCGCTCCCCTTCCCATGTTCCTTTATTCCCCCAGATCCAGCTCCATGATCTGATGGCGGTTTTCCCGCTGATCCTCCGGGGGCAGCTGCATGTAGTCGCCGTACATGGCGGTCAGCACCGGATCATATGCCTTGGGGCCGGCAAAGGTGGTATCCTCAAAGGGATATTCCGCCAGCTCCCGGCACCACGCCTCCTTCAAATAGAAGGTTGTGGGTCGGGCAAACTGCTCGTACACCGTGTCCCCCGGGGGCACCGCGGCGGACAGCGCTTCATACTGCTCCACCAATGCCTTTTGGGTGGTAAACAGCGCCAAAAACTGGTAGAACAGGTAGCCGATCCGCTTTTTCCAAACCACCTTGTCTTCATTCATCCAGGGGGTGTAGCCGGATTTCATCAGCTTCACCCGGAACAGGTGCAGCAGTCTCCTGGTGAGCCGATCCTGTTCCTCCTTTCCCTCCGGCGCGTAGTCCAGGGGGAAGATGTCGATATAGATTCCGTTTTCCGGAAAGCGGGCGCATTTGGCCTCCACAAAAACCGTGTTCCGCTTTCTCAGCTTTCCGAAGGGCAGAGCGTAGTTTTCCTCATTGCTCCAATCCTGAAAACAGAAATCGCTGCCCAGCTTTTCCGGGGCGATCCGGCGAAACTTCTCATAGTCCTCCCGGAGCATGCCGAAGTCCATGTCATCGTCCCAGGGGATGAAGCCCTGGTGGCGCACCGCCCCCAGAAGGGAGCCCCAGTTGAGAAAATACCGGATATCGTTTTCCTCACAGACCCGCTTCAGCTCCTTGGCGATTTCCAGCTGGGTCAGCTGTACCTTACGCAGCAGTTCTCGTTCCATATTATCCTCTGCCTTTCTTTTGCTCCAATACTGGCACGGCCCGCTCTGTCAGCGCCATTACGGGGAACAGCCAGAAAAATACATCCGCAGTGAGATTCTGGGTATTGAAGGACACAAACAGGATTCCCAGCAGCGCCAGGTTCACCCACAGCTTTTCCTGCCGGTTCCAGACCAGAGCGACCCAGGAAACCAGATGCAAAGCGCCCCCCGCCACGCCGAAAATCGCAAACAGGATCAGGGTGGATACGGTGTTGTTGGCCACCGCATGGAGGGTATCCCCAATGGTCTGCCCGAAAAGCGGACTGTCCAAAAACAGTTTCAGGCTCACAAACACCGCTTCCGTCCGTTCGGACACGGAGTCCGCCCCATAGACGAATTTCCCGATGAGCATATCATAAAGCTCCCAGTACAGGGTGTTCTTCCGCTGGACGCTGATCCAGATCACAACCCCCGCCGCCGCGGGCGCCGCCAAAACCAACAGCCGCACAGCTCTGCTGCGATAGAGCTTTTTGTCAAGGAATACCACCAGCGCCAGCAGCGCCAGCTCTACCATGCCGCCGGTGGCCAGGGTTGTAACCATGGCGGCCGCCAAAATCAGCGTCGTCAGCCACATCTGCCGGGGCGTTTCCCACCGAATGCGGTAATGGGTCAGATACAAGCCCATCAGCAGGAAGTATTGGTAGACCCCCGGCTCCCGGAAGATGCCGAAGTTCCGGTTCTTCACATAATCCACCGACACATAGGCCAGTCCGAAATTATAAAACTCCACCCCGGAGGAATTCTCAAACACCGGCACCGCCAGCAGTCCGTTGTCCGGCAGCAGCCGCAGGAAGTAGGTGGCCAGAATGGAATAGGCGCCCAGACCGGTCAGCACCAGCACATATCCCTTTGCCACCTCCTCCGTGGTCAAAAAATACGTCAAAAATACGGCAAAGAAGATCCCCGCCAAAATACTGAAATACATCAGTTGCCAGTCCCGCTTCACCACCATGGGAAAAAGCAGCGCCGCAGACCAGATCAGCAGCACCGTCACACGGCAGTTTGTGAGGATCCCGCGCCATTGCTTTCGGTTCCGGAACAGGAAAACGCCTGCCCCCAGCGCCATCAGAGCCAGCATGGTGATCTGCGCCGGATAAAAGCCCAGAATGGAGGATGTGGTCAGGGTATCCCTGGCCAGAAACAGCATGGCCGCCAGGTACAGGACAAACGCCGCCTTTCCTGCCTTGCGTTCCGGGAATCGGTAGTCAGTCATGGTCATCCTCCTTCAGCAGCTCCAGGATTCCCCGGTAAAGATGCTCCGCCCCCCGATCCACCGCGATGCCGCCGAACCGCTCCACGATCTCCTGGCAGGCAGTTCCCCGGTAAACCACGGCCGGGGTGCCGCAGCACCGGGCTTCCAGGGTGGTCAGGCCGAAGGTTTCCTCGGTACTGGGATTGACGAACACATCCGCCGCCGTATAGGCCTGCGCCAAATCGGCGACAGAGTCCGTCCGGGACAGACCCAGAATTCCCCCGGGGAGGGATTGGATCTGCTTTTGGCTCAGACCGATGAGAACGATCCGGAAGGAAGGATCCAGCAGCTCCGCCAGACGGCAGAAGTCCGCCAGTCCCTTCCGGGCGTCCCAAACGCTGGCAACTCCCAGCAGAATCTTCTTCCCTTCCAGGCCGTGCTTTTCCCGGAAGTCCCCGGGCGTGGGCTTGAAAATCTCCCGGTTCACCCTGTTGTACACCACTTCCACAGGATACTGCCCCAGAAAGCTCTCCTTCACCCGCTTTTCCAGCCAGTGGGAGGGGACAATCAGCCGCAGATCCGGGATCCCGGTAAACAGAGCTTTTTTCTTCTGATAGTTCCGGCTGCTGCCATCCAGCAGCCAGGTTTGGGGATAGCTGCTTTTCTGGGGACAATTCCGGCACAGGGTCTTCCACTTGTCACAGCCCACATCGTCAAAGTAGGCGCAGTGACCGGTGAAGCTCCAGCAGTCATGAAGGGTCCAGAGGATCTTCTTTCCGCAGGTGCGCAGATAGCCAAACAGCTCCCCGATATGAATGTAATAGCCGTGGACGTTGTGCAGCCAGATCACATCCGGATCATATTCCCGAACCCAGCTGAGAAACCGCCGGGTGGCCTGCCGGGAGCCAAAGCCCATGCCGTCCAGCAGCCGGTTGTTCAGCACATGGCAAAGCTGATCTCCGGCGCTCCCAATACGCACCGTGGGCACATCCGGGCACAGCGCCTCCTTACGGCCGAAGGCGAGGACACACGAATGTCCCTGGGCTATCAATTCCCGGCAGGTTTCCGCAGCGATCCGTCCGGTGCTGCCAAAACCGGCTACAGAATTGATAAACAGATACTTCATGTCCTCGCCTCCATAGATCAATATTTCCGCCAGACCATCTTGTCCACCACGCCTGTGTAGGACTGGATGATCTTCACCACCTTGGTGGACACATTTTCCTCTACATAATCCGGCACCGGGATTCCCAGATCCCCCTCCTGATTCATTCGCACCGCCGTATCCACCGCCTGAAGCAGGTGGCCTTCGTCGATGCCCGCCAGAATAAAGCACCCCTTGTCCAGCGCCTCCGGCCGCTCGGTGGAGGTGCGGATGCACACCGCCGGGAAGGGATGTCCCACGCTGGAAAAGAAGCTGGACTCCTCCGGCAGGGTGCCGGAATCGGACACCACCGCAAAGGCATGCATCTGCAGGCAGTTGTAGTCGTGGAAGCCCAAAGGCTCGTGCCGGATCACCCGGTGATCCAGCCGGAAGCCGCTTTCCTCCAGCCGCTTCCGGGAACGGGGGTGGCAGGAGTAGAGAATGGGCATATCGTAGTTTTCCGCCATGGCGTTGATAGCGGTAAACAGCGACAGGAAATTCTTCCGGGTGTCGATGTTCTCCTCCCGGTGGGCGGACAGCAGAATGTAGCGCCCCTTTTCCAGCCCGAGACGGCTGTGAATCTGGGAAGCCATAATCTGCGGCAGGTTCTGGTGCAGCACCTCTGCCATCGGTGAGCCGGTGACATAGGTGCGCTCCTTGGGCAGTCCGCATTCATGCAGATACTTCCGGGCGTGCTCGGAGTAGGCCAGGTTCACGTCGGAGATGATATCCACGATCCGCCGGTTGGTCTCCTCCGGCAGGCACTCGTCCTTGCACCGGTTGCCCGCCTCCATGTGGAAGATGGGAATATGCAGCCGCTTGGCGGCAATGGCGCTGAGGCAGGAGTGGGTATCGCCCAGCACCAGCATCGCCTGGGGCTGGATGGCGGTCATCAGCTTGTAGGAGCAGTTGATGATGTTGCCCACAGTGGCGCCCAGATCGTCGCCCACCGCGTTCATATACACATCCGGGTCATCCAGCTGCAGATCCCGGAAGAAAATGCCGTTTAAGGTGTAGTCATAATTCTGCCCGGTATGGGCGAGGATGCAGTCAAAATACTTCCGGCACTTCCGGATCACCGCCGCCAGGCGGATGATCTCCGGACGGGTCCCCACCACAATCAGCAGCTTCAGCCGCCCGTCGTTCCGGAAAGAAATGTCCGAATAGTCCAATTTCATATCCACGGTCATACCACCTCAAAAAATGTATCCGGTTTCTCAGGGTCAAAGCACTCGTTGGCCCACATTACCGTCACCAGATCCCGGGTGTCGGACAGGTTGATGATATTGTGGGTGTATCCCGGCAGCATGTGCACCGCCTGGATCTGTTCTCCGGAAACCTCGAAATCCAGCACCTCATCGGTGCCGATTTTCCGCTGCTGAATCAGCCCGTGTCCGGAAACCACAATAAAGAATTCCCACTTGCTGTGGTGCCAGTGCTGCCCCTTGGTCACGCCGGGGCGGGAGATATTCACGCTGAACTGGCCGCAGTTTTCCGTCCGCAGCAGCTCCGTAAAGCTGCCCCGGTGATCCCCATGCATATTCAGGGGGAAGGCCGCCTTCTCCCGGGGCAGATAGGAAAGATAGGCCGAATAGAGTTTCTTTTCAAAGCTGCCGGCAGGGATTTCCGGCATCATCAGCGTCTGCGGCTGCCTGTGGAAGGTCTCCAGCAGCGCCACAATCCGCCCCAGGGTGGCCTTGTGGGTCACTGGCACGGCGCAGTAGGGGCCGTCCTCTGTGAGCACCGCATCCAAAGCGTCAAAGGTGCAGCGGTGCTCCTTTCCTTCCAGGGCCAGGAGCATTTCCTCCACCAGGTCGTCAATATACACCAGCTCCAGCTCCGTCCCGGGGTCGTTGACGGTAATGGGCAGATCCCGGGCAATGTTGTGGCAGAAGGTGGCCACGGCGGAATTGTAGTTGGGACGGCACCACTTGCCAAAGAGATTGGGGAACCGGTACACCAGCACCCTGGCGCCGGTCTCCCGGGCGTAGGAAAAGAACAGCTCCTCCCCCGCCTTTTTGCTCTTGCCGTATTCTCCCTGGGCATACCGCCCTGCCAGGGTGGCCTGGATGGAGGAAGCGAGCATCACCGGGCAGGTGTTGCCGAATCGTTTCAGGGTATCCAGCAAGGTGGAGGCAAAGCCGAAATTGCCCTGCATAAACTCAGCCTGCTCCTTGGGGCGGTTTACCCCTGCCAGGTTGAATACAAAGTCCGCCTTCCGGCAGCCCTCCTCCAGCAGGGAGTCGGGCGAATTCCGATCATACAGATACAGCTCTCCGATGGACAGCCCCGGATGGCTGCGGTCTGTGCCGTTCCGGATGCATTGCAGCGCTGCGCTCAGGTTTTTTCCCACAAATCCGGCGGCGCCGGTGATCAGGACATTCATCCGCCCACACTCCCTTTTATCGGTTCATTTTCCAATTTTCCAGTTCTTCCCGGATGTATTCCAGTTCCAGCAGCTTCTGCTGCACCTGCTCCGGGTTCAGAAGCTGGGTGTTGTTGCTGTTGAATTCCGTGAGCTTACTGCGCTGCAGATTGCCCTCCCGGAAATATTTGTCGTAGTTCAAGTCCCGCTTGTCACAGGGTACCCGGTAGAAGTCCCCCAGGTCAACGGCGCCGGCGCATTCCTCATTGGTCAGCAGGGTCTCGTACATCTTCTCCCCGTGGCGGATTCCGATCACCCGGATTTCATGGCCGGGGGAAAACAGTCCGGTGACGGCCTGCGCCAGAACCTCGATGGTGCAGGCAGGAGCCTTCTGCACCAGAATGTCGCCGCTGACCCCATGGGCAAAGGCAAAGAGCACCAGATCCACCGCCTCTTCCAGGGACATAATGAACCGGGTCATGGACGGCTCCGTGATGGTAATGGGGTTGCCCGCCTTGATCTGATCGATCCAAAGGGGGATGACGCTGCCCCGGGAGCACATGACGTTGCCGTAACGGGTGCAGCAGATTTTGGTCTTTTCCGGCGCGACGGTGCGGGACTTGGCCACAATCACCTTTTCCATCATCGCTTTGGAGGTGCCCATGGCGTTCACCGGATAGGCCGCCTTATCTGTGGAAAGGCAGATTACCGTCTTCACCCCCGCGTCAATGGCGGCGGTAAGCACATTGTCCGTGCCCATGACATTGGTCTTCACCGCTTCCAGGGGGAAGAATTCGCAGGAGGGCACCTGCTTCAGCGCGGCGGCGTGGAAAATGTAGTCCACGCCGTGCATGGCGTTTTTCACAGATTGCAGATCCCGCACATCTCCCAGGAAAAACTTGATTTTGTTGGAAGCCTGGGGCAGCTTCGCCTGGAACTCGTGGCGCATATCATCCTGCTTCTTCTCGTCCCGGGAGAAGATCCGGATCTCGCCGATATCCGTATCCAGGAAGCGGTTCAGCACGGCGTTGCCGAAGGAACCGGTGCCGCCGGTGATCAGAAGGGTTTTATTGGTAAACAAGCTCATATGCATTCTCTCCTTTTTGCTTTACAGCAGCTCCCGAAACAGCCGGACATACCGGGCCGTTCCCTGGGGCATGGTGTATTTTTCCTCGTAGAGCCTGCGGCTGACCTGCCCCATGCGGGCAAGGGCGTCCGGCTCCGCCCGCAGACGCCGGATGGCCTGCGCCAGTTCACATGCCTGACCGTTGCGCACCCACAGCCCGGCTCCCGATTCAATGTCCGAAACGATGTCGCACGGCTCCATAATCGCCAGCAGGGGAATCCCGTGCTTCATATAGCAATAGGTCTTGCTGGGGACGCACAGCCCTGTGGCGCCCCTTTCCAGGGACACCAGGGCGCAGCGGGTAATTGCCAGAGCATCGGCAAAATCCCGGCCGTGGAGGAACCCGCAAAAGTGCACGTTGGAAAATCCCTCATCCGCCAGAATCCGGCGCATGGTTTCCAGCTTGTTCCCGTGGCCGGCGAACAGGAAGAAAACGTCCGGATCTTCCCGGAACTGCCGGATGGCGTCCAGTATGGTCTGCATATCCTGCATGGTGCCCATGTTCCCAAAGTAGGACACCACGAACCGCCCCTTTACCAGATCCCGGAACCGGTTTTCCTCCCGGGGCTGTGCCTGGCTGCCCTCCTCCGGGTGCCAGTTGGGGATCACCCGCACCGCGGCTTCCCCGATGGGGCGGTGGTTCAGAATGTACGCCCGCTGCTCCGAGGACAGGGATACCACCTGATCCGCCCGGCGGTAGACACACCGGTTGATGTGCTCCATCAGCCGGCAGATCAGGCTCCCCTGCCCCAGGGTGCCGGTGACAGTCGCCACCTCGGGATACAGGTCATAGGAAACAAAAACCAGCTTCGTGCCAAACAGCACCTTGGCCCAGGAGGCGATCCAGGGCAAAACCGGCGGGTTGGAATAGGCCACCACCGCCCGGTACCGGGCGATTTCCCCCAGGTGCAGAAAAACCATAAAGGTGAAGGAAAAATAATTCACCAGCCGCCCCAAAAAACCGGAACGGTTCGTTTGGATGTATTTCAGCCGGTGGATGCGGATGCCCTTTACCGTCTCTTTCCCGGGAATGTCCTTCCCGTCCAGATATTCTCTGGGATAGCCGCACAAAGCGCCTACAGAGAACCCGGCTTCCTCCAGCGCCGCCGCGGTGTCAAAGGGAAGCTGGGCGGATGAAATATATTCCGGATAAAAAAACTGGCACAAAAACAGAATATCTTTTTTTCGCTTCAATGGAACATCGTCCTTCCCTTTTGGATCTGGATGGGGTTACAACTCCGTCTCCGCAATGGATTCTTCATAGGTTTTCAGGCAGTAATCCTTGGGATACCGGCTGAGCAGCGGATCATAGCACCAGCTGCCGAAGGCCTTGTCCACCATATCCGTACCCAATCGCAGCAGCTTCAGCGCCCAGGTAAAGCCCCCCACCAGCAGGATCCCCCTGCCGTTCAGGTGGGCAATGCGGCTGACCAGCTCGCTGGTGTTCACATATTCCGCGTTCTGGGGACAGAAAACCCCGGAAGCCCGGTCGTCAATGAGCAGGCGGATGCACTCCGCCAGATTTTCAATATACAGCATCGAACGCCGGTTGTCCACCTTGGGGAAAACCGGCAGCTTTTTTGCCAGCTTGGCAAGGGTCACATAGTTGCCCTTACATCCCTTGCCGTAAACCAAGGGCGGCCGCAGAATCGCCAGACGGAACCCATCGTCCGCCAGACGGGAAAGCCCTTCCTCCGCCCTGGCTTTGCTGATGCCGTAATTGTCCCTGGGCGCCAGAGGGGTATCGGCTGTGACCATGACAGTCTTTCCCAAAGGGGCGGTCAGTCCGTAGACGCCGGCAGTGCTCATAAACAGAAACTGCCCCACCCCTTCGTCCTTGGCCTTCCGGGCGGTTTCAATGGCCAGGCGGGTATTCACCCGGTCATACAGTTCTTTCTGGTTCGGGTCGTTTTTGGATTTGCTCTGGTGCACAATCCCCGCCACATGGAGCACCGCGTCGTAGCCCCGGAAGGAATGCTCCCGCCAGGTGCCGTCCACCATGCTCAGGGCATCCACCTGGTACTGATCCGGCCAGCGGCTCAGGTGCCGCTCTACAGAAGTGCCGATGTAGCTTCCGGCGCCGGTGATCAGGATCCGTTTCATAGCTGTTTCTCCTTCTCGTCCTTTTCCAGCTGCCCGGTGCCGCCTTCCACCACTCCGTCCTGTTTGAGCACAGAGGCAATGGTTCCGAAGAAGCACTTGCAGTCAAAGAGGAAGCTCAGATTGCGGACATATTCCCCGTCCAGCCGCGCCTTTACGTCTATGGGAAGCTCATCCCGGCCGTTGATCTGCGCCCAGCCGGTCAGGCCCGGCCGCAGATCGTTGGCGCCGTACTTGTCCCGCTCTTCAATCAGGTCAAACTGATTCCACAGCGCGGGGCGGGGGCCGATGATGGACATCTTGCCGGTAAAAATCTGGAAAATTTGCGGCAGCTCGTCCAGGGAGGTTCTGCGCAAAAAGCCGCCCACCCGGGTGATGTACCGCTGGGGATCCGCCAGCAGGTGGGTAGGCATATCCCGGGGGGTTTCCATTTTCATGGTGCGGAATTTCAGAATCTGGAAGTGGGTTTTGCGGATCCCCACCCGCTTCTGCCGAAACAGCACCGGCCCGGGATCGTCCACATAGATGGCCGCCCCGATGACCAGATACACCGGCAGCAGGAGAACAATGGCGCAGCCGGACAAGATTACATCCAAGAGTCTCTTCCCGAATTTCTTGTACATATCCGCTCCCCTTCTTACTTGCAGCCTGCCGCTTCTTCCACGTGGTATGTATGCACAATCTCCGCGACGATGTGCTTGATGTCCTGATCCTCGTTCCTGCTGGCTTCATCCAGCCGGGCAAGCTGCTGCTTAAACAGCTCGTCATCCATCTCAATGGGCTTGCCGATGTGGATCATCCGGTTGGCCGTTTCCTGCAGCCCCTCTTCCTCCATCAGCAGCTCCTCATACAGCTTCTCCCCGGGGCGAAGGCCGGTATATTTGATCTGAATGTCCACATCCGGCTCCAGGCCGCTGAGGCGGATCATGTTCCGGGCCATGGTGTCGATCTTCACCGGCTCGCCCATGTCCAGGACGAAGATCTCTCCGCCCCGGGCGTAGTACCCCGCCTGCAGCACCAGGCTCACCGCTTCGGGAATGGTCATAAAGTAGCGGATGATGTCCGGGTGTGTGACCGTCACAGGCCCGCCGGCCTCAATCTGCTTTTTGAACAGCGGGATCACGCTGCCGTTGCTCCCCAGCACATTGCCGAAGCGAACCGCCACAAATTCCGTATCCGACTCCCGGTTCATCATCTGGACGACCATCTCGCACAGCCGTTTGGAGGCGCCCATGATGTTGGTGGGATTCACGGCCTTGTCCGTAGAAATCTGGACAAACCGCTTGACCCGGTATTTCGCCGCCGCCTTGGCCAGCTTATAGGTGCCGAAGACATTGTTCTTAATGGCCTCGTTGGGGCTTTGCTCCATCAGGGGAACATGCTTGTGGGCTGCCGCGTGGAAAATCAGATCCGGCCGGTAGTGCCCCACCACATATTCCACCCGGTTGGTATTGCGCACGGAACCGATGAGCACCTCCAGCTCCATCTCCGGATAGGTGCGCCGCAGCTCCATTTGAATGTCATAGGCGCTGTTTTCATAGATATCAAAAATCACCAGCTGTTTGGGATTGGCTCTGGCAATTTGTCGGCAAAGCTCGCTGCCGATGCTGCCGCCGCCGCCTGTTACCAGCACCACCTTGCCGGAAATGTAGTCCATGATTTCGTCCAGATTGACCTTGATGGGATCCCGTCCCAGCAGATCCTGGGGATCCACCTTCCGCAGCTGGCTGACGCTGACGTCTCCGTTGACCATCTGAAAAATGCCGGGAAGCATCTGCACCTCGCAGCCGGTGGTGGAGCAGATGTCCAGGATTTCCTTGCGGGTCTGAGCGGAGCAGCTGGGAATGGCGAAAATGATTTTGCTGATTTTGTAACGCTTTACGGCCTTGGGGATATCGTACCGGTTGCCGACGATGGGCGCGCCGCACAGCCGCTTGCCCAGCTTCACCGGATTGTCGTCAATGACGCAGGCCAGATGATCCCGAATGTAATCGCTGTTGGTAAACTCCAGGGCCAGCGCGCGCCCCGCGTCCCCCGCGCCGATGAGCATTACGTTTTTCAGCCCCGAGGAGTGGGCCGCATGGCTGATCTTCCGCAGCGCCGTGAGCCACAGCCGGTAGGCGAAGCGGATACACACGGTGCACACAAAGCTCAGCAGAAAGCCCATAACCATGCTGGATCGGGGCATGATCACGCCGTCGAAGTGGAAGACCAGAACGCCCACCACCGCCAGCACAATATAGGCGCCTGCGATGCGGAACACCTCCGAGGTGCTGACGAACGCCCAGATGCTGCTGTACAGCCGAAACAGGGAAAATACCGCGATGGTAATGACGCACCAGGGACCAATGGCGTACAGATACCCCTGCATATGGGTGGATTGAATGTTTTCAAAGGCAAAATCCGCCCGGAACCACAGCCCCAGGAAAAAGGAACCCGCAGTGGCCATCACATCCAGAAGCATAATGAAAATCACACGGTTAATCGAATAAAAATTCGGTTTTTTCAGTTTTGTAAAACCCATATTCTTCCCATCCTAATGATATAAATGAAAAGCGAAAGGCGCTCAGCGTTATTGTCCGCACATTACGCTTTATTATAGCACAATCTGTCAAATACAGCAAGAGGGCAGTTGGGCGGCGGCGCCTGGTTTTTCCGGGCGCGAAACGGGGGTGCATCGCGTCCTTGCCGATACACCCCCGAAGGTTATGCCTTTGCCGCCGCGCCGCAGCTTTCCACAATCCGGTTCATTTGCTCCATTTTGCCCAGCATGTCCTTTGCCAGAGCGATCTGGCAGCGGGTACGCACCAGGTTGTGATCTTCATATTTGATCTTGAAATAGGGATCCCCGTTGAGATAGTCTGCCAGGAACCGGGTAGCCAGCTCCGCGGTCAGGGCAAAGCAGCTCAGCGCCAGGGTCTGCATCTCCGTGGCGGTCATGGTTCCGGCGGTTTTGGACAGGAAGCCTTCCGCGAAAGCCTCAAACACCTTCAGATCCACCCCGGCCTTTTCCCACTCCCGGCAGTCCTCCTCCACAAAGTTCGCGGCAAACCGGATGGCGTCGCCGAAATCGTGGCCGATCAGGCCGGGCATTACGGTATCCAGGTCAATGACGATCATGGATTCCTTGTTGGTGGGATCGAACAGCACATTGTTGATCTTGGTATCATTGTGCGTCACCCGCAAAGGGAGCTTCCCTGCCATCTGCAGATCCGTGAGCCTGCAGGCCGTATCCTGCACCGACATAAGATACTCAATCTCGCCGCGCACCTGATCCACCCGCCCGACCCGGTTTTCCTCAACGGCCTCCATCAGCTGCTGATAACGCTGACGGGTATTGTGAAATCCGGGAATGGTCTCGGTCAGCTGGGAGATATCAAAGTCCGAAAGATCCATCTGAAACTCCCCAAAGGCCTTTCCCGCATTGCGCACCACCTGCAAATCCGTCACGGTATTGTAAGTCACCGACGGGACGTAGTTGGTCATTCTCCAGAAATCGCGGCCGTCGGCCACATAGGTCTTCCGGTCAGCGGTGTGGTGGAAATGCAGCGCCAGCTGACCGGGCTTTTTTTGACGGATGTGCTCCGTAACCTTATCGATGTTCTCCATCAGCCCCACAGGATTGCGAAAGGCATAGGTATTGACATTCTGCACCAGGAAGGACTTGGGCTTCCCCTCCGGCAGCATAAAGTTTACCTTATAGGTATGGTTTACGTTTCCCATCTGGATGGTCTCGTATCCCAGATAATCGTATTCGATTCGAAAGAGGCGGCTGACTTCCAGCAGCTTTTCACGCAGATCCATAGGTTTCTCCTTTCCTGCCCCGCCTGTACAGGCTCAGGGAGGCACTCGCCATTTGATAGTATCCGATTCTCGGCTGATTGTCAACAAAAACCCCAAGAATCGTCAAAATGCCGAACAAAAATCCGGCGGTGCGGTTCACCGCCGGATTACGGTCTCATATCGCGTTGGGAAACAGCCTGGCAATGGCCTTGTGGGCGGCGTCCTGCTCGGCTCGCTTTTTGCTGCTGCCGGAACCGCAGCCTACCACAGTGCCGTTGAGGCTGACCTCCACATCAAAGCTCTTGTCATGGTCAGGGCCGGACTGCCCCACCAGGGAATAAGCCAGCACCTGATTCTTCTTCTGCTGCACCAGCTCCTGGAGCCGGGTTTTATAGTCGGTGTTGTGGAGCTTGGTCACTGGCACCTCCACCAGAATGAACCGCCGGACAAACTGCAGCGCCGCCTCGATGCCGCCGTCCAGGAAACAGGCGGCGATTACCGATTCCACCGCGTCAGCCAGAATGGAGTCCCGCTCCCGGCCGCCGCCCTGCTCTTCCCCGTGTCCCAGCAGCAGGTGCTTCCCCAGGCCGATGCGGTTGGCCGCCGCCGCCAGGGTCTTTTCGCAGACCATGTCCGCCCGCATCCGGGTCAGTTCCCCCTCGGGGCGGTTGGGGAAATTGCGAAACAGATACTCCGCCACCAGCATTCCCAGAATGCTGTCCCCCAGGAATTCC
>CALXDT010000103.1 GCA_944387125.1 uncultured Oscillospiraceae bacterium | reverse complement strand
TCTCAGATTTTGGAGGGATGTGCGGGAGGGATATTAAAATCAAATGAAATTATGAAGTTGTGAAAACGCCGATTTATCAAGGGTTTTGCCAGGGCACTCAACATTCTACGAAGTAGATTTTGAGTCCGCCTCGTCTACCATTCCAACACACCGGCGCATCGCTCTGTTAGTATAGTACACTTTTTCCCAAAATGCAAGTCCCAATTTCCCGGCGGGGGTTATTTCAGGAACAGGCGGATCAGCTTCTGGTAAACGTCCTGATAGGGCTGGTAGCGCATGGGCAGATCCAGCCAGGTTTTTTTGTCAACAATGCTCTTGTAATGGGTGAAGGCGTCGAAGCCGGTTTTGCCGTGGTAGGCGCCCATGCCGCTTTCGCCCATGCCCCCGAAGCCCATTTCGCTGGTGGACAGGTGAATTACGCAGTCGTTGACGCAGCCGCCGCCGTAGGGGCACCGGGCGGTGATCCGGCGGATAAAGCCCTTGTCCCGGGCAAAGACGTACAGCGCCAGAGGGGTCTCGCGAGAATTCACCGCTTCCACCACCTCTTCCTCCTGCCGGAAGGTCAGCACCGGCAGCACCGGGCCGAAAATCTCCTGACCCATAACCTTGTCCTCCCAGGAGACACCGTCCAGAATCGTCGGCTCCATCCGAAGGCTCTCTTCCTGAACCGCCCCGCCGAATACCACCTTCTCCGGCTCCACCAGCTCCCGAACCCGGTGAAAGTGCTTGGGGCTGATCAGCTTGCCGTAGTCCGGATTCTCCAGAGGCCGTTCCCCAAACTGCCGGCGGATCTCCTGTTTCAGACAGCGGATCAGCTCCTCCTTGACTCCCTCCTGGCAGAGGATGTAGTCCGGAGCCACGCAGGTCTGGCCGCAGTTGAGGAACTTTCCGAAGGCAATCCGCCGGGCGGTCAGGGGGATGTCGGCGGTTTCGTGGACAATGCAGGGGCTTTTGCCCCCCAGCTCCAATGTCACCGGGGTCAGATGCACGGCGGCCTTCTGCAGCACCAGCTGCCCCACCGCCTTGCTGCCGGTGAAGAAAATATAATCAAACTTCCTTTCCAGCAGCCGGGCGTTTTCCTCCCGGCCGCCCAGCACCACCGTCACATATTCCTCCGGGAAGCACGCCTCCACCAGGCTTTTCAGCACCTTCCCGGTGGCCGGCGCATAGGCGCTGGGCTTGATCACCGCGGTGTTCCCCGCGGCCAGCGCGTCGGCCAGCGGTTCCAGGGTCAGCAGCACCGGGTAGTTCCAGGGGCTCATGATCAGGCTCACCCCGTAGGGCACCGGCTTGCGGTAGCTCCGGGAGGGGAACTGGGTCAGAGGGGTCTTCACCCGCTGCTCCCGGGCAAAGCGCCGGATGTGCCGGCGCAGATAGGTGATCTCTCCCAGGGTTTGGCCGATCTCGCACATATAGCTCTCCGCCGGAGATTTTCCCAGATCCTGCTTCAGCGCCTCCGCAAGCTCCCGCTCCCGGGTCTGAAGCCCCCGGTAGAGATTTTCCAGCGCCTTTATCCGGTAATCCACATCCAGGGTCTTCCCCTGGGCAAAAAAGCGCCGCTGTTTGTCCAGCAGAGCGTCCATTTCCTGCGCGGTCATGCTTCTTCCTCCATTACATCCAGGTAAAACCGTTCCAATTCCTTCCGATCCATCAGCCGGGGCACCGGGTACAGGGGATTGGCCTCCCGGGCGGCGTAGGCCGCCAGCTGGGGGATATCCTCCCGGCGGATCCCCGGCAGCTTCTCCGGAATGCCCATGCGGGCATTCATCTGCCGGATCCTTCCGATCAGCAGATTCGGAGCGTCCTGCTCAGGGATATTCTCCCCGGCAATTCCCATGGCAATACACAGCCGCTTTGCCTTGGGGGCAATGGCGCTGCCGTAGGCTTCCAGCACATAGGGCAGCAGCACCGCGTTGGCCAGGCCGTGGGGCGTGTGGTACCGTCCCCCCAGGGAGTGAGCCACCGCGTGGCAGTAGCCCACATAGGATTTGGAGAAGGCGCCCCCCGCCAGAAAGGCGGCTCGCAGCATCTTTCCCCGGGCTTCCATGTCATTGCCGTCTTCCCAGGCTTTTTCCAGATTCCCGGCGATCAGCGCCGCCGCTTCCAGCGCGTCCCCACGGGTCTGGTCGGTGGTGGAGCGGCCGATATAGGCCTCAATGGCGTGGGTCAGCGCGTCCATGCCTGTGGCGGCGGTCATGGCCGGTGGCAGGGAGCGGGTCATCTCCGGATCCAGCACCGCCACCCGGGGGATCAGGGGAAAGTCGTTGATGGGGAATTTGTGGGCAGTGTCCTGGTCGGTGATCACCGTGGCCAGGGTAGTCTCGCTGCCGGTGCCCGCGGTGGTGGGCACCGCGATCAAAAAGGGAATGGGGCGTATTACCTTCAGGATCCCCCGCATCTTCTGAATGGACTTCCGGGGGCGGGCAATCCGGGCGCCCACCGCCTTGGCGCAGTCGATGGCCGAGCCGCCGCCGAAGCCGATCAGCCCCTGGCAGCCCTCCTTCAGATACCGTTCCCGGGCCAGCTCCACCTGGAAAACGGTGGGGTTGGAGGTCAGCTCGTCAAATACCGCATAGCCGATCCCCTCCCGGGTCAGGCTCTGCTTCAAAGGCTCCAGCATTCCGCTGATGTGGATAAATCCGTCTGTCACCAGCAGCACCCGGGAAATGCCCCGTTCCTTCAGGCACCCGGGGATCTGCTGCACCTGCTCCAGCACCCGGGGACTGCGGTAGGGCAGTATGGGCAGCACCAGACGCAGGGCGCTTTGAAAAATCCGGCAGTAAATTCGTTCAATCCGCTTCATGGTTCGTACCTCAATATGTTGAGCTGTCAACTTGTTACCAGGAAAGTATACCGCAGTGAAAAAAGAAAGTCAACGTTTTTCCCGAAATGCTGCTTTTTCAGCGGAAATTCAGCTTGACATGGTAGTATAATGGTATTAGGGAATCTCCCGGTGAATTGTCCGGGGCGGAATGCCGGATCTTTTCCCCCATGGGCCGCTGCCGGGGAGGTTCCCGGAGCTGCAAGGAGGCATTTTCATGAAAATTCTGGTGATCGAAGACGAAAAGCTGCTGGCCGATTCCATTAAGACCATGCTGGAGAGCAAGGGGTTCACCGTAGAGGTGGCCTACGACGGCCAGACCGGGGCGGACTATGCCCTGCTGGGGATCTATGATCTGCTGATCCTGGACGTGATGATGCCCGGGCTGGACGGCTACCAGGTGGCCAAGGCCGTGCGTGCCAAGCGGTGCAGCTCCGCCATTCTGATGCTTACCGCCAAGTCGGCGGTGGAGGATCGGATCCAGGGGCTGAACGCCGGAGCGGACTACTATTTGACCAAGCCCTTTGACACCCGGGAGCTGCTGGCCTGCATCAACGCCCTGCTGCGCCGCCAGGGCAAGCAGGTGGATGAGCTGACCTTTGGAAACACCGCCCTGGATCTGGACACCTGCACCCTGATCTGCGGGGAAAAGAGCGTGCGGCTGTCCGCCCGGGAATTTGACGTAATGCGGTTTTTGCTCCAGGCTCAGGATCGGATCGCCTCCAAGGAGATGATCCTGGCCCGGGTCTGGGGGTACGACTCCAACGCGGTGGACAACCATGTGGAGGTATATGTGGGATTTTTGCGGAAGAAGCTCCATTCCATCGGCTCCAATGTGCGCATTGAGGCGGTGCGGCGGCTGGGATATCGGCTGGAGGTGGCGCAGGAATGATCCGAAGGCTCCGGACGCGGTTTATCTGTGTCAATATGGCCATTGTCACGGCGATGCTCCTGGTGATTTTCGGCTTTGTGCTGCACTTCACCCAGGAGAATCTGGACAGGCAGGGCAGCCAGATTATGCAGGGGCTGCTCAGCAGCGACCGGATCGCTCTGGGGCGGCTGGGGGAAGGGAGCGGCGATGTGCAGCTGCCCTATTTTCGCGTCACCATCAGCCCCGGAGGGGATCTGCTGGCCACATCCGGCGGATATTTTGACCTCAGCGACACCCAGAAGGTGCTGGAGATGATTCTTTTGGCGCAAAGCTCCGGGGAGGACACGGGGCTTTTGAAGGACTACGACCTGCGGTTCCGGCGGGAGATCACCCCCCTGGGGCAGACCATCGTGTTTCTGGACGTATCCAGCCAAAAGGCTGCCATGGCCAGTCTGGTAAAGAACTGCCTGTTTATCGGCCTTCTGAGCCTGGTGGCCTTCTTCCTGGTCAGCGTCGCGCTGGCCCGGTGGGCCATCCGGCCGGTGGAAAAGGCCTGGAACCAGCAGCGGCAGTTTGTGGCCGACGCCTCCCACGAGCTGAAAACCCCTTTGACCGTGATCATGACCAACGCGGAGCTGCTCCAGTCCCCGGAATACAGCCCCCAGGAGAAGGCGCACTTCTGCGGAAACATCCTGACCATGTCCCACCAGATGCGGGGACTGGTGGAAGGGCTTCTGGAGCTGGCCCGGGTGGACAACGGGGCGGTGAAAACCGCCTTTGCCCGGCTGAATCTCAGCGAACTGGCGGAGGACGCCCTGCTGCCCTTTGAGCCGGTGTACTTTGAAAACGGGCTGACCCTGGGCAGCCAGGTGGAGGAGGCGCTGTGGGTCAACGGAAGCGACCGGCATTTGCGCCAGGTTTTGGACATTCTGCTGGACAACGCCGCCAAATACTCCACCCCCGGCGGATCGGTGTTCCTCAGCGTCCGCCGCCAGGGAAACTGCGCCCTGGTTTCGGTGGCCAGCCCCGGGGAGACCCTTTCCCGGGAGGATCTGGAAAAGATCTTCCAGCGGTTCTACCGCCGGGATCCGGCCAGAAAAATGGAGCACAGCTACGGCCTGGGGCTGGCCATTGCCCAGGCCATCGTGGCTGACCACGGAGGGAAAATCTGGGCGGAAAGCCGGGAGGGGATCAACACCTTCTTCGTCCAGCTGCCCCTGGTTTAGAAAACTCCGGACGGGGCAGCCCCTCCGGCAGGAACCCTTGCCGGGGAGATTCCCCGGAAAAACCCAAAACCGATCTGTGATCAGACACAGTTCGGTTTTTTGTCCCGCCGGCGGAGCAAAAACCGGAAGGCCGAAGCCTTCCGGTTTTGAAAACACACGAAAAATCCGCGGGGGTATCAGCCCTGGCCGTAATAGGCGCCGGGGCCGTGCTTGCGCAGGTAGTGCTTGTCCAGCAGCTCCTGCTGCATGGCGCCCAGGCCGGGGGTCAGCGCCATGGCGTGGTAGTCCATGAAGGCCACTTCCTCCATGACCACGGCGTTGTGCACCGCGTTGAAGGGATCCGTGCCCCAGGCGAAGGGGCCGTGGCTGTACACCAGCACGCCGGGAACCTGCGCCGGGTCGATGCCCCGGCTGCGGAAGGTCTCAATGATCACGTTGCCGGTTTCCAGCTCGTAGCTGCCCTGGATTTCCTCCGGGGTCATCATCCGGGTGCAGGGGATCTCCCCGTAGAAGTAGTCCCCCTGGGTGGTGCCCATGGCGGGGATGCCCTTGCCCGCCTGGGCAAAGGAGGTGGCCCACCGGGAATGGGTGTGCACCACCCCTCCCAGAGAGGGGAAGGCCTTGTACAGGGCGATGTGGGTATCGGTGTCGGAGGAGGGCTTATACTTTCCTTCCACCCGCTCCCCGGTTTCCAGGGAGACCACCACCATGTCCTCGGGCTTCATATCGTCGTATTCCACCCCGCTGGGCTTGATGACCATCAGACCCTTTTCCCGGTCGATGCCGGAGACGTTGCCCCAGGTGAAAGTCACCATGCCATATTTGGGCAGCAGGAGATTGGCTTCACAAACTTGCTTTTTCAGTTCTTCCAACATAAATGACGCTCCCATCTATCCGGTTGGACCGGGCGGAACACCCGCCCGGTTCCCCTTTCTTACTTCAGCTTCCAGGCCAGATCGTTCAGGAACAGCTGCTGCTCCAGGGCTTCCACCGTGGTGTCCTTGGTGATGTGGACAAACTCGATGCCCAGCATATTGGCCCAGTCCTTCATCTGCTCGGCGGTGACGTCGTAGCTCAGGACGCTGTGGTGGGCGCCGCCGGCGGTGATCCAGCATTCCAGACCCGTCTCCAGGTCGGGGGTCGCCTGCCACATAACCCGCGCCACCGGCAGGTTGGGCATGGGCATAATGGGCTTGACGCAGTGGATGTCCTGGCAGATCAGCCGCATCCGGCCGCCCATGTCGATGAGGCTCACCACAATGGCGTCCCCTTCCTTGCCCTCGAACACCAGACGGGCGGGAGCCTCCCGGTCGCCGATGCCCAGAGGATGCACCTCAATCCGGGGCTTGTCCGCCGCCACGCTGGGGCAGACCTCCAGCATGTGGGCGCCCAGGCTGTACTTGCCGTCGGCACCGAAGTGGTAGGTGTAGTCTTCCATAAAGGCAGAGGCGCCGTTGCCGTTTTCGCCCATGGCCTTGAGAATGGCGGTCATGGCGGAAACCTTCCAGTCGCCCTCGCCGCCGTAGCCGTAGCCCTGAGCCATCAGGTTCTGGGAGGCAAGACCCGGCAGCTGGCGCATGCCGTACAGATCCTGGAAAGTGTTGGAGAAGGCCACGCAGCCCTCCGCGTCCATCATCTTCTTGATGGCAATCTCTTCTCTGGCCTGGTAGCGGACGGTTTCCAGATCCTCGGTGGCGAAGGTGTACTTTTCGGCGTACTCGGCCATCTTTGCATTGACCTCATCCTCGGCGACGGCGTCCATGGTCTCCACCAGCTGACCCACCGGCCAGGTGTTCACCTGCCAGCCCAGCTTGATCTGGGTTTCAACCTTGTCGCCCTCGGTGACGGCCACTTCCCGCATGTTGTCGCCGAAGCGCATAACCTTCACCTTCTTGCTGAAGGCGACGCCTACGGCAGCCTTCATCCAGTCGCCCAGGCGCTTCTGCACGGAAGGCTCCTGCCAGTGCCCGGCGATGACCTTCCGGGCCAGACGCATCCGGGCGGCGATGAAGCCGTGCTCCCGGTCGCCGTGGGCGGCCTGGTTCAGGTTCATGAAATCCATGTCGATGGCTTCGTTGGGGATTTCCCGGTTGTACTGGGTGGCCAGGTGGCAGTAGGGCTTCTGAAGATTCGCGAAGCCGTTGATCCACATTTTGCTGGGGGAGAAGGTGTGGCACCAGGTGATGACGCCGGCGCAGGCGTTATCGTAGTTTGCTTCCCGAACCACCTCGGTGATCTCGGCGTTGGTCTTGGCAGTTACCTTATATACCAGGGGGTAGGGCAGCACCGCGCTGAGCTTCCCGGCCATTTCCTCCGCCCGGGCGGCCACGGTTTCCAGAACTTCCGGGCCGTACAGGAACTGGGAGCCTACCACAAACCAAAATTCATACTTTGCCATGTTCGTTTTCCTCCTAATTATGCAATTACTTCTACCGCTTTGCGCTCCACATCCAGCAGAGCTTTGTACCGGCGGATGTAGGTGTTGAAGCCTTCCACATCCTCCGCCTCCGGAGCGATGGTCACGCCCTTGGCGTCCCGGAACACCTGTTCCTTCAGGAAGCCCTCCAGGGTCTGACCCGGCTGCTTGTTTCGGGTGAAGGCAGCCAGCAGCGCCATGCCGTAGGGGCCGCCCTCACCGGCGGTCTCCATGCAGGTGACAGGGGCGTTGCAGGCGGCGGCCATGTACTTCTGTCCCACCACCGGGGTCTTGAACAGACCGCCGTGACCGGTGAGGGAGTCGATGGCCACATTCTCTTCCGCCAGAATGTCCATGCCGATTTTCAACGTGGCCATGGTGGAATACAGCTGGGAGCGGAAGAAGTTTGCCAGGGTGAATTTGGATTCCGGGGTGCGCAGCACCAGGGGACGTCCCGCGTCCATATGGGTGACGCCCTCCCCGGCCAGGTAGTTGCACACCAGAACGCCGCCGCAGTCGGGATCCCCTTCCAGGGACTTCTGGTACAGCCGGGTGTACAGCTCGCCGGTGTTCGGCTGGGCGCCGAAGAGCTTTGCCGCCTCTCCCAGAACGCCCACCCAGGCGTTGGTATCATTGGTGCAGTTGTTGCAGTGAACCATAGCCACGTCCTTGCCGGCGGGAGTTGTCACCACGTCGATTTCCTCGTGAACCGCCTTCAGGGGATGCTCCAGAACCACCATGGAGAAGATGGAGGTGCCTGCGGAGACATTGCCCGTCCGGGGCGCCACGGCGTTGGTGGCGGTCATGCCGGTGCCCGCGTCGCCCTCCGCCGGGGCAAAGAGGATGCCGGGAGCCAGAAGGCCGTCCAGCATGGCGGCGCCGGATTCGGTCAGCCTGCCGGCCTCCTGGCCGGCAACCAGCACCTTGGGCAGCACCTCTTCCAGCTTCCAGGGCAGGTTCCGCTTTTCCACCAGGGCATTGAACTTTTCCAGCATCCCAGCGTCATAGCACAGGTTGGCGGAGTCAATGGGGAACATGCCCGAGGCTTCGCCGATGCCCACGGCGTTGACCCCGGTGAGCATGTAGTGGACGTAGCCTGCCAGGGTGGTGATGTGGGCAATGCTGGGAACGTGGGCCTCTTCGTTCAGCACCGCCTGGTACAGGTGGGAAATGCTCCACCGCTGGGGGACGTTGAAGCCGAACAGCCGGGTAAGCTCCGCCGCCGCCTGGCCGGTGATGGTGTTCTGCCAGGTGCGGAAGGGCACCAGCAGGTTCCAGTCCTTGTCAAAGGCCAGGTAGCCGTGCATCATGGCGGACACGCCCATGGCGGCAATGTTCTCCCGGTGCTCCACCCCGGAAAGGGCGGCCTTCAGACCCTTCCAGACCTCCGTCAGATCGTAGGTCCAGATGCCGTTTTCAAAGGTGCTTTTCCAGGTATAGTCCCCGGAGGACACCGGGGTGAAGGCTTCGTCAATGGCCACGGCCTTGATCCGGGTGGAGCCCATCTCAATGCCCAGCACAGTCTGACCGGCAGATTGTTTGTTATCCATCTGAAGATTTCCTCCTTTTGGAAATTCAGGGAAGCTCCGATGCCATCGGCAAGGGCGGGCGCTTGAAATTTCGGACGGGGCAAGCCGTTCCGCCGAAGGCCATTGTTTCAGAGGTTCCTTTCCTCATGCAGTTTCCTCTTCTTCCTCCGGGGAAGAAGGAACGGTGTATTCCCGGCGGATCAGCTTCACCAGGGAATGCGTCCCCAGAGCCGCGCCGATGACAAAAAACGCAAGAGCGGCCAGCAGGAAGGGAATGTCTCCCGCCAGAACGCTGCCGCGCAGTTCCCAGGCCAGGTAGATCAGGTAAACGGCGCATCCGATCCGCAGGGTAAGGGTCAGCTGCGTCACTTCTTTTCCGAACCATTCTTTCAATGTGGGTTTCATTGTGGGTTTTCTCCTTCCGGGATACACAGTCAGTCCCGCCCACCCGGGGCGGGACTGAGGGGATTTGCCATTATTTCTTCTTGCGCTTGCCCAGCAGATCCATGGTCACGGCGCCCAGGAGCACCGCGCCCTTGACGATCTTCTGCACGTTGGTGTCGAAGCCGGCCAGGGACATGCCGATATTCAGAATGCCCATGATGAACGCGCCGACCACAGCGCCGATGACGGTGCCCACGCCGCCGGAGGTGGCAGCGCCGCCGATGTAGCAGGAGGCGATGGCGTCCATTTCAAAGCCGTCGCCGGCCTTGGGGGTGGCGGAGGCGTTCCGGGCGGACAGGACGATGCCGGCCAGGCCGCACAGCAGACCCATGTTGGCGTAGACCCAGAAGAACACCTTCTGGGTGTTGATGCCGCTGAGCCGGGCAGCCTTGGCGTTGCCGCCCATGGCGTAGATCTGACGGCCGGCCACGGTCTGGGTGGTGATGAAGTGGTAGATGGCGACCACAATGGCCACCAGAATCAGCATGATGGGGATGCCGTTGTAGCAGCCCAGCTTGTAGAAGAAGAAGGTCTCGATGCCGATGATCACGGCGTCCTTTACCGCCAGCTGCCAGGTGTAGATGGTGGGCAGGCCGTTCTTGGCAGCCACCTTCTGGCCGCGGATGTCTCCCATAACCACCAGCACGGCGATTACGGCGGCAATGATCAGGCAGATCAGATACACGCCGCCGGTGCCGTCGGCAGCGGCGCCGATTTTGATGGTGGGCAGGAAGCCGGTGCTGACCCAGGTGTAGTCAGCGGGCAGGGGGCCTTTGGTCTGAGCCTGCAGAATCACGTAGCAGATGCCGCGGCCCATGAGCATGGTAGCCAGGGTGACGATGAAGGGAGGAATCTCCAGCTTCGCCACAAAGAAGCCGACGAAGGCGCCGAACAGCAGGCCCACCGCCAGGGAAGCCAGCATGGCCAGGGGGGAGCTGACGCCGTAATCCACAATCAGCGTGCCGGCCACGGCGCCGCAGGTGGCAACCACGGAGCCGACGCCCAGATCCACGTTGCCGGACAGCACGCAAATGAGCCTACCGACCCCCAGGATGATGACGTAGCCGTTCTGCATGATGATGTTGTTCACGGTCATGGGAGCCATGTTCTTGCCCCCGGTGATCACGGCGAAGATCAGGTACACGGCAATCAGCGCCAGCACCATGCCGTATTGCTTCAGACTCAGATTAACCTTCTTCTGATTCTTTACAGCGTTTTCCATTACAATTCTCCCTTCCGGTTGTTATGCGCCATGATAGCGCCCATGATCGCTTCCTGGGTCATTTCCTCGCCCCGCAGTTCCCCGGCGATTTCGCCTTCGTTGAGCACGTAGGTGCGGTCGCAGGTGCCGATGATTTCGGGCATTTCCGAGGAGATGATGATAATTGCCTTGCCGGCCTTGGCCAGCTCATTGATAACGGTGTAGATCTCGTACTTGGCGCCCACGTCGATGCCGCGGGTGGGCTCGTCGAGAATCAGCACATCCGGCTGGGTAAGCATCCACTTGGCCAGAACCACCTTCTGCTGGTTGCCGCCGGAGAGGGAGCCTACCACCTGCTCGATGGAGTTGGTCTTGACGTTGATGCGCCTGCGGTACTCTTCCGCCTTCACCGCTTCGCTGTTCTGATCCACAATGCCCCGGCGGGAGAAGAAGTTGCGCAGGGCGGACAGGGTCATGTTGAACTTGATGCTGTCGATCAGCACCAGGCCGTAGGTCTTCCGGTCTTCGGAGACGTAGGCCATTTTTTGGCTGATGGCCTCCTGGACGTTGCCCATTTCCACTTCCTTGCCGTTGATCAGCACCTGGCCGGAGATCTTCTGGCCGTAGGACTTGCCGAACAGGCTCATGGCCAGCTCGGTGCGGCCGGCGCCCATCAGGCCCGCCAGACCCACCACTTCTCCTGCCCGAACCTGCAGGTCGATGTTTTTGAGAATGGGCCGGGTAGAATCGTCGGGATGGTAGACGTTCCAATCCTTCACCTGGAAGATCACATCGCCGATGGGGCAGTCGGTGCGCTTGGGATACCGGTTGGTCAGCTCCCGGCCCACCATGCCCTTGATGATCCGCTCTTCGGAGAAATCGTCCTTGCCCTTTTCCAGGGTCTCGATGGTGTGGCCGTCCCGGATGATGGTGATGGAGTCGGCCACATAGCTGATTTCGTTGAGCTTGTGGGAAATGATGATGCAGGTCATGCCCTGGGCCTTCAGCTGCAGCATCAGATCCAGCAGCTGCTTGCTTTCCTGATCGTTCAGCGCGGCGGTAGGCTCGTCCAGAATCAGAAGATCCGCCTTTTTGCCCAGCGCCTTGGCGATTTCAATCAGCTGCTGCTTGCCCACGCCCAGGGTGTTCACGGGAACGTTCACGTTCTCCCGCTCCAGACCCACCTTTTCCAGCAGGGTCTGGGCTTCCCGGCGGGTTTCCACCCAGTCGATAATGCCGTTTTTCTTCCGCTCGTTGCCCAGGAAGACGTTTTCCGCAATGGAAAGGTAGGGGCTCAGGGCCAGCTCCTGGTGGATGATGACGATGCCCTTCTTTTCACTGTCCCGGATCCGGCGGAACCTGCACTCTTCCCCTTTGTAGATGATGTCTCCGCTGTACTCTCCGTGGGGATAGACGCCGGAAAGAACATTCATCAGTGTGGACTTTCCGGCTCCGTTTTCTCCGCAGATGGCCATGATCTCGCCCTGCCGAACCTTGAAGTTCACATCATCCAGGGCGCGGACGCCGGAGAATTCCTTGACGATGTGGTTCATTTCCAGGATGTACTCTGCCATTGTTTCAGCTCCTTCTTATCATGTCTGCTCGTGGGTATCCCGTCAAAAACCGTTCTTTCTCAAGAGAGGCTTTTGACAGAATACCCCGGGCGTTGCCGTCCATTTCCTGCTGTGCAGGAAAAAGGGGCGGCGGCGTGTGCCGCCGCCCCGGTGTTCACCCTTGGAACCCTTGCGGGAATGGTTTTAAGCCAGATCCAGCTGCTCAGCGGTGTAGTAGCCGCTGTCGATCAGCAGTTCCTGATAGTTGCTGGCGTCCACGGCCACGGGGGTGCACAGGTAGGAGGGAACCACCAGAACGTTGTTGTTGTAGGTGGTGGTGTCGTTGATCTCAGGCTCGGTGCCGTTGCACACAGCGTTGACCATGGTCACGCACTTCTCAGCCAGCAGCCGGGTGTCCTTGTAGATGGACATGGTCTGCTTGCCGGCGATGATGTTCTTGGTAGCCATGACTTCCGCGTCCTGACCGGTGATCAGAGGCCAGTTCTCCTCGGTGTAGCCGGCAGCCTCCAGAGCGGAGCGGCAGCCGTAAGCGAAGCCGTCGAAAGCGGAGCAGACAATGTCCAGATCCTCGTCAGCGTAGAAGCCGGACAGGTAGTTCTCACACCACTGCTGGGCGGTTTCCTGGCTCCAGCGGAGGATGCAGGTTTCTTCGAAGGAGGTACGGCCGGTCTTGCACACCAGGGTGCCGTTGTCCAGGTAGGGCTGCAGAACGCTCATCACGCCTTTGTGCAGCAGAACCGCGTTGTTGTCGTCGGGGGAGCCCATGAAGAACTCGATGGTGTAGCTCTCGGTGGTGTTGGCCAGATCCATGGCGGTTTCGATGTACTCACCGATTACCCGGCCCACGCCCTCGTTGTCGAAGGAGGCGTAGTAGGAAACAGCGTCGGTGTCCATCAGCAGACGGTCATAGGCGACAATGGGGATGCCGGCGGCCTTGGCCTGGGCTTCCACAGCAGTCAGGGCGCCGGAGTCGATGGCGGCAATGACCAGGCAGTCCACCATCTGGGCAACCATGTTCTCGATCTGGGAGACCTGCATCTGCACATCGTCCTCGGCATACTGCAGGATGACTTCATAGCCCAAAGCTTCCAGCTGCGCCTTCATGTTGGCGCCGTCGTTGATCCAGCGCTCGGAGGACTGGGTGGGCATGGCGATGCCGACGGACTTGCCGGCGCCGGGCTGCTCAGCGGCAGGGGCTTCGGTGCCGTCCGCGGCAGGGGCTTCGGTGGCGTCCGCAGCGGGAGCTTCCGCAGCGGGGGCTTCCGTGGTGGCGGGGGCGCTGTTCCCGCCGCAGGCAGCCAGAGCCAGGGTCAGAGCCAGGGCAAGAATCAAGGCAATACACTTTTTCATTGTTTTCGCTCCATTCTTAATTTTTTGGAAACAATCCGAGGAGCCTCGGACGTCCTGGGTTGAGTATACACCACAAATTTTTCTGCGTCAACAATTTGTACGGAGAAAATCCATTTTCGTAGCCATCAACAATACAAATTATTTTACAATTCCGAAACATTCGGAAACTTTTTTCAGTTTTCTTTCGGTTTATTTCGGGTTTTCTGGTCTTTTCCGGAATTTTAAAAAGTATTTCCTGTTCAAAATTTGTACACAACTGGAAATAAAAGGAAATTATCATCCTGTCAAATTGCACAAGAGCCGATCGAACACGGAAAACTTTGTTGCTTTTGCCAACAATTTTTTGAAAAAAACCAGACAGCTTTTCGCGGATATGCCGGAACGGACAAAATATGTTTGAAATACGGCGTCATTTCTTCCCGAAAAAACTGTACAAATTTTTGTTTTCCTCTTGCAGAATCTGTACAAATATGCTATGATTGACCAAACAGAACGGCCGGTATGCCAAAGAAAGCGGGGAGACTATGCCAGCGAAATACCAAGTCATTGCCCAGGATCTGAAAGAGCAGATGTCCTATGGGCAGTATGCCGACGCAACCACCCTTCCCACAGAGTTTGCGCTGGCCCAGTGCTACGGCGTCAGCCGGCAGACCATCCGCCAGGCGCTGTCTGTGCTGGAGCAGGAGCGTCTGATTGAAAAGCGCCAGGGCAGCGGCTCCCACATTCTCCGGCAGACCCTTCCGGCGTCTCCCCACCGAATCGTGGCCATCGTCACCACCTATATCACCGACTACATTTTCCCCAGCGTCCTCCGGGAAGCGGAAAACGTGCTCTCCGCCCACAACTGCACCCCCTCCCTGTTCGCCACCCAGAACCAGGTAAGCAACGAGCGGAAGATTCTGAAGAATCTTTTGAATATGCCCGTGGCGGGGATTCTGGTGGAGGGAACCAAAACCGTCATGCCCAATCCCAATCTGGATCTTTATCAGGCCTTTCTGGGCAAGGGGATCCCGCTGGTATTCCTCCATGGGGATTACCCCGGCCTCCCCGGCTCCCTTTCGGTGCTGGACGATAACTACGGCGGGGGACGGATGCTGGTGGAGTACCTCCACGGCCGGGGGCACCGGCAGATCGCCGGGATCTTTAAGCACGACGATATCCAGGGGCCCCAGCGGTATGCGGGGTATGTGGACGCCCTGCGGGATCTGGGGCTGCCCATGGACGACCACCGGGTCTGCTGGTTCAGCACCGACGGAAAGGACGAGCTGTTTCAGGAAGGCCCCGCCCTTCAGAACCTTCAGCGGGCGCTGGATTCCTCCACCGCGGTGGTGTGCTACAACGATGAAATCGCCTACCGGCTGATGAACTACCTCCACGACCGGGGCATTTCCGTGCCCGGGGACATGGCGGTGGTGAGCTTCGACAACACCACCTACTGTGAAATGACCGTTCCCCGGATCACCTCCTTGTCCCACGAGCCGTACAATGCCGGCCGGGTCGCCGCGGAGCTGCTGGTGGAGCGGCTTCAGGGGAAGTCCTGCCAGTCGGTGCTCCTGCCCTGGAGCCTCGTCCAGCGGGAAAGCAGCTGAAATCAGCAAATTTTCCCGGCGGGCAAAAGCCCGCCGGGAAATTGCTGCTTTGGGGAAAGTTTTGTTTTTCATGCCGAATGGGTTTTGCTTTCGGAAAGACAGGGACTGGGAGCGGGGCTTCTTTTCAGCCGCCCTCAGGCTGTCGAAAATCCCCTTCGGGGCTTTCCGACAGATTTTTGCAGGTGCGCTTCATGCACGCCTTGTACGCCTTTGGCGTACAACTGGCACACTGCGCAGCCTGAGAGGTATTTTCTGCCAGGT
>CALXDT010000102.1 GCA_944387125.1 uncultured Oscillospiraceae bacterium | reverse complement strand
ATTTTGCCTCAGCCGAACCTTCAAAAAGTGGAGAAATACTGTATGTATTTCCCACTTTTTGAACTGCACGGATGTGGTAAAAGATCCGGCATTCCGCCGAAGACGATTTATTCAGAGGTTCCTTAGTGCCTGCTGAATAAGCCGAGGAAAGCGGCTGATTCCCCGCCTGCAGGCGGGGAATTGAAAAAAACGGCTCTTACCAACCGTTTTTTCAATTCAGGCGCGTATCCATGTGTATTTTGGATGATGCGGCGCACCGCAGCATCCAAACAGGTGCAAGGTTTTTTCGCTGAAAGGCGGAAAAATCTTGCACCGGAACAACGGAAAAAAGTCCGGAAAGCCTTGGCTTGCAAGGACTTTTTCGTTGTGCCGTACACATTATATTACGAAATTATGAACAATGCAAGAGTAAAGAAACGGTAAACGCACATTTCGTAGCCATCACTAAAAATTTGGTAAAGATTTTGTTGGTTTGCACAAATTGATAACTTTGTACGGAAAATACAGGACAAGAGCAAAGTAATTTTGATAAAAGCAACAAATATCCTGAAAAACAACGGCAAAGGCCCGAAAAGCAGAGCCTTTGCCGTTGTTTCAGGGAAGATTGATTGCAGCGGGCAATCCCCGGGTTTTTATACGGATTCTCTTTTAAAATCTTTCATCCATTCGGATGAAAGATTTTCATTAGAGAATCCTATGAGATGGGAACCTGTGATTTTCTATTCCGAAAATCACAATTAAAATGAAATATTTTACTATGAAAGCTCCGCATTCATAGTAAAACTTTAAACAAATGCCCGCATCTCGCCCCTTACGGGGCAACCGATGCGAATGCATATCAATCCCCATGCACGTACTGCTTTCTTGGTTCGTGGCGTGATCGTATCGCATGGGGATTTAATCAGGAAATCGTATTAAAACAGCGCTTTCAAGAAAACGCATATCAAATACGTTCGGCTGGATTACCAAAACCAAGGTAATCCAGCCGTTTCATATTGCGATTTGCAGAGCCGCTTTCAGAATTTGCATTTTCAGACAGCCCCATTTTTTTCAAAACTGAACCCGTTTCGTTTTTTTCCGCAGGGCGCCCTTTCGGTCAAACCGGATGGCGGCGGCGAGGTTGATGGAAAGGGTGGCCAGCAGCGCCAGCACCGCTTCCCAGATCAGGCAGTCCACTGCTCTCCAGACCATGTCCGTCACGTCCATGTCGGCGAAGCTGCCGGAGATCAGGTACATCACAATGGTCAGAATCAGTCCCAGGCCGCCCAGAACCACCCCGGCCAGACGCTGGGTGAACCGCCAGGCGCGAACGCTGCCCATGCCGAAGTAGCACCGGTAGCCGAAGTAGTAGTTGGCCTCTTTGGGAGACAGGAACAGGTAGGCAAGACCCAGGATCAGAAGCACCACCGGCCCTGCCATCACTGCGAAGCGGCACAGGGAGGCCAGACTTCCGAACACCTGGCTCAGCTCCGGCAGCAGCGACGCCGGGTCAAAGGCGTCCATGGCCTCTTTAATGGAATCAATATCCAGCAGCGGCTCGGTGGCCTCGGCGGTACCGGCAATGGCGGCAGCGGTGGTTTCCAGCGCCTGGGCTGTGGTTTCCAGAATCTCGGTTGGGGTTGTGCTCATTCTGTTTCCTCCAGGAATTTTCGAAAACTGCCCGCATCCTGGAACCGATGGTAGATGGATGCGAAGCGGATATAGGCAACTTCATCCAGGGGTTTCAGGCGCTGCATAACCATTTCTCCGATCTGATCGGTGCTGATTTCCCGTTCCAGGGTGTTCTGGACAGCCTGCTCGATCTCCGTGGTGATCCGATCCAAATCGGAAACGTCTACCTTCCGCTTATCAAAGGCACGAATCATGGAATTGAGGATCTTGTTCCGGTCAAAGCTCTGGCGGGAGCCGTTCCGCTTAACCACGATCACCGGCAGGCTCTCCACCATCTCATAGGTGGTGAACCGCCGCTGGCAGCCCATGCACTCCCGGCGCCGGCGAATGCTCAGGCCATCCTCCGAATGGCGGGAATCCACGACCTTGCTCTCCTGGTCGCCGCAAAATGGACATTTCATTGGGAATTTCACGCCCTTTCCCTTGATTATTTCCTCATTATACCAGATAAACAGATGCCTGTCCAGCTTTTTTTCCCCGGGGCGCGGCGGAAAGGCCTTGTCAACCATGCCCTGTCCGGGTATAATAGGCATAACGGCCTCCCCCTTCGGGGGAACGCCCCTTTTCAAAGGAAGGAGATATCCATGAGCAAAAACTCCCTGATCGTTTTATGGGGCAGCCTGTTTATTCTGTGCGCGGGTCTCGGCTTCATCCCCCAGCCGGAGGGGCCGCTTCGGCTTCTGCTTACCGGGGTGTCCCTGGGCTTTTTCATTCCCCCGGCTCTGCTGCTGTGGAAGGCCAAAGCCGCAGGAGACAGGAATACGCTGAAGCTGATTCGGAATCTGAGCCTGCTGAGCCTGGGGCTGACGCTTTTGCTGCTGGTGCTGAATCTGGTGTCGGCTCTGTGGTCGGAAACCCTGGGCAGCTTTCTGTACTACCTGCTGGTGATCCTCTCGACGCCCATGGTGTGCAGCGGTTACTGGATTATGAGCCTGTTCCTCTGGGCCTGCCTGCTGATGGCCAGTCTCATGGGACTGAAACAGAAGTAGTGCCTGCCGAATCAGCCGCTTTTTGCGACTGATTCCCCGCTGCAGGCGGGAAATTGAAAACCGGGGGAGGGACAAGCCCTCCCCCGGTTTTCAGCTTTCCATCTGCTTGCCCAGAAATCCAGCGGCTGTTCTGGCCAGCCGCTGATCCGATTCCTGCAAAGGGGTATCTCCCTCTCCCAGAAGCAGCAGCACATAGCCCATCAGATCCCCCTGGGACAAAATCGGAGAAGCCGCCCCCAGATGATACTTTTCCTCGCCGCTGGCTGCGAAGATCAGCGGATCCCCGGCTTTGTACAGGTAATTCTTCCGCTGACCCATGAGCCTTTCCAGTTCCGGGGAGTTGGGCTTGTCTATCAGCTCCCGCTTGGGCGCTCCGTGAAGGGCGATGATGCAGTCCCGATCCGCCACCGCCGCGATCCGCCCGGTGGCAGAGCCAATGGACTCACACATCTGAGCGGCAAACTCCTGCAAATCTCCCATGGGAGAATACTTCCGAAAAATCACCCCGCCGTCCTTTTCTGTATAAATCTCCAAAGGGTCGCCCTCTCGGATCCGCAGGGTGCGGCGAATCTCTTTGGGAATGACGATTCTGCCGAGATCGTCCACCCGGCGAACGATGCCTGTTGCTTTCATAATCTTTCCTCTCCTTGTGTGTTTCTTCCTGTGGTAGTGTTTGCAGGAAAAGGGGAATTATGCAGGTTCGGGCGGCACGCTTTCTGTGAGCGATCTTGGGAGAAAATTGCCGGGAACCGGCGTGCGGCCGAAGGCGGCTTCGCCCGCTGCCTCCCGATTCTCAGTCAGGGGACGTTGCGGGAATCATCCCATGCGGATCCACATGACCGGACGGATGGTTCCCGGCGGGGTATTGACCGCGGCATCATCGTAGTCAATAGTGCCGTCGCTGTTGACGCTGGCTGCGTCTTTACTGGAACACCCGGGGGTTCGCAGCCACCACCAGCTGCATCCGGTGGCGGGGTTGACATAAGCTCCCTGGCTCACCGCATAGGGCGTGGCGGCGCACATGCGCCGGCTGTCGCTGGGAAAATACTGTTTGACCTCCTGAATGCTTAAAAGGAAAATCCTATCCTGGGTATCCATTCCCGGCTCTGTGTCATACCAGGGGTTGGGGGCGGCTTTCATGTCGGTGGTCAGGATTTGTTCCTGTTCCTCCAGGGAGAAGGCGGCGTTGAAAAAGGTGCCGTTCAGCCATTGGCGGATGGAACTGGTCTGCCAAGTGACAGTAACATATTTTGCGTGATAGCGCTGGCAGTCAATGGCAGATTGACTGATCACCAGAATATCGTTGTCCCGAATCTCCAGGATCTCCCAAACAATGGGTTCCGCACCGTTGCTGACATTGTTATCCTGTTCATACCGGCCAAAAGCAACAAGATCGCCCACCTCTCCCAGGGGGGAGCCCTCCGTCAGACCGCATCTGGAACAGGTTTTCGGGGCGGCGGCAAACGGACCCCCTGAAGCCGGAGAAGAATCTCTTCATCGGTCACATAAGAAGATGCGGCAAATGGAAGCCGGTTCCCATTGCACAGCTCATACAAGACCAGACCCAGGCTGTAAATATCCACCCGCTGGTCGTAACGGCCGGACATCTGCTCCGGCGCCCAGTATTGCGGCGTGCCGATGCCGGTACTGGCCTGAGAATTGGCCGCGGCACTGAGAATGCGGGAAATGCCGAAGTCACCCAGCTTGTAGTTTCCGTCCTGGTTGAAGAAAATATTCTCGGGCTTGATATCCCGGTGCAGGATCCGTTTGCTGTGACACAGGATCAAAGCTTGGCAGATGTCCTTGCCGATCTTTATAATTTCCCGCTGGGATAACACAGCCGGATCCCGCCGGTTGATCTCCCGGCGAAGATCCTGAAGCAGCTCCATCCGAATCAGCATATCGCAGCCGAAACAGCCGTTTTCTTCCCACTCCACAAAGGTGTGATCCAGATACTCCACTGTGTTGGTTCGGCTCCGCAAAGTGCTCATCAGAAGAACTTCCTGCGTGGCCTGCACCTTGGATTTCTCAAGCGCGCTGCGATAGTCGGAAAGACGCGCAGGGGAGAGCTTTGCCAGAGAACCGAATTCTTCCATAAGACTGACAATTTTCAGCGCGCTCTCCACACCTTCCGCATCGCAGTGCGTCAAACGAAAAACTGCCGTTTCCTTTAAGGTAGAAAAATCAACATGGGCAACCAAATCATTGATAAGATCGCTGTCATTGTATACAGAAATCAAATGGTCTTCCACTTCCTGCACAAACTGGGTCACATCGTCCTGTAAACGCTGAAGCTGTATCACATTGCTTTGCTTGCTCTGCTCATAGATGGTTTCTGCGGAGTGGTAGAAGAACAAACTTGCCAGCAGAGAAAGGGATGCCAGAATACTGCTGGTGCATAGCAGCAATATCTTTCCATACATGTTCAAACGCCATGTTCGCCCTGCCTTCATATTCCATCCTCCCCGCCGGTCAGGATTCATCACGTCCCCAGGTGAATGCGGGGCATTCCCGTTCGCCGAAAGAATATTCGGGATCCTTTATTTTGGAAATTCTTTCCGCCTTCACCGGTGATTTCCGTTGCATTCCCGTGTCATACACCTGGTAGTTCTGTTTTAATCATACACCAAAGGGCGAATCTGTCTACCGGATTTGTCCTTTTTGAATAAAGATTTTGCGGACGGCGCCTTTTGACGCAGCTTGTGTTCGATGGGCGGTTCTTCCGCAAGCCCCTTTTATTTGACGGCGGCAGCCATAAAAACGGAGCAGCCTCATAACGAGACAGCTCAGCTGCTTTTATATTCTTTCCGCTTCTTGTGTTTCTTCCAGCGGCGGTGTTTGCAGGAAAAGGGGAATGATGCAGGCGGCTGCTTAAGGGATGCACTTCCTTTCGGTGTGGACAAACATGCCTCCGCCGGGCGGCGGTATGGATTCGCTGCCGCTTACACAGAGATTCCGCATATTGTGCCTGGTCATCCCATAACGCTGCCATAATGTCTGTACAGCGGGCGCTTTCTGTCTGCTGCAATTCGGCTAAATATACGATAAAATAGATTCATATTTTATGCAATTACTCCAATGATCCGTTTTATTACACCGAAAGGATGACGGTATTTCCACAAAGAATGCGACGGGGCGATTAACCGCCCTGTTTTGCAGCAGAGGTGACAAACATGAAGTATCTTGCACATCGTTCTGAGGATGGAAGAGAGCAGACCGTTTTGCAGCACCTGGAAGGAACGGCAGAACAATGCGCAGCATTTGCAGCTGCCTTCGGCGCGGAGGAGCAAGGACGGCTGGCCGGTCTTTCCCATGATATAGGAAAGTACGCCGATGCCTTTCAGAAGAGACTGGATGGAAGCACCCAACGTGTGGATCACGCCACCGCCGGAGCCTATGAGTGTTACCGCCGGCGTCAGCCCTTTGCGGCTTTTGCGGTTGCGGGGCACCACGGCGGACTGCCCAACGGCGGGGGCAAAGGCGACTCAGGGGACAGCGGCACCTTCCTGGGGCGTATGCACAGAGGGCAGAGCGGACAGCTGGAACCATACCGGGATTGGGAAAGCCAATTGCCTGCACCTGCTGGAGGCCGTCTACTGGCATCCGGGGATGCGATGGGTACCCACAAAGATCCGTGAGTGCAGTCCCATCCGCTTCAGCAACCTGCGCAGAAACGAGGTCAAGTCCACCATTTCCGCCAGATCGGCTCGGACGGTTATGGAGCGGGGCACGGGGGAATTGTACTTATGCACCGCCGAGGATATTCAGCAGCGAGCCGCCATGGTGCTTCGGGATGTCCGCTATGTCATCGAAGCCCACTTTGAGATGACGGACAAAGTTGCCCCCGGGGACAACCCGGGAAAGTTCCAGGACATCATCAAGCGGAGAATCCGAAGGGGGCAGTTCTATCACCAGCCCTATTTCGGATGCCGGGAATTCCCTGCCAATTTTCAGATGTGTGAAACGATTCCTCCTTGCCCGCCGGAGCTGGAAGGAGAAAAGGATCTGGGCTGGATGCTCTACGACATGGACTACTCTGACCCGGAGAATATCACGCCCAAGTTCTTCCGGGCGGTGCTGCACCACGGAGTGCTGGAGATTCCGCCCTGGGACAGTGAGGAGGTGCGGGGATGATTTTGCAAGCGCTGACAGCCTATTATCAGCAGCTTTCCCGGCAGGGGGTGATCGCGCCCCCGGGCTGGGGACGTGTAAAAATCTCCTATGCCCTGTGCATTGACGAGACTGGCAGTCTCCGACAGACGGTCTGCGTCAAAGGAGAGGAGCACAAGGGCAAAAAAATCGTCATGGTCCCCCAGGAGATGGTGCTTCCGGCTCCCGTGAAGAAAACCAGCGGCGTTCTTTCCAATTTCCTGTGGGAAAATCCGGGCTATCTTTTGGGCATTGACGGGAAAGGGGATCCGGCCAAATCCGCCAAATGCTTTGCCGCCAGCAAAGCCCTCCATGAGAAGCTCCTGTCGGGGGTGGATTCCCCGGCCGCCCGGGGGATTCTGAGATTTTTCCAGAACTGGGATCCGGAAAAAGCGGCGGAGCATCCGGCTCTCCAGGAGGCGCTGGAAGACATTCTCAAAGGCGTGAATCTGACCTTCCTTGTGAATTTTCAGTACGCCTACGAAGACCCCTTGATCCGTCATGCCTGGGAACGTTACTATGCCGCCAAAGGCGCTGACGGACCGGAGATGATTTGCCTTGTCACCGGCGAAAAGGGGCCGGTGGAGCGGGTTCATCCCGCGATCAAAAATGTGCGGGGCGCCCAATCCAGCGGCGCGGCGTTGGTTTCCTTCAATGCGCCTGCCTTCTGCTCCTATGGAGCGGAACAGAATTTGAACGCCCCCACCGGCAGATTTGCCGCCTTCGCCTATACCACGGCATTGAACCACCTGCTGGCCGATTGGCGGCACGTATATTACGTGGGAGATACGGCGGTGATCTGCTGGGCAGAGTCGGCTCAGCCTGCCTATCAGGATCTGTTCGGCGGCTGCTTTATGGGAAGCGAATACTATGACGCCGGCGATCTGGACGGCATGGTGAAGGCGCTGTGCGCCGGACAGGCGGTGCTGTACGATCAGACCCTTCTGGATCCGGAAATGGAATTTTACGTTTTGGGGCTTGCGCCCAACGCCGCCCGCCTGTCGGTACGGTTTTTCCTGAAGAATACCTTCGGAAAGTTTCTGGAAAACGCCCGGGCCCACCAACAGCGGCTGGAAATCGTCCGTCCATCCTATGACAAGTTCCCGACCATACCGGTCTGGAAACTGCTGGATGAAACCGTCAACCAAAATTCCCGGGATAAGCAGCCCGCTCCGCGCCTGGGCGGAGAGCTGCTTCGCTCCATTTTGGAAAATACGCCGTACCCCGCCACCTTGCTCAACGGCATGACCCTGCGAATCCGAGCCCAGCGGCAGATCACCCGTGGCCAGGCCGCCATCATCAAGGCCTATTATTTGAAAAACAACCATCCCGATGTGCCAAAGGAGGTTTTAACTGTGCATCTGAATCCTGATTGTGAACAGATTCCCTATACGCTGGGGCGGCTGTTCTCCCTGCTGGAAGCGATCCAGGATGCCGCCAACCCTGGTATCAACACCACCATCCGTGACAAGTATTTCAGCTCCGCCTCTGCCACGCCTGCCATTGTGTTCCCCACGTTGGTCAATCTGGCGCAGAAGCATCTGCGAAAGCTGAACCCGGGAACCGCCGTTTACTATGACAGGCAGCTGACAGAGCTGATGAGCAAACTCCCCCGGGTCTACCCAGCCCGTTTGAATTTGCCCCAGCAGGGTTCCTTCCAGCTGGGTTACTATCACCAAAACCAAAGCCGCTATCAGAAAAAGGAGGAAAAAGAAAATGCGTGAAGCCATCCGGAACCGTTATGAATTTGTGATTCTGTTTGATGTGGAAAACGGGAACCCCAACGGAGACCCGGACGCTGGCAATTTGCCTCGGGTGGATCCGGAAACGGGACTGGGCATCGTCACCGATGTGTGCCTGAAACGGAAGATCCGCAACTATGTGGAAACCGTAAAAGAAGACGCCCCCGGCTGGCGGATCTATGTGAAAGACGGCGTCCCGCTGAATCGCAGCGATCATGAAGGCTTCCTCCAGGTGGGCATTGACAATGCCGCTTCGCAGAAACCGGAGGAACTGAAGAAAAAGATCAAGGCAAAAAAGGAAGCCGGTACGGATGTGGATCGGCTGGTGCGGGACTTCATGTGCCTGAATTTCTTTGACATTCGAACCTTCGGCGCGGTGATGACCACCATGGTCAAGGGTGCCCTGAACTGCGGCCAGATCCGAGGTCCGGTGCAGCTGGGCTTTGCCAGAAGTGTAGAGCCGGCGGTGCCTCAGGAAGTTACCATCACCCGCGTGGCCATTACCACGGAAGCGGACGCCGAGAAAAAGGGCACCGAAATGGGCCGCAAGTACATCGTGCCCTACGGCCTGTACCGGTGCGAAGGCTATATCTCCGCCAATTTGGCAAGAAAGACCACTGGTTTTTCCCAGGAGGATCTGGACTTGCTGTGGGAAGCCATTTTGAATATGTTCGAGCATGACCGCTCTGCCGCCCGGGGCAACATGGCAGTGCGGGAACTGATCGTATTCCAGCACGACAGTGAGCTGGGCAATGCCCCTGCCTGGAAGTTGTTTGACACGGTGAAAGTCAGCCGCGCCAATCCGGAGGATACCGCTTCTGCCCGTTCCTTCCGGGATTATGTGGTCACGGTAGAGGAAGCGGCTTTGCCGGAGGGCGTCACCTGTATGCGGATGGGGTGATCTGCCCGACGGATTCTCCGGGTGCGAAGGGGAAGGACACAGCGTTTTCCGGGGAGCTTCGCACCGGGTTTTTGACGCTTTTGCATGTGCGGAAGCCATGTTAAAAGCGCCCTGCCCATAAAAAACAGGCGCATACCGCGCCAAAAAGAATGGATTTGTCAAAGATGCAGGCCGTTCCTTGTGCATCTTTGCTGTCGCTCCCCCCACGGGGAGCGTGGATTGAAATGCCTCCAGGTTTGCCACTGCGTCCTGATAGGAGGTCGCTCCCCCCACGGGGAGCGTGGATTGAAATGTCCCGCTGCTGGATGAAGACACCGGCGCCATCCGTCGCTCCCCCCACGGGGAGCGTGGATTGAAATCTTCTCTTTCTTGACACTATCCGGCAAGCGAACAGTCGCTCCCCCCACGGGGAGCGTGGATTGAAATTGCGGGCACTGGAGCGGTGCGGAGAACAGGCGGAGTCGCTCCCCCCCACGGGGAGCGTGGATTGAAATCACGACGCCCGGGAGCCGTTGGGCTTCTGCATCAGTCGCTCCCCCCACGGGGGCTTGGCGTTCAGGATCTGCCGTTGTTCCGCATTCCATGCCAAGAGCCGCCCAGGGGGCGGCTCTTGGGTCAGATTTGGAAAATATTTCCCAGAACCACGCCCTGGGAGGCGGGTTCCCGGGGGCGGAGGGAATCGTAGGCCAGGGCATAGGTGGTTACAACCCGGTTGCTCAGGGCACAGGTCAGAATCATCTGGGCGATCAGAGACAGTCCGTAAAACAGGTAGTAGCTGAAGGTTTCCGACCAGGGGAAGGTAACGCCCAGCATCGGCAGCAGCAGATCCCCACTGGCCAGAAGGGCGACGGCAAAGGCCGGGACATAATACCACCAAAGCCGCAGATCCAGCCGCAGCAGATTCCAGCAGTTGCCCCGCATCATCCGGCGGCTTTCCCGCAGCACGGCCCAGGCGCCTTTTTCCGGGCAGTCGATCAGCAGGAAATCGGCCATTCGATACCAGTAGTATACCGGAGCGGCGGCCGCCAGGAAGATGACAAAGGTGATGGCCAGCATGGGAAGCATGGTGGAAACCAGCTGGCTGTAAACAGCCTCATCCAGGATGAGCTGTTCGGCGGGAGCCTCGATGAGCAGGGAAGAGAGCACCGCCATGAAGTCCGCGGACAGAGGGGTCATCACGAATATCAAAGAAGACAGATAGGTGCTGACGGTGCCGATGGCCAGGAAGATCAGAGATGTCAGCAGGGTCAGCCGCAGCAGCGGCCAGAACCGGTCAAAGCCCAGGCGCAGACTCCGGACAGAGGCATACTGCCTCCGGGAGATCCGCAGCATGGCGGACAGATATCCCAAATCCAGACACATGGCAATGCCTGTGTGCACAAAGGGAAGCACCGCCTGGACGGCGGAGAAAATTGCCCGGGTGCCCATGGCTTGAAGGCCGCCGGTGCGGGATACGGCCAGACCCAGCAGATAGTCTGCCAGGGAAAACAGCAGCGCCAAAGCCAGGCTGATTCCGGCATAGAGCAGAACAATCTGTTTGCTCTGGGGCGCCTGCTCCAGCCGCTGGCCGGAGACCTGAATCAGCCGGCTTCTGTTGGAAAGCTCCATAAATCAAACTCCGATCCGGGGGAGAGAATTCCCTCAAAGGTATTACTATTGTTATAAACGAATTTTGGGAAAATAGCAAATAAAATTTTTGTAACGGTGGCACATCCTGGGAAAATCTGATACAATGCAGGAAACGAACAACCATTCTCACAGGAGGGACGGACATGGAGCTGGGAGAAAAGCTGCGCAAAGCAAGGCTGGAAGCAGGGCTGAGCCAGCGGCAGCTGTGCGGGGAACGGATCACCAGAAATATGCTCTCGCAAATTGAAAACGGCACAGCCAAGCCCTCCATGCAGACCCTGCAGTATCTGGCGCGGCAGCTGGGGAAAAGCGTCAGCTATTTTTTGGAAGAGGAAGGCGTTGTCTCTTCCAACGGAGGCGTCATGGAGGCGGCCAGGCTTTGCCACGCCCGGCAGGATCCGGCCGGGGTTTTGGAGGCTCTGAGCGCGTATATTCCTCCGGATCCGGTGTTTGACCGGGAGATGGAACTTTTGAAGACGCTGGCGCAGCTGGATCTGGGAGAGCAGGCTCTCCGGCAGGGGCGGAAAATCTACGCCCGGGAGCTGCTGGAGGCTGCCGAAACCGGCGGCCTCTGCGCCGGGGAGTTGGAACGGCGGCGGCTTCTGCTGCTGGGACAGCTGGGGGAGCCGGTGAGCGCCAGGCTCCCTTCCCTGGACGCGGAGCTGCTGCTTCGGGCAAGGGAGGCTTTGGCCGGGGAGCAGCCGGATCGGGCGGCCTGCCTGCTGGACGCAGCGGAGGATCACCAGGATCCCCAATGGTGTCTGGTTCGGGGCGAGGTGTATCTGAGGCAGAGGGCCTATGCCGCCGCCGTCAGCTGCTTCCACCGGGCGGAGGCGGCATTCCCCGACCAGACAATCTCCCGGCTGGAGATCTGCTATCGGGAGCTGGGGGATTATCAGCAGGCCTACCGGTACGCCAAGCTGGGACAGAAATAGAGCGCCCCGGCGGAGCTTCCGCCGGGATTCTCTTGTAAAAATGGTTGATGTGTACAGAACAACGCAAAAGTCCTTGCAAGCCAAGGCTTTCCGGACTTTTTTGCGCTGTTCAGTACACATTATAAAAACGAAGGGTGCAACGCGGCGCACATTGCCCAGGTGCTGGCCTGCTGCATGATCGCCCCCGGGAGGACGGGGACTGGGAGATCATGAAGTTTGCCGGATGTACACCGGCACAGGCGCCGGAAGCGCCTGCCTGGACGCCTGCATCCGCTACGCCCGGGAAAAGGGCATCGGCCGAATTCTGATTGTATCCAACCGCAGGTGTGTCCAGGCGGTGCATCTTTACCGGAAGTTCGGCTTTCAGGAGATTCCGGTGGATCGGGAACAATTCCCCTTCCAGCGGGCGGACATCGCTTTTGAAATGCGTCTGTGATGAAAGAATCTGCACCGGCAGCGTTCCCTCTGGGGGCGCTGCCGGTGCGGATTATTTGTCCGCCAGCTTGGTCAGCTGGTTTTGCTCCAGACGCTGGATGTTTTTGGCAAAGTCCTGGTTGACAAAGCTGGTATAGAGAATGTCGATGACGTTCGCAATTTGAAAACGGCACGGCCAAGCCCTCCATGCAGATTCCGCAGAAGGAGAAACCGGATATAACCGCCACTGGTCAGATCAGGACTTTTTGATCGTGGCATATTTATAGGTGCTTTCCAGGTTTTCCGAATAAGCCTCGAGGTTTCGGCTGGCCGTGCCGGAAAACAGAATGTCCACAACGGTCAGCTGAGCGATTCGGGAACTGCTGGCGCTGCTTCGGTAGAGCACCTCCGGGGCTGTGGTAAAAACGGTGATATCCGCCATAGCGGCCAGGGGGTTGTCATGGCCGTACTTGGTGACGACGAGAATGGTGGCGCCTCGTTCTGAGGCGGCGGCGGCAATCTCCAGCACGTCTCTGGTTCTGCCGGAGTAGGAGAAGATCACGGCCACATCGCCCTTGCGCAGATTGGAGGCCACCGTCATCTGAACGTGGGAATCCTGGCTGGCATTGCAGGCCTTTCCGATTCGGATGAACTTTTGATAGGCGTCCATGGCAACGATTCCGGAAGCCCCGCATCCGAAGAACCCGATGGTGCGCGCTTTTGCCAAGGCGTCTACGGCGCGGTTCAGGATTTCTTCGTTGAGAAGATCCACGGTCTCCTGAACGGCCCGCATATTGTCCGATGCGATGCGGGCGGCGATGGAAGGCAGATGTTCATTTTCTGCCAGATCCCAGGTAAAGCTGGCGGCAGAAGTCTCCTGACCGGGAGCTTTGGCCAGAACGTCCTGGGCAAGGCGGTTGCGGAAATCCCGATATCCGCGGCTCCCGAATAGTTTACAGAACCGAACAACGGCGGATTGGCTTACGCCGCTTCCGTCAGCCAGCTGCTTGATTGTTAACCATGGGGACTGCTTTTCGTGCTCCAGAATGTAATCGGCAATACATCGGTCTTTCCCGGTCAATTCCTGACGCAGTTCCCGAATTTTAACCAGTAAACTATCCATGGTATCTCCCAACCCTATATTCCTCAGAATCTTATTTTGCGTATTGCAAAACCGCTAAATTGTGAAAAATATGCCGAACCCGGTCAATCGCGGGATTGTCCCGGGAGGGATGCACCCGGTTGGACAGAAGCACCGCATAGAGCCCCTGTTCCGGATCGATCCACAGGCTGGTTCCTGTAAAACCCGTGTGGCCGAAGCTCCCGGGGGACATCAGATCCCCTGCCGGGGCGTTCGGCCCGGCGATCATAAACCCCAAGCCCCGGTTCTCGCCGCAGCCTGCGGTGTAGTTCCGGGTCATTTTTCGAATCAGGGCGGGATGGAAATAGGGATCGCCTTTGGCGGTCTGGCCGCTCAGCATCACCCGGGCGGCAAGGGCTACATCGCCGGCGGTGGAGAACAGACCCGCATGGCCGCTGACACCGCCGAGAACCACGGCGTTTTCGTCGTGTACCTGCCCCCGGACTACGCGATTCCGCCAGGGACAGAACTCCGTGGGGGCGACGCGATCCAGCATCTCAGCAGGGGGATTGAAGCAGGTATTCTCCATGCCCAGCGGCATCAGGACACGGCGGGAAACAACCTGATCCAAAGGCATGGCGTCCACCGCCGACACCACCTCACCCAGGAGAATATAGCCTTTGGAGGTGTAAAAAACCCGCTGCGGACTGTCGGAACGGGGAACCTGCCAGCGGATGGCTTCCAGCAAATCTTCCCGGCTGTGGGCATGGCGGTACAGCTGCAGCCGGCCGGGAATGATGCTGGTATGGGTCAGCAGCGATTGCAGCGTGACGTTCGCTTTGTCAGGGTGGCTGCGGTAATCCGGGAGCCAATCTCCCAGAGTGTCCTCCAGCCGCACCAGACCCTCCTGCAGCTGCTGCATCAGGGCATAGGTGACAATGATTTTTGTGACGGAAGCCAGATCATACAGACTGTCCAGCCGGGCACAATCCAGCCCAGTGCCCAGACGGCCGACGGCACCTTGTTCCAGAACCTGATCCTTTGTGCCGATATTCCAAACGGCGCCGGGAAAGGCGCCTTGCTCCACACAGCTTTCCAGATAATCCCGGATCGTATTCACAGAATATCCTTTCCGGCAGCCTGCCGCGCCATCCGTACAGCGCCGGAGGCGGCATCTGCCTTCGCATTATAATATACCATTGTCGATAATTGGTTGTCAAGTTTTTCCAAAAGACGCCTGCGTACAAAGGGCTCTTTTTGCAGAATACTGCCGGAGAAGGCCAAAGGCCCCTGGGGCAGCAGCAGCCGCCGGGCAGCGGCTGCTGCCAGCTCCAGCAAGCCGCCCGCTGCCCGTTCCGCTATGGACAGGGCTATGGGATCCCCACTGGCGCAGGCTTCTGTCAGCAGAGGCGCAAGGGCAGCGATGTCGTCTTTCCCGGTGGTGGGGGCATAGGCGAAGCCAATCAGCGTCCCGCGGTTGGGAGACAGGCCGTGACGAGCCAGAAGCTCGGAAAGAACGGTATTGGGAAGCCGCCCATCCAGAGATTTTAAAACAGATGACAAAATGTCCCGGCCGATGCTGTAGCCGCTGCCCGCATCGTCCAGAAGATGCCCGCCGCCGCCCACCTGGCAGCAGTTCTGTCGGTGCATGCCGTAGCAGACCGAACCTGTTCCGGAGATCAGGATCATCCCGTCCGGCGCGCCGTGTGCACCATATAAAGCGGCGGCGGCGTCGGTGTCCAGCATCATCGGCACTCCGGGATACCAGGCGGCAATCAAGTTCCGGAAAAAATCCGGCGCTTGCGGATGGGTAAACCCGGCCAGACCTGCTCCAATGCCAAGGCAGGGGGCGGAACCCGCAGATTCCTGAACCGACCGCAGCAGGCAGCGGAGGTTGTCTGCTACCTCCGGGAAAGGCGCGCTGCACAGATTCATAGGGCCGCCTGTCAGGCGAATCGGAGGGGCACTGTGGGTAAAGGCCAGCATAGCTGTGCTTTTGGTGCCGCCGCCGTCTATGCCCAGATAATATCCGGAATTCATGGCCTGATCCCTTCCTGCGTTAATACCGAATATCCACCGGCTGCCGTTTTTCGGCAGATTCCAGAATTCCCAGTATGGCCAGACAGACCTCTGCGGCTTCATCCACGGTAATGTTGAACGGAGTGCCGTCCTGCAGGCACCGGACAAAGCTCGCGATGTTGCCGGGCGCAAAGCCCTCCACCCGGCCGTTGATTACTGGACGGGCAATGCAGTTTGGCGTTTCGGTATGGGTTTCGGTGAGAACCTGCAGCATGTCGCTGTTGGAGGTGTTCATATTGAACGCGCCCTTTTCACAGGTAATGTTGCATTTCATATCAATGATAGCGGTGTTTCCGTTGGGGACGATCCAGCCGTTTTCCATCTGGGCGATTACGCCGTTTTCAAATTCCAAAGAGGTTTGGTACACATCCACAGTATCGACCCCCAAGCTCTTGAGAACCCCTTTTCGGGACAGTGCGTATACGGTTTTGGGACGGGAACCGCACAGATAGCACAGCAGATCCAGACTGTGGCTTCCCAGGAACCATAGGACGGAGGAGGCGGAGGACCAGCTGAGCATGTCGGTGGCAACCGATTTGTTGTCGTTCAGGCGCACATACATATGGCAGACATTGCCCATCTGGCCGCTGTCGATTATGGCCTTGGCCATGGCATAGGGCTGGCTGGAGCGATTATGTAAATCGCACATGGCGCGCACGCGGTTTTTTGCGATGGCTTCCCGCATGCGTTCAATATCCTCCCGGGTGGTAGCAAAGGGCTTTTCCACCAGAAAGGGGAGACCGGCATTGGCGACATCAACAGCTACCTGGGCATGCAGATGATCGGGGGTGGCGATGGTTACAAAATCACAGCCGCTTTGGTGCAGCATTTCCATATGGCTCTGATACACCTGGGGAACATGGTATTCTGCGGCAAGCTTTTCAGCCCGATCCCGGTTCAGATCACAAATGGCGGTGACTTCTACCGTTGGCATTTCGGAGAGTGCTCTGACGTGAAAACTGCCGAAAATACCCGCCCCGATTACAGCTGCTTTCATTTTCTTCATAATGATCCTTTCCTTTCCGGGATTTCTCATGAAAATCTCTTGAAAAAGTCTTTGGGTTTATTTGACCGGCGCCTTTCGGGTGCCGCCGGCTTTGCGTTTTTGTCAGTCCTTCACGGCGCCGAAGCTCAGACCCCGAACCATCTGCTTTTGCACCAGCATGGCGAATACCAGTACCGGCAGGGTGGAAACGGTGCCCACTGCGGACATTTCGCCCCAGACGATGCCCGTCACAGTTTTAAACATCTGGACGATGGTGGGGACGGTGCTGGCGTTGAAGGTGGTCAGCTGCATGGCATAGACAAATTCGTTCCATGCGTTGATGATGCAGAAAATGGCGGTGGCCACAATGCCGGGCATGGCCAGGGGAACCACGATTTTATAAAGCACCTGAAAGGAATTGCATCCGTCGATCATGGCGGCTTCCTCGATATCCCTGGAGATATCTTCAAAAAAGCCCTGCATCATCAGTACGGTAAAGGGGATGTTGAAAAGAAGATACGTGATAATCAGCACTGCGTGGGTGTCCAGCATCTGAAGCGCCGCGGCAATGATGAACAGTGGGATAATCGAGGCGACGGCAGGCAGGATCCGGATGAACAGCATGAAGAAGGAAAACTGCTTTCGGCCTTTAAACCGGTAGCGAGCCAGCGCAAAGGCGGTCAGGCTGCCGAAGAACAGTGAGATCACACAGTTGCAGCCGGCGATGATGGCGCTGTTGATCATGTATGAACCCAGATCATACCGCTGAAAGATGGTTTTGTAGTTTTCAAAAGTGGGCTGAAAAAACCATACCCCCGGCTGATAGACCAAAACCCGCTCCTTCACACTGACCAAAACCATCCAAAGGTAAGGAAAAATAGATACAAAGCAGACGGCAAAAAGGGCCAGGTACAGGAAAATCCTGTTCATCCGCTTACGAAGGGGCTTTTTCATATCAACCCTCCTTACTCTTGTTCATAACGCGGAACAGCGCCAGACTGATGAGACTGACCAGGACAATCAGCACCACGGCCATGGCCGAAGCGCGTCCCACAAAGTTCTGCTCACCGAAACCGGTGTCGTAGATCTTCAAACTCAAAAACCGGGTGGCATTTCCGGGGCCGCCCTGGGTTAGAACATAGGGAATGTCGAAGGTTTTCAGCATGTCGATGGAGCGCATCAGCGCGCAAAGAAGAATCAGGTTTTTCAGCAGAGGAAGGGTGATATGCCGGAACAGCTGCCATTTGTTGGCGCCGTCCAAAATGGCGGACTCATACGGACTTTGGGGCAGCGAGCACAGACCTGCGTAAAGCATAAGCGTTACAAAGGGGGTATACTGCCAAACCGTGGCGATGAGTACAGATAAAAACGCGTAATCCGCGCTTAACCACTGGACCGTTTGTCCGGTAACGGCCTCGATAAAGTAGTTGATGACGCCGAACTCGCTGTTGAACATCAGCTTCCAGATTTGGGAGGCGATACTGGGCGTCATGGCAATGGGTACAATGAGGCAGGCGATTACCAGACCCTTCCTGCGGAAACGCTGGTTCAGCAGCAATGCGCAGATCATTCCCAGAATCATTTGGATCAGTGTTCCCAGAACCATAAAAAAGACGCTGATAAACACGGAGTAGTAAAAACCGCTTTCCTCCCCTGAGAACAGGCGCTTGTAATTGGAAAGCCCCAGGAAGCTGATATCATCCAATCCGACGCCCAAACGGTAATTTGTCAGGCTGATCAGAAAAACAAATACCAGCGGCAGAATAAACAGCAGAAGCATCACAATGGCGGTAGGCAAAATGTACGGCACCTGGGGATGCTTGCGAAGTCGGTTTTGGAATTGCACTGACAATTTTCCCATTTACACACCTCCCGTGGTTTGGCGACGCTTGGAAAGGGTATCGCCTTTGTTTCCCATGGGGGCGTGCTGCCCCCATGGGTTTTCTGTAAAACTGTGGACTTATGCGTTTTGCTCAGCCAGGACCGATTCTATCTGCTTCTGGGCGTTTTCACCGGCCTCCTGGGCGGTGATCTCACCGATCTCCGCACGGTTGATCTCGTTGCCGATGATACCCATAAAGCTCAGCACGTTAATGGAGGGGTAGTTGTAGCTGACGCCCCGTTCGGTCAATTCACCGGCGTCATCGATGGCCGCGAAAATAAAGCTGTTGGTGGGATTGGCAGCCAGAATCTCCGGATCTTCAAAGCTGGAGGTGCGGCAGGGCACACCACCGGCCAGGTTGTATTCCTTGGCCTTCTCCCGGCTGGACATGTACATACAGAAGGCGTATGCCGCGCCCTTGTTTTCAGAGTCGGTGGGAATGCCCAAACTCCATCCGGCCACCGCGCCGCTGCCGCCGGCAGGACCCTGGGGCACGTTGAAGTAAGAAACCTTGTCCGATACGACGGAAGAGGAGGGATCCTCTGCCATGTAGGCCAGGGAGGTGGCGTCAAACCACATCGCGCACTTGCCCTGGGCAAACAGAGCGGCAGCGTCTTCATGGTTCATGCTGGCGATGTCAGGGGAGGAGCATTCCGCCAGATCCAGGATGAATTGGATGGATTCGATGGTCTCCGGGGAATCCAGCTGGTATTCGCCGGTGGCGGGGTCGATAATCGGCGTGTCAGAGAAGCAATAGGCAATGGCCATATGCGCCGAGCCAACCAGCGTGCCGGATGCGCCGCGGAAGGAAATGCCGTAATAGTCGCCGTTTCCGGCCTCCTGGAAGTAGCGGCACAGCTCCAGCCATTCCTCAATGGTTTCGGGGGGTTCCTTCCCGTGCTCTTCAAACAAATCGGTTCTGTAGGCCACGAAGCGGCTTTCTCCCGCGATCGGCAGAAGGTAGGGGACGCCTTCCACCGAAGCGATGCCATCCCGGAAAGCAAGCAGGATATCCTCGTAATCATACCATTCCGGGGTCATGACCGGATCGTTCAAATACCCTTCCAGATTTTCAATATAGCCTGCTTTGGCATATTCATATACCGTGAAGGCATCTACCATATACACATCAAAAATACCGGTTTTGGTAGAGGAGTTGGAACGCTGCATGGTTTTCATTTCGGTGCTGGCCAGAACCCGCGTATTGACTTCGATGCCTGTCAGCTGGGTAAATTCATCGATCATTTCCAGCATGGCAGTGGTGGAGGGGTGGGAGGCCAGCAAGGCGTTGATGGTGGTGCCGCCGTACTGCTCCTGCATCGTTTTTCCCCACTGTTCCAGGGCGTCGGCTTCTCCGGCCGAAGCCGATTCTCCGGCAGCGGTGGGGTCGGCGGCGGGAGCGGCGGTGGAGGCGGCGGTTTCCGGCGTGCTGGAGGAGCCGCAAGCTGTCAGGCTCCACATCATTGCCAATGCGATCAGGAATGCCAGGATGCTCTTCATTTTCATTTCATTTGTCCTCCTTTGTGTCAAAAGTTGATACGGGCAGGATATCTTACACGAAGCACAAATTCCATGGCGCAGCGTGTAATTCCTCGAATTTCCAGCCAGTTACCCACCGGCACTTTTCAATGCGGCTCGCAGCACACCGTTGTGTTCCCTCAGAAGGGTAGATGCCTGACGGGAGGTTAAACCGGTTTTTAACATGCAGATTGCGGTTTTTACGCTTCCGCCGGTTTCCTGCAGGGCGCTTTGCGCCGCTTCCGCCGTTACGCCTGTGGTCTGGCAAACCATGCGCACAGACCGGTCGTACAGCTTTTCGTTATTGGCGTTCAGGTCCACCATGTAATTGTAGTACACCTTGCCCAGCTGGATCATGGTGCAGGTGGAGATCATATTCAGAACCATCTTCTGGGCGGTTCCCGCTTTCATGCGGGTGGAGCCCATAATAACCTCCGGGCCGGTAACAACCTCAATGGCCACGTCGGATACGGCAGCCAGGGCGGAATGGGGGGTGTTGCACAGGCAGGTGGTAAACGCGCCGATCTCTCTGGCGCGCTGTAAGGCGCCCATGACAAAAGGCGTCCGGCCGCTGGCGGCAATTCCCACAACGGAGTCCTTTTCGCTTACCTGATGGGCATCCATCTCGGCTTTTCCGGCCGCCTCATCATCTTCTGCGCCTTCGCTGGAGCAGGACAGGGCTTTGGGGCCGCCGGCAATGATGCCCACCACCAGCTCCGGTGAAGTGCCGAAGGTGGGCGGGCATTCACTGGCGTCCAATACGCCAAGCCTCCCGCTGGTACCCGCGCCTATATAGAAAAGACGTCCGCCCATGCGCATATGTTCCACAATTCCGTCTACGGCCTGGGCAATCATGGGAATGGCTCCTTGAACCGCCAGGGGAACCTGACGATCCTCTGCGTTGATCAGCTGCAGCATCTGCGAAGTTGAGCATTGGTCAATACACCACGTGCTGGGGTTGTTCTTTTCGGTGGACAGAAATTCCATATCTCTTTCCAAAGCACCGCCTCCTCTTCGGCTCATTCGTTTCGGGAATCGCGGACCGACCGCCTGAAGGCAGAGGTCTTCTTCCGGAAACGGCAGTGGGATGCACAGATGCCCCATCCGGGGAGAAGGCCCTCCTCTGCCAGGAGGGAACCTGTCGGTAATTTTATTATAGCGAATGCGTTTGAAAATTGCAATAGAAAAATTCAAAAAAGTAAAAAATTTTGAAAGTAACTATCAAAATAAAATTAACTACCAAACAAGAAAGGATTCGGAACGAGAAACACCCTCAGCTTTGCGGCAGGCAAAGCTGAGGGTGTTGGGCGATATACAGGCTCGCAAGGATTGAAAACGCCGACCCGGCGGGAAGAGGCGATCCATTCCGGCGTAAGGAAATGCCCATGGGTTGCCCCGCAAGGGGCAACCCATGGGCATTTCATCAAAGAATTGCATCAGAACTTATGATTATCGTTTTCCTTATTGAAGCTGCCTTCCATGGCGATGATGAAGCCGCCTTCTTCGGCATAGTAGCTGCACAGGGCGGTGGTGGGTTCCATGGAGAAATTGGTGCCGGGGAACTGCGCCAGGACGGCGTCCCGCAGGGACAGGACGGCTTCCTCCGCCCGGCAGTGGCTGACCCGCAGCCTGCCGCCGGCAAAGCCCCGCTCCTTCATCATGTCCACGATGGTCTGGATCATCTTCCTGTGCCCCCGGGGCTTGTGGGCCAGAGCCAGCTGGCCGCCCTCCGCGGTGCCCACCACCCGGATTCCCAGGACGCTGGCGATCTTGGCAACGGCCAGATTCACCCGGCCGTTGCGGGCCAGATTGGGCAGGGAGTCCAGGGTGAACAGGGTGTGCACATGGTTGTGGTAGTCCAGAACCTTGGCCTTGGTGGTCTCAAAATCGTCCCCCGCCGCTTCGCAGGCGCGGATCTTCTCCACCAGCAGCATCAGCTCGGGGCCGGCGGACAGGGAATCGAAGATAAACACCTTCCGGCCGGGATGCTCCTGCATATAGGTCTCGGCGGCGCTTACCGCCGCGTTGTAGCTGCCGGACAGGTGCTTGGTGATGGTGACGCCGAAAATATATTCATCGTCTCCAAAGGCATCCAGCCATTCTCCCACGTTGGGGCAGGAGGAGCTGGATTTGCCCTTGTACGCCTTCAGATCCTCCAGCATCTGGTTCAGATCCAGCCGGGGGTCGTCCACATATTCCCGCTGCGCCACAATCTTCATGGGAACGGTGGCATAGTTTTCCCCCGGAATGGTCAGCACATTGGAGGAGGAGTCGGTAACGATACGATAACTCATGGTGATCCCTCTCAATCCCGATATTCGTGTAATCGGTTTTTGAATAACTGATGATATTGTATCAGTATCTTGTTACGATGTCAAGAACATCTTAAGAAAAGTTTTAGATATTGACTTTCCGGGTTCTTTTCGATATAATACCACCTATCAGGAGCAATATCCGTCGGACGAGCATGGAACAGGGTGATGGTTATGAACGTAGAATCCAGGCAGCAGATTATGGAATCTGTGGAGCACTTCCGGCTGCCCCGGTACCGGCAGATCCCCAATGTGGGGCTTTATCTGGAACAGGCGGCCAAGTATATCAGCGAGTACCTCGCCCCTCTGGGGGAGTGTGCGCTGACCTCTTCCATGATCAGCAACTATGTGAAAAAGGGGCTGATCGACAGCCCGGTGAAAAAGCAGTACGGCCGGGATCAGATCGCCTATCTGTTTTTCATTGCCGTGGGCAAGAGCGTTTTGTCCCTGGACGCCCTGGCGGCATTCATCCAGCTGCAGAAGCAGTCTTACGATATAGAACCGGCCTATGATTATTTTTGCCAGGAGCTGGAAAACGTTCTGCAATTTACCTTCGAGGTAAAGGAGCTGCTGGAAAACAACGGGGAGGACGCCTCCCTGGAAAAGCGCCTGCTGTATACCTGCATCGTGGCGGCGGTGCAGAAGGTCTATCTGGAAAAGCATCTGGAGCTGCTCTGCCGGGAGCAGCCGCAATCAACATAACCGGGGCTGCCCAGCGGGCAGCCCCGGTTTCCGTTTCCAACGGAGGGGGGACAAATTCTGAAAACACTTGCAAATGCCCGGGGAAAATGGTATTATTGATAGTTGATACTGAACATTCTCCAAATCCGTCCCAAGTGGGCGGCGAAGGAGAAGCCGGCGCTGCGCCGGAAGTCAGAATGCATACCAAAGGAGCACTCCTATGTCTAAGCAAACCACCGCCATCCCCCAGTCCCAGCTGGAGGCGCAATTCGCCTATTGTGACCGGATCGCCGCCCGCTGGCACAGCCAGGGGGTTTCTCCTGCCGCTTATGTGGAAACCTACGGCTGCCAGCAGAACGAGGCCGACTCGGAAAAACTACGGGGCTACCTGGTGCAGTGCGGCTACACCATTGTCTCCCAGGCGGAAGGGGCGGATGTGGTGGTGGTCAACACCTGCGCCATCCGGGATCACGCGGAGCAGCGGGTGTTCGGTAACCTGGGCGCCCTGACCCACACCAAGCGCCGCCACAGCGGCCAGAAGATTTTCCTGTGCGGCTGCATGGCGGGGGAGCCGACGGTAACAGAGCGGATCCGCGCCAGCTACCCCCATGTGGACGGGGTGTTTTCCACCCACCACCTGTGGCAGTTTCCGGAGATTTTATACCGGGTGCTTACCCAGGGGAAGCGGCAGTTCTTTGTGGAGGATGAGCCGGGCTCCATTGCCGAGGGGATTCCCCAGGTGCGGGACTCCCGGCTGAAGGCCTGGGTGTCCATTATGTACGGGTGCAACAACTTCTGCACCTACTGCATCGTGCCCTATGTCCGGGGGCGGGAGCGCAGCCGCCGGATGGAGGACATTCTGGCCGAATGCCGGGAGCTGATCCAAGGCGGCATCCGGGAGATCACCCTGCTGGGACAGAACGTCAACTCCTACGGCAAGGATCTGCCGGAGGATGTGGATTTTGCCGACCTGCTGGCGGCCATCGCCCAGTTTCCGGGGGATTTTCTGATCCGGTTTATGACCAGCCACCCCCGGGACGCCTCGGAAAAGCTCTTTGACACCATGGCCCGTTACCCCAAAATCGCCAAGCAGCTGCATCTGCCCTTCCAGTCCGGCTCCAGCCGGATCCTCAAGGCCATGAACCGCCACTACGACCGGGAGACCTATCTGAAAAAGGTGGCCTACGCCAAGGAGAAAATGCCGGATTTGGTGCTGACCTCCGACGTAATCGTGGGCTTCCCGGGGGAGACGGAGGAAGACTTCCGGGAAACCATGAGCCTGATCCAGCAGGTGCGCTACGACAGCCTGTTTACCTTTATTTTCTCCCCCCGGCCCGGCACCCCCGCGGCGAAGATGGAGGACAGCACCTCCAAAGAAGAAAAGAACCGCCGGTTCGACCAGCTGTGCGCCCTGCAAAACCGGATCTCCCAGGAGATCCACGGGGATTATGTGGGCAGAACCCTGCGCTGCCTCATTGACGGGCAGGACGGACAGCTGCTTACCGCCCGGACGGAAGGGGGGCGGCTGGTGCGCCTGAGCGGCGATCCGGCGCTTATCGGCACCTATCGGGACATTACCATCACCGGCGCCTCCACCTGGAGCATGACCGGCGCCCTGTAACCCATTTTCACAGAAAGAGGCTGAACCAATGGCCAAATCCGAAACCGAACTGACCCCCATGCAGCGACAGTACCAGATGATGAAGGAGCGGAACCGGGACTGCATTTTGTTCTTCCGTCTGGGAGATTTTTATGAAATGTTCAACGAGGACGCCGTGCTGGCGGCTCGGGAGCTGGATCTGACCCTAACCACCCGGGACCGGGGCAAGCCCAAGGAGGAGCAGACGCCCATGTGCGGCGTGCCCTACCACAGCGCCGAGGCCTACATGGCGCGGCTGGTGCAGAAGGGCTACAAGGTGGCCATCTGCGAGCAGATGACCGACCCGGCGCTCAGCAAGGGGCTGGTGGAGCGGCAAGTGACCCGGATCGTCACCCCCGGCACCGTCACCGAAAGCAGCATGCTGGACGAAAACCGGAACAACTACATCGGCTGCATCTATTCCCGGGACAGCCGGTTCGGCCTGACCTTCTGCGACGTATCCACCGGCGCGTTCTACACCACAGTCTGCTCCGATCCCCGGAACGTGGCCTCGGAGCTGGGGCGGTTCGCCCCCAGCGAGGTGATCCGCTTCGGAGAGGAGACCCACTGCCCGGACATTGAGGACGCTCTGTTTCAGCGGCTGAATTGCTGCGTCAACGAAGGAAAGGCCGAGGGATTCCGGTTTGACAGCGCCAAAGCCCTGCTGGAATCCCACTTCTCCCAGAGCCTGGAACAAATGGGACTGGGGAGCATGGAGCCGGCGGTAATCTCCAGCGGCGCCCTGCTCCAAACTCTCATTGACCTGCAAAAGAACAACCTGGCGCATATCCGGAAGCTGGAGTGCTACACCACCGGCTGGTTCATGAATCTGGATATGGACGCCCGGCGGAATCTGGAGCTGACCGAAACCATCCGGGGCAAGGAAAAGAAGGGCAGCCTTTTGTGGGTGCTGGACAAGACCCGCACCCCCATGGGCGGGCGGATGCTCCGCTCCTGGCTGGAAAAGCCGCTGCTGGATCCGGTGCAGATCAATCTGCGCCAAAGCGCGGTGGAGGAGCTGGTGGAGGGCACCATCCTGCGGGGAGAGCTGACCGAGGCTCTGTCCGATGTGACGGATCTGGAGCGGATCATGACCCGGGTCGTCACCGGCACCGCCAACTGCCGGGATCTGCTGGGGCTTGCCCGGGGCCTCCGGGCGCTGCCGGCGGTGAAGGAACTGCTGGAGCAGGTCAAATCGCCTATGCTCCAGCGGCTGAACAAGTCCATCGATCCTCTGTCCGACTGTGCCGTGCGCATTGAGCACACCATTGTGGACGATCCCCCGCTGACCCTGAAGGAGGGCGGCATCATCCGTCCCGGCGCCAGCGAAGAGGCCGACCGGCTGCGGAGCATCATGAACGGCAGCAGCGACGCCATTGCCTCCATTGAAACCGCCGAGCGGGAAAAAACCGGCATCCGCACCCTGAAGGTGGGGTACAACCGGGTGTTCGGCTACTATATTGAAGTATCCAAGTCCTTTGCCGGCCAGGTGCCGGAGCACTATATCCGCAAGCAGACCCTGGCCAACTGCGAGCGCTACATCACCCAGGAGCTGAAGGAGCTGGAAGATCAGGTGCTCACCGCCAAGGATCGGCTGGCCGCGTTGGAGTATCAGCTGTACCTGCGGCTGCGGGACTTTTTGGCGCAGCAGGCGCCCCGGGTGCAGCAGGCCGCGGCGGCGGTGGCGGCGGTGGACGCCCTGTGCTCTCTGGCCGTGGTGGCGGTGCAGCGGAATTACTGCCGCCCGGAGATCACCGCCGGACAGGACATTTCCATTACCGAAGGCCGGCATCCGGTGGTGGAGGTGATGCTGAAGGACGCTCTGTTCGTGCCCAACGATACCCATCTGGGCTTTGGAGACAACACTGTGGCCATCATCACCGGCCCCAACATGGCCGGTAAATCCACCTATATGCGCCAGGTGGCGCTGATTGTGCTTATGGCGCAGATGGGCTCCTTTGTGCCGGCCAAAGCCGCCCGGCTGGGAATCGTGGATCGGGTATTCACCCGCATCGGCGCCAGCGACGACCTGGCCTCCGGCCAGTCCACCTTCATGGTGGAAATGTCGGAGGTGGCTTCCATCCTGAAGTATGCCACCGCCCGGAGCCTGCTGATCCTGGATGAGATCGGCCGGGGCACCTCCACCTACGACGGCATGTCCATCGCCCGGGCGGTGCTGGAATACGCCGCCGATCCCAAGCGGCTGGGGGCGAAGACCCTGTTTGCCACCCACTACCATGAGCTGTCTGCCATGGAGGATCGGCTGCCCAATGTGAAAAACTACAACATTGCTGTGAAAAAGCGGGGGGATCAGATGATTTTCCTGCGCAAGATTGTTCCCGGCTCCGCCGACGAAAGCTACGGCATTGAAGTGGCTCAGCTGGCGGGGATCCCCGGCGTTGTGATCCGCCGGGCGAGGGAGATCCTCTCCGAGCTGGAGGAAGAAAACGGCCGCCCCGCCCCGGCGGCGCCGAAGCCCCAGGAGGATCAGATGTCCATGGCGGATCTGGCGGGACAGCAGGTTTTGCACCGGCTTTCCGCCTTGTCCGCTGAGAGCCTGACCCCCATCCAGGCGATGAACGAGCTGTACAAACTGAAGAAAATGATGCGTTGACTATGAGAAATTCCCGAAACGGCATTCTTTCCCCTTCCGGCAGCGAACAGACGACCGCTGCGTTTTACCTGGTGTTCCAGCTGATGGCGCTGTCTGCCCTGCTGACCTGGCTGAACGGCAGGCTGTCCAACCCCCTGAGCCAGGCGGAGCTGAACTTTACTTACTACCTGATCAACTTCCTGGCGGTGGTTCTGATCTTTCACGACTTTCTGCGGCGCTGCCTGCGGCAGGTGTGGCAGCACCCGGCCTACTTCTGCCAGGCGGTGATCCTGGGGCTGGCTGCCTACTACGCCTGCAGCCGGTGCGTCAATTGGATCGTGGGACTGCTGGTTCCGGGGTTTTCCAATTACAATGACCAGTCCATTGCCGCTATGAGCCGGGGAAGCTATTTCCTCATGGCTGTGGGTACCGTGATCCTGGTGCCCCCGGCGGAGGAATGCATGTACCGGGGACTGATTTTCCGGGGGCTGTACAGCAAATCCCCCTGGGCGGCCTATCTGGTGAGCATGCTGGTTTTTGCCGCCATCCACATTCTGGGCTATGTGGGGCGGTATTCCCCTTTGGAGCTGGTGATGGCGGTGCTCCAATACCTGCCCGCGGGGCTGTGCCTTGCCTGGACATACACCAAGTCCGGCACCATCTTCGCCCCCATTCTGGTTCACGGGTTGATCAATCTGTCCGCCATTGGAGGACTGAGGTGAAGCTATGCCGAAGATCATTCAATTATCCCCCCATATTGCCAATCTGATTGCCGCCGGCGAGGTGGTGGAGCGCCCTGCCTCGGTGGTAAAGGAGCTGCTGGAAAACGCCGTGGACGAAGGCGCCTCCAAAGTCACCGTGGAGATCCGGGACGGGGGCATGACCTTCCTGCGCCTTACAGACAACGGCTGCGGCATGTCCCCGGAGGACGCGCGCACCGCCTTTCTGCGCCACGCCACCAGCAAGCTGCGCGCCCCGGAGGATCTGGCGGCCATTGCCACCATGGGCTTCCGGGGAGAAGCGCTGGCGGCCATTGCCTCCGTCAGCCGCATTGAGCTGCTGACCAAGACCCCCGGCGCCATGGCCGGCACCAGATTGCGTCTGGAAGCCGGGCAAATTCTGGAGCAGGAGGAGGCCGGATGCCCCGACGGCACCACCATTGTGGTGCGGGATCTGTTTTTCAATACCCCCGCCCGGATGAAGTTCATGAAATCCGACACCGCAGAGGCGGGACGGGTGGCGGCGGCGGTGCAGCTGCAGGCGCTGGCGCACCCGGAGGTGGCCGTGCAATTGATCCGGGACGGCAGGCAGGCTCTCTCCACCCCCGGCAAAGGAGGGCTGGAGGCGGCGGCGTACTGCGTCTACGGCCGGGACTGCGCCAAAATGGTGCCGGTGGACAGCCGCTGGGAGGGCTATGCCCTCACCGGCTTTGTGTCCCGCCCCACCGAAGCCCGTCCCAGCCGGGGAATGCAGACCTTCTTTGTCAACCACCGGCCGGTGAAGTCCAAGCTGCTGACCGCCGCCTTGGAAGAGGCCTACCGGAATCAGCTGATGCAGGGGAAGTTTCCTGCCTGCGTGCTGCATTTGACGGTGCCTCCCGCCGCGGTGGATGTAAACGTCCATCCGGCCAAAACCGAGGTGAAATTCCTTTCGGAAAAGGCGGTGTTTGACTGTGTACACTACGGCGTGCTGGGGGCGCTGAACAAGCAGACGGATCGTCCCCAGATCCGGTTTCAGAAGTCCCCGGCCGAGCAGAAGCCGCCGCAGGCGGATCCCGCCCCGAAGCAGGACTTTTTCAAAACCATGACCCCGGAGACCTTCAAGGCCTTCGCCGCCGCCCTGGAGGAGGTGCCCCGGCCCCGTCCCCAGGCGGCTGCCGCCGCCCTGGGGCAGATGGCGGCGGAGAACCGGCTTCGGGAGCCGGTGATCCTGCCCAAAACCGGTTCCCTTTCCACCGGCGAGGCCAGACCCCTGCCCAAAACAGAGACTGTCCGGGAGCCGGAGGCGCCCCAAGCGCCGCAGGTCCAGGAGCCGGAGGACAAGCCCCGGGAGCCGCTTCCCCCTCCCTGCCGGGAGACGCCGGAGGAGCCGGAGCAGCAGGCGATGGATTTGCCCGCCCCGCCGCCCTGGCGGCTGGTGGGGGAGCTGTACCGCAGCTACATCCTGGTGGAGCAGGGGAAGGAAGCCTTTCTCATCGACAAGCATGCCGCCCACGAGCGGATTCTCTTTGAAAAGCTCAAGGCCAACCAGGAGGCCATCTCCCGGCAGTGCCTGCTGACCCCGCTTCCGGTGCGCCTCGCTCCGGCGGAGGCCGCGGAGCTGCTGGCCAACAGATCGCTGCTGGAAGAGCTGGGCTTCGAGCTGGAGGAGTTCGGGGACAACACCCTGCTGCTGCGGCAGATTCCCATGGATCTGGGGCCGGAGGACGCCGCCCAGGCGGTGGAAGCCCTGGCGGCGGATCTGCTGGGCGGCCGCCGGACGGACAAGAATACCGTCCGGGATCAGATGCTGCACACGGTGGCCTGCAAGGCCGCCATCAAAGCCGGCTGGAACAGCGGCGAGAACGAGCTGCTGGCGCTGGCGGAGCAGGTGATGGGCCGGGAGGATCTGAAATACTGTCCCCACGGCCGTCCCATCTGCGTCAGCCTCAGCAAAAAGCTGCTGGAAAAGCAATTCCGGCGCACATGACCCTGGGAGGAACCGCTGTGAATCCAATGATCTGCATTCCCGGCCCCACCGCCTCGGGAAAAACCGCTCTGGCTGTGGCGCTGGCGGAGGAGCTGAACGGCGAGGTGGTCTCCTGCGATTCCATGCAGGTGTACCGGCGGATGGACATCGGCACCGCCAAGCCCACCCGGGAAGAGCGCCGGGGGATCGTCCATCATATGCTGGATGTGGCGGAGCCGGAGGAGGAATTCTCCGTCAGCCGCTACTGTGAAATGGCCGACCCCATTGTTCAGGACATCCTCGCCCGGGGAAAGACGGCGATCATCGCCGGAGGCACCGGGCTGTATATGGACGCGCTGATCCGGGGCAATGCCTTTGCTCCCTCCCCCTCCCGGGGGATTCGGCAGGAGCTGGAGGCTCAGGCAGACCGGGAGGGGATGGAAGCCATGCTGGAGCGGCTTGGCCGGGTGGATCCGGAATCCGCCGCCCGGCTGCACCTGTCCGACCGGAAGCGGATTCTCCGGGCTTTGGAGGTATATCTGGAAACCGGGGAGACCATCACCGCGCACAACCGCCGCACCCAGGCGCTGCCGCCCAGATATCAGCCGGTGTGGCTGGGGCTGGATTTTGAAGACCGGGGAGCGCTGTACCGGCGGATTGACCGGCGGGTGGGGCAGATGCTGGAGCAGGGGCTTCTGGAGGAGATCCGGGGGCTGCTGGACAGCGGCATCGATCCCCGGTGCACCGCCATGCAGGCCATCGGCTACAAGGAGTTTGTCCTGGCGCTGGAAGGCCGGGAGACGGTGGAGGAGGCGGCTGACCGGGTTCGCCAGGCCTCCCGGCACTATGCCAAGCGCCAGCTGACCTGGTTCCGCCGGAACAAGGCCATCCACTGGCTCATTCGCCGGGAGGAGCAGAGCGGGGAAGAAATAATTGCCCTGTCCCGACAGGTTCTTCGGGAATTTGACAACTGAAACGTGCTAGCATATGGACATCCTGAAAGAAAGAAGGTATATCCATATGACAGAAGCAGCAAACTTACAGGAGGCCATTTTGCGGGAGGTGCGCCGGGACAAGGTTCCGGTGACGCTGTTCCTGATGAACGGCTTCCAGCTCCGGGGGGTCATCACAGGCTTTGACAGCTTTGTGGTGGTTCTGGTGACAGAAGGCAAGCAGCAGATGATCTACAAGCACGCCATCTCCACCCTGGCCCCCATGAAACCGCTGAAAGCCGCAGCTGCCACTGCATAACGGAAACAGGCGACGGAGCGAAGGTTCCGCCGCCTGCTTTTTTGCCGGTGAAACACGCGGCCTTTGAAGACAGAACAGAAAGAAGGGGTATTATGTCCATTGCTGAAAACGTCGCCCGGATCCGGGCGCAGATAGCCCAGGCCGCTTTGGAATGCGGCCGGGATCCCAGGGAAATCAAGCTCTGCGCCGCCACCAAGATGAACGATGGGGAGGCGGTGCGTCAGGCCATTGCCGCCGGAGTGGACTGCTGCGGAGAAAACCGGGTGCAGGAGCTGACCGCCAAGCTGAAGGAAAATGCCTACCAGGGGGCGCCGGTGCACTTCATCGGCCATCTGCAGACCAACAAGGTGCGCCAGGTGGTGGGAAAGGTGGATCTGATCCAGAGTGTGGACAGCCTGCGGCTGCTTCAGGCCATCCAGCAGGAGGCCGGGAAACAGGGGATCGTCCAGGATATTTTGCTGGAGGTGAACATCGGCGGCGAAGAAAGCAAATGGGGCTTTGCCCCGGAGGAAGTGCTTCCAGTGGTGGAAAAGGCTGGAGTTTTTACAAACATATGTATAAAAGGACTCATGGCTATCCCTCCGATATCACACAATTCGGGAGAAAATCTCAAGTTTTTTCAAAAAATGTTCCAATTAACTGTTGACATAAGGAACAAAATAACCGATAATGTCATAGTGGACTGCTTGTCCATGGGAATGTCCGACGACTTCCCTGACGCCATCCGGTGCGGCAGCACCATGGTGCGCGTGGGCACCGGAATTTTCGGCGCCAGAGACTATGCCAACGTTTCGTCTAAAACGATGTGAAGATATTCTAGGAGGAAACACCAAATGAGCTTTTGGGACAACGTAAAGAAATTTGCCCAACCCTATGCTGATGACGATTATGATGATTACGACGAGGAAGACGATTACATGGACGAGTACGAGCAGCCTGCGGAAGCGCCTGCCCGCCGTGCTCCCCGCCGTGCTCCCGCGCCGCCGGTAGAGGAGGAAGCGGAGGACGATTTCGGTTTTTCCGCGCCGCTGACCGCCGCTGCCCCCGCCGCGCCCAGCTTCAACGGCCAGGTGCTGAACATGGGTGCCGCCAACAAGCAGGAAGTGGTGCTGTTCCGTCCCGGCAGCTTTAACGATACCTCCAAGGCCGCTGACGATCTGCGCAACCGCCGGGCTGTTATTGTCAACATGGAAAATGTGGACAAGGCCATGGCTCGCCGGGTGGTGGACTTCCTGTCCGGCTGCGTCTACGCTCTGGACGGGGATGTGAAGAAGATTGCCCAGTCCGCGTATCTGTTCTGCCCGCACAACATGGATATTGTGGGCGACCTGGAAACCCTCCAGGCTGAGGTGGAGAGCTACATTTAATGCTTTTTTTGTCTGTTTCCTCACCGAAACAGACAAAAATCCATTTCGCCGTCCTTTATGGATGCCCGGATGGCTCCGGGGATGTATGATTCGGGCGGCAGCATGTTAAACTAATTTCAGGAAGGAGAACACAACACTATGTTTACACCGCAGCAGATCGATCAGATTTCCTTTGGCAGATCTACCTTCGGCGGCTACGACATGCAGCAGGTCGACGAGTTCCTGGAGCCATTGACCGAGGACTATGTGACGCTGTACAAGGAAAATGCGCTGCTTAAGAGCAAGATCCGGGTACTGGTCGGCAAGCTGGAAGAGTACCGCAAAAATGAGGCTTCCATGAAGGAAGCGGTGGTCAATGCCCAGAAGACCTGCGACAAGATGGTTTTGGAGGCAGAGGCCAAGTGCAACCGGATGCTCCAGGAAGCCAGCGCCAAGGCCGCCTCCGCTGCCCCCGTCGTGAACGGCGACGCCCTGGTGGCCGCTGAGAACGCCCGGGTGGAGGATGCCCGCCGGGAGGCCTCCGCCAAGATCAACGAGCTGCAGGAGCAGCTGCGCACCTGCATCCAGGCGCTGGAGCGGATTAAGACGGCCAACGCCCCCGCCGCTGCCCCCAAGGCTCCGGCAAAGCCTCCTGTGGCTCCGGCGGCTCCTGTGCAGCCCGCCCCGATTTCCACGGAGGATGTGGCCGATGAGATTGCCCAGAATGTGGAAGCCATTGTGGGTTCTACCGTGGATCATTCCCCCAAGGCGGCTCCCAAGCACCCCACTGCCCACGAGTCCACCACCAGCAAGTTCGCCAGCCTGAACCTGCAGTTCGGCCGGAACTACGATCCCAAGAACCGCTGACCGGCCGTTTATATTCCCAATGCCGTGACGAGGACAGGTGAACGGCGCCGTCCCTTCCAGAGAGCTGCCGGTTGGTGCAAGGCAGCAAGGAGAGGCCCGCTTCATATCACCTCTGAGCAGCGCACCGAGCCGAAGGGTCAGGCTGCGCCGGTTCGCGCCCGATACCGCGCCGAAAAGTGCCGGCAGCTTTGCCGGAATGAGAGTGGTACCGCAGAGGTCAAGCGCCTTTGTCTCTTTTGAGACAAGGGCGCTTTTTTTGCAACATCAATTTGGAGGTTATTTCCCAATGGAATACAAAAACACCATCATCACCCCGAAAACCGACTTTCCCATGAAGGCGGGGCTGCCTGCCCGGGAACCGGCGATGCTCCAGCGGTGGCAGCAGCTGGATCTTTACAAGGCCATGCTGGAAAAGAACAAGGATCTGCCGCCCTTCGTGCTCCACGACGGCCCTCCCTTCTCCAACGGCGACATTCACATGGGGCACGCCCTGAACAAGCCCCTGAAGGACTTCATCGTCCGCAGCCATGCCATGATGGACCGCTACACCCCCTACGTCCCCGGATCGGATAACCACGGCCTGCCCATTGAGACCGCCATTATTAAAAAGAGCAAGCTCAACCACAAGGCCATGCCTGTGGCCGAGTTCCGTTCCGCCTGTGAGGAATTTGCCGAAAACTACATCCAGCGGCAGATGGCCGGCTTCCAGCGGCTGGGGGTGGTAGGCGACTGGGAGCGCCCCTACCGCACCATGGACAAGCACTTTGAAGCCCAGGAAGTGAAGGTCTTCGGCCGGATGTTTGACAAGGGCTACATCTACAAGGGGCTGAAGCCCGTGTACTGGTGCCCCGTGTGCTCCACCGCCGTGGCCGAGGCGGAGATTGAGTATCAGGAAGATCCCTGCACCTCTGTGTATGTAAAGTTCCCTCTGAAGGACGACCAGGGCAAACTCTCCGGATTCAACCTGTCCAAAACCTACTTCGTGATTTGGACTACCACCATTTGGACGTTGCCCGGCAACCTGGCCATCTGCCTCCATCCCCGGGATACCTATGTGCTGGTGAAGGCGGAAAACGGCGAGACCTACATCATGGCGCAGGCTCTGATGGAGAAGGTCATGGGTCTGGGCGGCTTTGAGAATTACCAGGTGCTGGCTTCCTACCCCGGTGCTTTCTTTGAAAACATGCTGGCGCAGCATCCCTTCCTGGACAAGACCTCCCGGCTGGTCAACGCCGAGTACGTCACCATGGACTCCGGCACCGGCTGCGTCCACACCGCTCCCGGCTTCGGTGCCGACGACTACCAGACCTGCATGCGCTACGGCATGGAGCTGGTGGTGCCTGTGGACGATGTGGGACGTCACACCGACTACGCCGGCAAGTACGCCGGCATGAAAACCGAGGAATCCAACCCGGTGATCCTGGCGGATATGAAGGAAAGCGGGATGCTCTTCGCCTCGGAGGAGATCGTCCACTCCTACCCCCACCACGACCGGTGCAAGAAGCCCATTATCTTCCGGGCCACCCCCCAGTGGTTCTGCTCTGTGGAATCCTTCAAGGAGGATGCGGTGGAGGCGGTTCAGAACGTCAAATGGTACCCCGGCTGGGGCGGTGAGCGGATGATCAGCATGATCCGGGAGCGGGCGGACTGGTGCATCTCCCGGCAGCGCCGCTGGGGTCTGCCCATTCCGGTGTTCTACTGCACCCACTGCGGAAAACCCGTTTGCACCCCCGAGACCGTCGAACATATCTCCCGGCTGTTTGACCAGCACGGCTCCAACATCTGGTTTGAAAAGGAAGCCATGGAGCTGATCCCCCAGGGGCTGACCTGCCCCCACTGCGGCGGAGCCTCCTTTGAAAAGGAGACCGATACTCTGGACGGCTGGTTTGACTCCGGCTCCACCCACTATGCCTCTTTGTACCTGGATACCCCGGAGCTGTGGCCCGCGGACGTGTACCTGGAAGGCGCCGATCAGTACCGGGGCTGGTTCCAGTCCTCTCTGCTTACCGCTGTGGGCGCTCTGGGCAAGGTGGCGCCCTTTAAGGAAGTCATCACCCACGGCTGGACGGTGGACGGCCAGGGTCGCGCCATGCACAAGTCCCTGGGCAACGGCGTGGATCCGGCTGACCTGATCAAGGAGTTCGGCGCGGACATCGTCCGTCTCTGGGCGGGTTCCTCCGATTACCACGCGGACGTCCGCTGCTCCAAGGAGATTTTCAAGCAGCTGGCGCAGAACTATCTGAAGTTCCGCAATACCGCCCGGTACTGCCTGGGCAATCTGAACGGCTTTGATCCCAACCATCTGGTTGCCCCTGAGGATATGGAGGAGCTGGATCGCTGGGCGCTGACCAAGCTCCACAATCTGGTGCTGCAGTGCCGGGAGTCCTATCTGGCCTATGAGTTCCACCCGGTGGCGCACCTGATCAATGATTTCTGCGTGGTGGAGCTGTCCAGCTTCTACCTGGATATCATCAAGGATCGGCTGTACTGCGAGGAGCGCAACGGCCTGCGCCGCCGTTCCGCCCAGACGGCCCTGTTCCTGATTCTGGACGCCCTGGCCAAGGTTTTCGCGCCGATCCTCAGCTTCACCTGCGACGAGATCTGGCAGGCCATGCCCCACCGGGAGGGGGATGATCCCCGGAACATCCTGCTGAACCAGATGCCCCAGGGCTTCCACGCGTATGTACTGGACGCGCATGCCATGGCTCGCTGGGAAACCGTTATGAAGCTGCGCCAGGACGTCAACGGCGTGCTGGAAAAGGCACGGATGGACAAGCGCATCGGCAAGGCTTTGGAAGCCCATGTGACCCTTCAGACCCGGGACGAGGCTGTAAAGGCCGCCTGCCAGGGGGTGAACCTGGCGGAGATCTGCATCGTCTCCAGCTGCGCCTGGAGCGCTCCGGAGGAAGGGGCGGAGGTGGCGCAGGGCACGAACCTGCCGGAGCTGACCATCGGCGTCAGCGAGGCCAAGGGAACCAAGTGCCCCCGGTGCTGGATGCACTCGGAAGCCGCCGATGAAAACGGCCTGTGCCCCCGGTGTGCGGCGGTTCTGGCAAAAATGGACGTGGAGTTCTGATTTTTCGGAAAAAAGCCAAGAATCAGCAAATTTCGGGGTGGATTTTCCACCCCGAAACTTTTTTGTGGAAGAAGAAAAAATACCTTGACAAATAGGACTTTTGTGTTATAATAAGCGTGTTCTGTTTGAGCCGCCGGTATAGCTCAGTTGGTAGAGCAACTGATTTGTAATCAGTAGGTCGGGGGTTCGAGTCCGTCTACCGGCTCCAATCAGACAAACAGAATTTTATATCTGGGGGAGTTCCCGAGTGGCCAAAGGGGACAGACTGTAAATCTGCTGCGTTTCGCTTCGATGGTTCGAATCCGTCCTCCCCCACCAAGCCCGAAAAGCCGTTGCATCCGACGCTTTTCGGGCTTCTTTATTGCCCTGGCCGCAGAGGTTCACCGTCCGGCAAGGGCGCTTTTTGCCATGTTCCGGATCTTCTCATCCGCGGCTCAAAAAGAAAGGGGCTGTAAAATAACAGCCCCACACCTTACTTCTTCACTATTCACGATTACTTTTTACTTCCCAAAAATCGGCCCGAAGCATATCAACCCGGCAGTCACACCGTTATCCGAAAACACCGCACCACTCAAGCCGAAACTGTCACACCGTCCGAAGCGAAATCTTCACACCGTTCGGCCGAATATTGCAACTTCCCGACGGAGCATTGGATTAAGATCGGAACCAACAACGCCATTAAGCGGCTGAACCGGGAGATCAGACGCAGAACGCGGAGTTGTGGGTGCTTTTCTTGACGGCAACTCCGATCTGATGTTGGTTTGTGCCCAGCCTGCTGAAAGAAAACTAAGGGGCGGTTGAGCCGCCCCCTGAAATGAATTTCTAACAAAGCTAAAACAATTTTTTGCATAATACTTGACATTACCCATTTTAACGCTTTACCAGTTTGATTATATAGGATAGCCGGGAAGACATCACGGTGAAAAGCAGCATTTTGAAGCACGGAGAAATTATTTTTCTGGAGCAAGCCGTTATTTCCTTTTACAAAACGATGGCTCCTCCTTTTTTCAGCAGTTCTCTCATTTGTGCAATGTCTGTATCGATTATTGAATTTCCATTATGCACTGCCATGGCGGCTACAACGCCTGCGGCCTCACCGGTCTGATTTAGTGTCACTATAGTACGAATAGCGGCAAAAGCGTGTGGGTCAGCATCGATTGCCCTACCGCAGACGATCACATTCCCATATCTGCCGGACGCAGGAATCATAGATCGTAAAGGGATTTGCCAATACGTGTTATATTGGGCTCCTTCCGGCAGCCACCGTGTTTGCTCAAAAGACCTGTTGTATATTTCTCGTTCGCAAATTCCATTCAGATAATAGTATGTTGCACCTGGTTTATCTGGATAGTGTATATCAACCGGATAAGATCCATTTGCTACAGCATCATAAAAGTGCGCCCCATACATGACATCTTCTTTTGAGAGCGTATACATACATGTGATTTGTCTGGTCTCTCTGGCCGCAACGCCCATTGACAAGCTTGAAAGGGAAATCCGATCCCCGTTGTCTCCATATTTTCTAAGCAAATCCATGAGAGCACGATTTTGGCGTCTGCATTCAATTTCTGCTTGTGTCAATTCTTGGGCATTAGCAAGATTTAAACTAACATTGCTTTTTCCCCAAATTGTACCACTGGGATTATTAGGCATCGGCGTATTCCAACCACTGCTATACAGATTATACTCCGACATATGATTGCAAATTATATTTTCTGCATAGGGAATGTTATAATATCCATACACCATTGCACAGGTTGTTGCTGGCTGTTTTCTTTGGACTTCATGCGTCTTTTCGCCCAAAGAAACGCAAAGATCTCCATCACCCGTTGCATCAATGAATATGTTTCCCAGAATCACTCCGCGACCGGATACTGTTTCCACAATGATTCCACGTAAAGCGCCATTCTCTATATATGGTGCACAATATAGCGTATGAAAGTGTGGGATTACACCGGCCTCGGCTACCATTTCATCAAGCTCAATCTGCAGCTCTGCCGTATTTATAATATAACTGGAAATTTGACGCATACGACTTTGGGTGGGGTCTCGTTTTCTAAAGATAACTGCGTTTCTTTTCGTCAATCTGTCAATGATTTCAAATGTTATACCAGCAAGGATCTGTTGATTAAAGTCCACATCTCGTTCTTGATGCCAGGAAGAAATATACCCTTTTGTGCACGTTCCACCTAAGCATCCACCCTCTTCGATGAGAGCAGTCTTAACACCCAGACGCGATGCGCGGATGGCAGCTAATGTTCCTGTGCATCCTCCACCAACTACACAGACCTCATATTCTCCAAGAATCGGAAGTTTTCGTTCTGGCTCAATAATATATTGCTTATTCATCACCATGCATTCCCTCCTGCGCTGTGGTGTTCTAACCTTTTACTGCACCCTGTGTCAAACCGGAGATTAAATACTTACCCAGTATTGCGAAAATAATCAGAGACGGCAGTACCGCAGCGGTGGCCGCAGCTGTCAACGGGCCCCACTCTCTACCAAAGAATCCCAAATAATTGTAAATACTAACCTGAATGGGTCGATATGCGTTACTATTTACAATAACAGAAGCTGAAACATACTCATTCCATGTTCCGATAAAAATGAATAACGCAGCCGAAGCAATGGAAGGAGAGCAAAGGCTGGGAATCATTCTAAAGATAATGTATGGTTTACTTGCTCCATCCAACGCCATGGACTCTTCAATTTCGATGGGTATACCTTCTATGCCGCTCATAATAATCCACGTACACATCGGCATGTGATATGCCATATTTATAATCACCAATGTATACCAGCGATCAATTAACCCTACTGTAGAAAAATAAACATAATTTGGAATTACCATTGCTGCGCTGCCAATTGACAAAGGAATTCCGCAAAGAATTGCAAAAAACAGTGCTTTCTTTCCGAAAAAATTGTATCTCTTCATTGCATAGGCAGCCATCAGTCCAAATGTAACGCCGATAACAATTGCGCATGCACTGTATCCCAAGGTGACCAGCACACTATGGAAAAAATTATTTTCAAAAATCGTTATATAGTGTTCCAGACTGGGGGTAAAAAACAAGAATTTGGGAGGATACTGCAACACCTCGCGCTCGGTTTTCAAAGACGTAATCAAGCCCCAGACAAACGGAGTCAAATTAACAATGCAAAGTAATACAAAAATCCCTAAGTTTATATGATGGCCTATTGTTTTTTTACGATCTTCATAATGTGTATTATACCTCATACTTAACCGCCTTTACATAACTGATAACCAGCAGCAAATTAATAACAAACATAATGCAGGCAATTGTGCTGGAAAAACCAAAACGGTAGAACTGAAAACCTTCTTGATACATCGCCAGCGATAGAACACGCGTAGCATTTCCTGGTCCGCCATTTGTTAATACCTGAGGAACAGTTAAATTATTGAAGTTACTCAAAGTTATGATTATTGCAGACAGCAGCAATGGGGTCTTCAACAATGGCATTCTGATGTACCGGAATACCTGAAATTTCCCACATCCATCAACCTCTGCAGCTTCTTCATAGTCTCTAGGAATGCTTTTCAGTCCGGCCAGAATTTGCACCATTGCATATCCGACACATCTCCAAGCCATGACGATTGTTAATGCAATAAAAGCGTTTCTCTTGTCATTTAGGATGACAATTTTATCCAGCCCAATGCGGCTAATCAAGTAGTTCAGAAGGCCTGTATCCGTTTGTAAAATCCACTGCCAAAGTAAGGCAGCAACAACCATGGATGTTACCCATGGTATCAGTCCAACAATTTGCAAAGCAAACGCAAAGGGTCCTTTGCTTCCATGAATCCAAAGAGCGAGCAGCAGACCAATGAGTAAGGAAATAATCAAGGAACAAAAAGATAAAACAAAGGTCCGAAAGAGCGTCTGCATCATAAGATCCGAAGCAAAAAACTCTTTATAATTTTCCAGCCCAACAAAGCCTGTAATTTTCATATAGTCGCAGTCTAATAGGCTATAGTATATAGCATACCCAACTGGAAGAATCATAACAAATAAAATTAGCATAAAAGCAGGCAATGAAAGCAAGTTGCCAATAATATTCCTTTTTTGCTTCATTTTGATTGTCTCCTTTTCTGTTATCGGCCAAAACAATTCTTGTTTTGGCCGATAACTGTGTGAATCTAGTATTTAACTTGCGGCAATATTAAAATCTTCTGCGGTCTGTGTAAGTGCCTGCATGGGATCCTCTCCATTAACCATCACCGAATTGAATGCTCTATTAATACCCAGATACAGGCCGGTGGAATCAAAATTGTTTGGATACATCCATGCGTGATTCGTCAGTGCTTCTTGCGCCACCAACAAATATGCATTGTCGGGGTCAGCAAAGTAGTCTTTCAGTGTCTCTCTGGTCGATTGCCGCATAGGAATCTGCCCGCCTGTTTCAACCCACATACAATCTGCCTCACGGCTGATCATCGCTTCCAGGAACTTACCAGCCTCATAGGGATGCTCACTTCCGGACCAGACACCAACCATCCAGCCGCCTGCAATAATCTTCATATCGGTATCGTCAAACAGTTGGGGAATCAGCATGCACTGAACAGCATCCGGATCATAAGCACATGCTTCTTTGATTTTGGGTACACGTGTGTTGCCGGACATAATCATCGCATATTTTCCAGCGATAAAATCGGTAACTACATCATCAAAAGTGGCAGACACGCAGTACTCCGGTGTAATGCCCATTTCAATCATTTCTTTTTGGTAATTAATTGCGTCTACAGCTGTCTCGTTGTTCCATACAGCTGTTCCATCCGGTGTAAAGAGCTTATCCGTAGAAAGCAGCGCTTCAATAACATAGTTTGTTCCGTTGGTGCCTTCTGCATAGTTTTGGCCAAGTCCATAAACCTGCATACCGTTTTCATCCACATAAGTTAGCTTCTTAGCTGCTTCTACCAAATCATCCCAGCTCTTGATGCTGTTGGGATCAATACCCTTTTCCTCGAAAAGATCTTGGCGGTAAACAATAGAAACGGAGTTTCTGCTCATATAAGCTGTATAGTGCTTTCCGTCGCCAGCCATATCCCAGAAAGAATCCTTGACATCAGCTATATCTTCATCCGACCATTCGTCCAGGAACATATCCTCAAACGGGATAAAGTGTCCATCTTCAATAATAAGCGGAGATCTTGTGGATTCAACCCAGCAAATATCTGGTGCATTTCCTACAGCAGATGCAGTCAGGAACTTGGTTGTCAGTGTTGTATAATCTTGAGTCTCTACAGAAACAGTAACATAAGGAAACTCTTTTTCATAATCTTCAATTATTTTTTTCAGCGTCTGTCCCCGTCCATCGGTGCCGTTTGGATCCAGGAAGGTCCACATCGTAATCTCGATTGGTTCCTTTTCCGCTACAGCTGCGTTTTGATTATTCTCTTGCTGTTGGTTACTGGAGGTGTTAGGCTGTCCACATGCAGTGCAAGAAATAACCAACACAACACATAACAGAAGAAGAATGACACGGTTTACATGGATTGCAAAATTTCTTTTCATTCGAAAATCCTCCTTTTCGCTATTCCTTCGGATACACACATTGAAAATACGCTGCAAACTGAATACCCAAGAGAAGATATGACGGTCATAAATTCTTTGGCTTTCGCTGTTCCCCCCCTTTTGTTTAGTCTTTGTATAAGTCAAAAATTATAAACCATAAAGTTGACACGTCATAAATTTTCTGGCTGTAAGCAGGCAAACGATTCTAAAGAGTCATTAAATAACAGGAAAAACTGGCCTTCCGCCGTGTGCTACACTTATGATTGACTCCGCACATATAATTGCCGCATTGTAATTGGTCTCGTATGTTAAAGCAGATACATGCGGTGTTAATACATCATTTTCCAGGTGGAAAAGCGGATTATCTCTGCTGACCGGTTCCATTTCGTAAACATCCAATCCTGCGCCTTCAAGTTTTTTTGTTTCCAGCGCATGAATCAGCGCATGCTCATCAATTAACGTTCCCCGGGCAGTGTTAATCAAATATGCGCCGTCTTTCATTAGGGAAATTGTTTTTTCATCAATAATATGGTATGTATCATCAGTCAGAGGCAAATGCAGGGTGACCACATCCGATTGCCTGAGCAATTCCTCAAAGGAGACAGGGGTAACATTTCGAAGTGCTGCTTCTTGTAGGTTCATCATGGGATCGTAGGCAATCAATTTTACATCAAATCCCCTGAGCAACTCTGCTAATCTACGGCCAATGCGTCCAAAACCGACGATACCAATTGTTTTGAATGTCAGCTCTCTAGTAGAATATCTTACCCATTTCCCATCACGTACGGTCATGTCATGGATGGGTACCCGTTTCATTGTTGCCAAAATTAAAGTCAGCGCAAATTCTGCTACAGCGTTATGATTTGCAATTACACCCACCTGAATATTTTGCTGCTTCATTGCATTCAGTGCAAAATTATCGGTGCCAACACCAAAGCGCATAATCACACCTAGATCTTTGCATTCCTGAATCATCTTTTCGTCATAGACTTCAGTTCCCGCAACAATGGCAAAGGCATCACGAATCATATCCCGCTGCTGTTCCCATGATAGTTTTTCGCCGGTATCGTTAGATACAATATCAAACCCTGCATCAATCAGCCTCTGCTTTGCTTCTTGACTAAACAGTTCCTTATGGTGGCGAAATGGAAAGACAACTTTCTTTTTCAATACCTCATCCCCTTTCAGTCGGTATAGTTGATTGCCTTTTGTATTTTCTCAATCAATGCATCTACATCAATATCCTTCAGGTTTGTTGCATCTACGTCAATGCGTGTTCCGCCAAGTTCAAATTCTGTCATTCCTAGGTTTTCAAATTTCGCAGAAAACTCTTCCCTTGTCATCGTGTAATCCAGGCTATCCCCAACGGCAGGAGGATAGCGTTCCTGTAGGATATGCCCCAAATGTCGCAAGTGCTTGTTGTCCCGTTCCACATAGCGCCGATAAAATTCATTATTATCGCCACTAAGGAACACTAAAATACATCTGCACTGATAACGATCGATAATGGCCTGCACCTTCGCTTTAGCATCTTTTCTGAAATTGTTCACTACGATGCATGACGTCCCCCCCTGTAACAATGCATCCATACAACGCAATAAGACTGCTGTTGCGGCATGGTCCAAGTTCCGTTTTTGAGCATAGTTAGTAAATCCAATTGTGTCAAATAATTCTTCTTTAAATGCGTCTTTTTCTAAAATTGGGTATTTTAACACCTGGCTAATTTGTTTGGCAATCGTTGATTTTCCTGAGGCAGGCATACCTGCGATAATAATTACATCCATATGCTTTCCTTTTCCTTGCGGCAGATATTAGGATTCTTTCAGATAAGTATTTAAAACATTATCAAGCATGCGGTATTCTTCTAAAGTTAATTTCCGGAATGGACGACGGCAAGTATCATTGTCAATGATGCCCAGCATCTTGAGCATAGCCTTGATTGCGGGAATCTGGGGGATGGACTTAATGCTTCTTGAGCATGCAACAATTCGATTCTGCATCTCCAATGCTAAATCATATTGTCCCTCCTGAAATGCATGGAATACTGTAATGTAGCGTTTGGGAAAAACACAGGCTGGTCCAGATACCTCGCCTACGCAGCCAGCAGCCAACGCACTCAAAATCAGGCTGTCCGCTCCAATCAGAGCTTCAGCTTTTCTTTTTTGGGGTGCACGCAAATAATCCTGGATCCGTGCAATATCACTGTTGGAATATTTTATTCCAACAGCATTCTCATTGGAATCAATTATTTCAGCAAATGCCTTGACGCTGACATCATTGTTTGTATATTTTGCAATATTATATATGTACACAGGCTTATGATCTGCTGCTGCACAGGCCTCATTGTAGTAATCCACAATCACTGTTTCATCTGCTTTATAAAAAGTAGGCGTCATAACCCCTACGCCATCTGCCCCAGCCTGACAGGCAAAGCGGATATTATCCATGGTTTCATCCCATTGCATTGTAGCACATTGGATAAATGCAGCCATGCGCCCCTGGTTGGATTGAATAACACGGTTACAAATCTCATGCCGTTCTTCTTGTCGAAGCAAATGCCCCTCTCCATTTGTCCCGGTAGGATATACCCCATGAATTCCCGACTGCGCCATATGATGGACCAATCGTTCCAACGATGTAACATCCAAATCACCGTTTGCATCCATTGGAGTAATATTTGCACAAACAATGCCATGTAGTTTTTTCACATTAATCTTCCCCTTGTTTTTACTTTTTTTATATAATAACACATACATCATAGTTTTGAAAATATTAATTTATGTATATTGATATACTGTTAACAGTATGATATACTTACTTTGACATATCTTAGAATTCAGCGTCCATAACGCCGCATGTTTTATATTCTGAATATTTGCTTTGCTATTTCGGTTTTGAAACACTGGGAAGTTTGTCAGCTCTGTTTCGTTTAATATCATAGACAGCGTGTCATTGTTCTGTCTTCTGTATTAACAAAGAATATTTTTGCAGCATAGAGAAAAGCAATCAAGAAGTCTTTGATTTTTGGCAACAATCAATGAGGTGTAACAAATGGAACTATTACAACTGCGATATTTTCAAGCAATCGCACGATTCGAGAGTGTTACTCAGGCTGCAGTCCACTTTGGCATTCCGCAGCCAGCTATGTCCCAAACCCTTGCACGACTGGAGCGGGATTTGGGCGATGTGAAATTATTTGATCGGCGAAATAAGCGACTGTATCTGAATGAAAATGGAAGAATTTTTTTGAATAGCGTCAACAGCGCACTGGCTGCTCTTGATAATGGAATTAGTGCCCTTCAGTCAAACCAGCAGGATATTTCCGGACCTATTCATTTGCTTGTGCTGGAAAATCACCGCTTTGTCCTGGATTGCGTTTCCAAATTCGCCAAGCAATATCCAAACGTTAATTTTTTCATTTCTCATGATTTTTCCAGTGACGCCCTGTTTTCATATGACCTGTGCATTTCATCCAAGCGTAATTATACACAAATGCACCATAGTGTTCCACTTGTTCGAGAAAGAATCGTACTAGCAGTCCACGAAAATCATCGTTATGCAAAGCGGGAGTCTGTTAGTTTATCGGAACTAAAGAATGAGAAATTTATAACAATGCCTGTACACTCTTCTCTAAACGCAATAACCTATGATTGCTGCAGAGCATGTGGTTTTGAACCCCAAGTGTCATTTATCTGTGATGATCCGTACTTCGTCCGGAAATATATATCGCAGGAAATGGGGATCGCATTGGCACCATCTATTTCCTGGGCTGGAAGATTCCGAGACAATACAATACTTCTGGCCATTAATGACCCGGAGATATACTCCACCTCTTACTTAATCTGGGACGCACAATGTTACCATTCACCAGCTGTTACCCAATTTAGGGATGTTCTTTTGAATAAGAGCAAAGACATTGAGGGGAACCTGCTGGTTTCATCCACGAAAAACGCTGTAAGATAATCGATAAGAAAGATGTGTGGATAAGCGATTTTGGTATTGTTATTCTTTATGCTATTTTGCCGAATTTGTGTCATTCTTTTTTTACCGAATTTGACACGCCCGGAGTGGGACAAATCACACCTGAATACCGAGAGCTGCACAATGAAATCAAACGGCTATCCCACCGCTTGACGAAAGTAACGGGTGAGGAAAGGGAATGGTGCTGGCAGAGTATAAGTCCAAACGTCAGAAGCTGATGACCATTCCCTGCACTGCGCAGAACGACAAAAAGCTGAAATATGTTCGGTATGCGGATGATTTTCTAATAGCCGTCAAGGGAAACCGTGAGGACTGTCAATGGATTAAGAGCAAACTGGCCGAATTTATCGGAGATACACTGAAAATGGAACTCAGTGAAGATAAAACGCTCATAACCCATAGCAGTAAATGTGCAAGGTTCTTAGGCTATGATGTGCGTGTGCGCAGAAGCGGAAAAATAAAGCGGGGTG
>CALXDT010000101.1 GCA_944387125.1 uncultured Oscillospiraceae bacterium | reverse complement strand
AAGGGCACGGATGTGGTAAAAGATCCGGCACTCCGCCGAAGACGATTGATTCAGAGGTTCCTTCGCTCCCGCTCCCAAAGCCGCCCTCCCCGGACCCCTCCCGGCGCGCTTCTCGTTCAGATTGTGCCAGACGGAAGATTGTTTGGATTGGATTTCAGCCCATAGCCGTAAGACCAACCTTTTGGGTGGGGAACACCAATGGCGGGCACGGGACGTCCCCTTGCTGTGTAACGTCGACCAGCAGATTTTCAAAAGCCGCCGGGGGCTTCCCCCCGGCGGCACAGGTTCTCAGCAGTAGGCTGCCACAGCGGCGGCAATCATGTCCGCGGCTTCCTTGGCCACGGCCTTGTCCGCCTCGGTCAGGGGCGCCAGGGGCAGACGGACGCTGCCGCAGTCCGGGCCGCCCTGGATGCGGAGGATCTCCTTGATCACGGCGTACATATTGCCATGGGCGGAGCACATCTTGTAGATGATCCGGCAGGCCTCGTTCTGCATCTGACGAGCCTTCTCCAGATTCCCGGTCAGGAACTCCCTGCGCATACCGATGAACAGCTCCGGCATGGCGCCGTAGGTGCCGCCGATGCCCCCGTCCGCGCCCATAGCCAGGCCGGCGAGCAGCTGCTCGTCGGGGCCGTTGAAGACCACGGCGCCTTCGTCCTTCCACATCTGAATGTCCTGGGTGGGCATGGAGGAGTTCTTCACGCCGATGACCCGGGGATTGCGCAGCATTTCCTTCAGCAGGGGCACGGTCAGAGCCACACCGGCCAGCTGGGGAATGTTGTAGATGATAAAGTCCGTGTCAGGGGCGGCGTCGCTGATGTCGTTCCAATATTGGGCGATGGCGTAGGGGGGGAGCTTAAAGTAGATGGGGGGAATGGCAGCAATGGCGTCCACCCCCAGGCTCTGGGCATGGGCGGCCAGCTCCCGGGAGTCGGCGGTGTTGTTGCAGGCCACATGGGCGATCACGGTCATCCTGCCCTTGGCTTCGGTCATGACGTTCTCCAGCACCAGCTTCCGCTCGGCAACGCTCTGGTAGATGCACTCGCCGGAGGAGCCGCCAACGTACACGCCGGTGACGCCCTTGTCCAGGAAGTAGCGGGTCAGATCCCGGACGGCCTGGGGGTTGACGTTCCCCTCCCCGTCGTAGCAGGCGTAGAAGGCGGGGATGATCCCCTGATATTTCTTCAGATCGGTCATATTGTTTCTCCTTTTTTCAAGATGGACAGCCAGAGGCTCAGCCCTTCACCGCGCCCATGGTAATGCCCTTGGTAAAGTATTTCTGGAAAATCAGGAACACAATGATAATGGGTACGGACGCCAGGGCGGAGCCGGCCATGAGCAGGCCGAAGTCCGTGGAGTTTTCTCCCTGCATGGTGGCGATGCCCAGGGAGATGGTCAGCTGCTCGGTGCTCATGAGCATGATCAGCTGCATGAAGTAGTCGTTCCAGGAGTTGATAAAGGTGAAGATGGCGCAGGCGCCCACACCGGGCTTGATCATGGGGAACATCACGTCGGTGAAGGTGCGCCACTCGTTGGCGCCGTCGATCCGGCAGGCCTCCACCATTTCCGTGGGGATGCCCTCGGAGAACTGCTTCAGCAGGAAGACGCCGAAGGGCCAGCCCACAATGGGGATGATCACCGACCAGAGGGTGTCATACAGTCCCAGGGCGGACATTTCCCGGAGCAGCGGGATGAGGATTACCTGCTTGGGCAGTGCCATGGCGCAGACGATGAGGCTGAAGAGGATGGTCTTGCCGTAGAACCGCTTCTTGGCCAGGGCGTAGCCGGCCATGGCGGCGGTGAGGCAGGTAAGCAGCATGGAGCTGACGCTCATGACCACGGTGTTCAGCAGCCAGCGAATGGCGGCGGGCACCGTGGGGCCGGTAATCCGGTAGCCCAGGGCCTCGAAGCTGAACAGCGGGGCGGAGCGCTTGCTCATAAGGTTTTCATAGTTGATGGAAACCCATTCCGAGGGGAACCACACCGGGGTGGTGGACAGGATCTCGGTTTTTGTCTTAAAGGAGCCGGTGATGATCCAGTACAGGGGGAACAGGAAGGTAAAGGCAATGAGGCAGATCAGCACGCAGCAAATGGTGTAATACACTCTGGAGCGGTTCTGCTCAGGCGCCAGGGAATTGTGTTTTGCCATAATCGTACCTCCTCCCTTATTTCTCCTGTCCGGCCTTGAACTGAATGGCCGACAGGATGGCAATGATAATTGCCAGAATCACGCCCATGGCGTTGCCGTAGCCGTACTTATACAGCTTGAAGGCGTTGTAGTAGATGTAGTACATGATGGTCATGGTGGAGTTGTTGGGACCACCGGAGGTCAGCAGCTGGATCAGGGCGAAGCACTGGAAGGAATTGATGGTGGTGATGACCAGGATGTACAGGGTGGTGGGCATCATCTGGGGCCACTTGATCTTCCAGAAGGCCTGCATGGAGGTAGCGCCGTCCACCTCCGCCGCCTCTACCAGAGACTTATCCACATTGTCCAGGGCGGAGACATACAGCACAATGGGCTGACCCACAGAGGTGGTCAGCAGGATCAGAATGATGCACCCCAGGGCATACCGCTCGTCTCCCAGCCAGTTGATGGGCTTATCCAGAATGCCCAGCACGTCCTTGCCCAGGTAGTTGAAAATGCCGTAGTAATTGTTGAACATCCACTTCCAGACCATGGTAACGGCCACGGAGCCGGTGACAACCGGCAGGTAGAAGATGCACCGGAAGGCGGAGGTGGCGGCTACCGACATCTTGCTGATGATGGAGGCCACCCACATGGAGAACGCGCAGGTGATCGGCACGGAGACCACCACAATCAACAGGGTGTTTTTCAGGGCGATCCAGAATACTTCATCCTGAAACAGGGTTATGTAGTTGTCAAGACCGATGAAAATGTCTTCCCGTCCCATGGTGGCGTCGAAGAAGCTGGTATAGACGCACATAAACATGGGGTAGAGCACAAAGCCCACAAAGAAGAACAGGAAGGGCAGCAGGAACAGGTATGCGGCAATATTCTCCTGCATCACCAGCCGGCGCTGCCTGTTGTTGTATGAAACTTGATTTTTTACCAAAGGGATCCTCCTCTCAAAGTTCCCGAAATGCCTTGGGGATCCTCCGCTCAGCGGCCTGTTTCCGCCGCAGATGCTTCCCTGGGGAGAAAACACATCCGCTGGCCGGTTTCCGTTACGGATCCAATACTGTTTCTTGATGAAAGGATTTCCCTTTCATCAAGAAGGCATCGCCTTACGGCGCTGCCTCCCTCGCAGTAAGCGCCCCTCCCCTTAGAGGGAAGGGGCGCTGTGTCAGTTTACCTTCTGGAATCGCAGAATCAGCCCGCGGCCGCGGCGTTGGAAGCGTCCTGAGCGGTCTGCATCTCAGCCAGGATCGCCTCGGCGGAACCGTCGGAGGAGTTGACCCGCTGGAGCATGTTCCACCACTCGGTGCGGGCCTGGGTCCAGCCCAGAGTCACCTGGTAGTAGTCGCCCTGCATGGGATCCAGCGCGGAATACTCGGTGATCAGGGGGTTGACGGTCTCGAAGCCGGGCAGATCCCGAACGGGAGTGAAGTTGGTGGCCTCAACCGTCTTGGTGTACTGGGCGTCATCCTGGCTCATGAACTGGATGAAGGTCTTGGCAGCCTCGATCTTGGCCTCATCGCCGTTGTCGAACACGCCGAAGCCCCAGATGCCCATCTGCAGGGAGGGGGTGGTGTCGGAGGGGAAGGCCATGGGCAGCACGTCGAAGCCCAGAGCGTCAGCATTGTTCAGCTCGTCGTTGATGTTCCAGCAGAAGCTCATCTGGAAGGTGCCGTTGACGAAGTTCTGAATGGCATCGGCGGCCACAATGGCGGTGTCGAAGACAATGCCGTCCTGGGCGTACAGCTTGGCAAGGCCCTCGGCATTCTCCTGGGAAGCGTAGGTGTAGGCGGTGTGCTCGGCATTGGCGTAGGTGCCGCCGCCGATGTTGGTGATCAGCGCCCGGGTGCCCTGGTCGCCGCCCTGGCCGCCGCAGTAGATGGCGCCCACATACTCGTGACCGGCGTCATAGACCGCCTGGACAGCCTTGAAGAAGTCCTCCACGGAGTTCCAGGTGAGGGTCTCTTCGTTCAGGTACTGCAGCGCGCCGGCAGCCTCAAACACGTCCCGGTTGATGGCCATGCCGTGGGTGATCATACATACGGGCAGCTCATACACGGCGCCGTCGGTGCCGGTGCAGGAGGCGATGACGGATTCATAGGTGCCTTCGGGAACGATGTCCGACAGGTCCACCATCAGACCCTTGGCGCCCCAGTTGGCAACCAGACGCTCGGGGCCTTCCATAACGATGTCGGGAGCCTGGCCGCCTTCGATGGCGGTGTTGACCTTGTCGTCACCGTTGGTGTAGTCCAGATACTCCACCTTCACGGTGATGTTGGGGTAAACGGCGTTGAAGTCCGCCAGCAGAGACTGGATGGTGGCTTCGTCTGTCCACTTGCCGATGGGGTAGGTCCACAGGGAGATTTCCACAGGAGCGTCGGCGGTTTCCGCGGCTTCGGTGCCGGCGGCAGCCTCCGTCTGGGCGGGAGCCTGGGTCTGGGGCTGAGTCTCTTCCACCTCGGTAGCGGAGCAGGCGGCCATGGAAACGACCAGAGCCAGCGCCAGCAGCAGAGCAACGATCTTCTTCATGTTCATATTCTCCTTCATTCTGTAATTTTGCACAATCCGCATTCCCGGATCATGCCTTGTATGGCCATAGTACATGAAAAAGAGAAGATTGTCAACCGTTAATATGAAAATAATTTTCAAAATCTTCCTCTATTTAAAAAATTCTTCCATATTCACAAATTTGCGCCCCGGCTTTTTTGCACATTGACGAAAGTTTTCAACGCCCCTTGACGGGGTGGAAAAACATGGTATTCTGTATATATAGAGGGGGGGATGGGCTCACTCCGTCTCCCGGGGCATATAGGGCCGGAACATGGGCTCCAGGAACAGGGTTCCCACCAGGCAGGCCAGCGCCGGCAGGAAAAACAGCGGGAAAATCCACCGCAGGCACAGCCAGGCGGCCAGGGCGTTCACCAGCCCCAGGGCCAGGGTTCTGGGCAGGTTGGCCAAAGCCAGCAGCAGGGTGTTTTTCAGCAGCTGCCCCAGGGTATTTTGAAACCGGGACAGCATGGGGAACAGCACGCTGAGGATCCCCAGCGCCGCCACCGCCCCCAGCGCCCCGGCGGAGAAGACCGCCCAGGACAGCTCTGCCAGCACCGCGCCGTTCCAAAGCCCGATCATCCCCCGGCAGAGGGCTCCCAGCGCCGCCAAAAACAGCACCGTGGGCGCCAGACCCGGTGCCAGATTTTCCCGATAGGTTTTCCAGAACCGCCCCCAGGCGTGCTTGTCTCCCCGGCGGTAGGCCCGGAAGACGCTGTCGTACAGCGCCGCGGAAGCGGCCCCCGCCGTGACCACCGGCACGGATCCCAGGATCCAGAACAGGCTCAGGAAGATGCAGTCGGTGATCTGGCTCAGGGTGATCATCAGGCCGCTGTCGGGGCTGAATAGCTTTCGAAACATAGATATCCCTCCGTGGATGACATTGTATCTTCTTCATTGTAGCACAGTCCCTCCCCGTTGTCACCTGAAAAGACGCCGGGGGCTGTTTATAAAATCCTTGCCCGTGCCCGGCCCTGCCGGGGCGGAAACAAATCAGGAGGAATCAAAAATGGATCGCGAAAAAATGCTTGCCCAGCGGCAGTGGGTGCAGGAGCAGCTGCGCACCTGCGCCGATTTCTGGCTGAAAAACGGTATGGATCCCGTCAACGGCGGCATCTATACCTGCCTGGATCGCCAGGGAAAAATCTTCTCCACCGATAAAAGCGTGTGGATGCAGGGCCGGTGCGGCTGGACCTATGCCTACCTGTGCCGGGTCTACGGGGTTCGGCCGGAATGGCTGGCCGCTTCCAAAAGCTGCATTGACTTTCTGGAAAACCACTGCGTCAACCACGACGCCGGCGGGCGGCTGTACTTCACCGTCACCGGCGACGGCAAGCCCCTGCGTCAGCGGCGCTACTGCTACTCCGAGGCCTTCTACTGCATGGCCAACGCGGAATACTACGGCATCACCGGGGAACGGGAGCACCTGGAGCGGGCCCGCCGGGCGTACGATATGTACTGGAACCTGAACCACGGCATGGCCGATCCCACCGGCCTGGGTCCCAAGACCATTCCCGAGACCCGCACCGGCCGGACGCTGGGCATCCCCATGATCATTCTCAACGTCACCGGGGTGATGAAGCGGGTGGATCCGGAGCTGCGGGAGGTTTACGACGCCCGGGCCAGAGAGTGCGTGGCGGATATTTTCAACTACCACGTCAAGTACGACCTGGGCTGCACCCTGGAAAACGTGGCGCTCGACGGCACCCCCCGGCTGGACATCACCGATGGCCGGATGGTCAACCCCGGCCACGACATTGAGTGCAGCTGGTTCCTGATGGACTATGCCAACGACACCGGGGATCCCCAGCTGCACGAAAAGGCCATTACCGTCTTCGACATGGCGTTTCAAAAGGGCTGGGATCCGGAGTACGGCGGCATTCTGTACTTCCTGGACTGCCTGGGCAACCCGCCCGAGGCCTACGAGCACGATATGAAGCTGTGGTGGCCCCACAACGAGGCGCTGATCGCCTCGCTGATGATCTACCGGGACACCCGGCAGGAGAAGTATCTGGATATTTTCAACCAGATTCTGGACTACTGCAAAATCTTCTTTGCGGACGAATACGGCGAGTGGTACGGGTATCTGCGCCGGGACGGCAAGCCCACCCAGCCGGCCTGCAAAGGCTCCACCTTCAAAGGACCCTTCCATGTGCCCCGCTGCCTGATTCTGGTGGATCAGATGTTGGGGCAGCTCCTGGAACAATAATCCCTTTGCTTACAGAAAGAAGTCGCCCATGGATCAGCAGAAAATCAACATCCTGGAGCGCATCCACGCCTCCTATTACCACCTGACCGCCTCGGAGCGGAAGGTGGCGGACTATGTGCTGGCCAATCATCACAATGTCCAGTTCATGTCCATTACCCAGCTGGCCGATGAATGCGGCACCGCCGAGGCCACCATCTCCCGGTTCTGCCGGAGCCTGGAGCTGAAGGGCTTCAACGCCTTTAAGATTGAGCTGGCGCGCCATTCGGTGTCCCAGGATCCCCAGCCTGTCCATTCCCCGGACACCTTCCGGGGACGGTGCGGGCAGGTAGGAAGGCTTGCCCAGGAGGCGGTGCACCAGAGTCTGGCGCTGGCGGAGCAGACCCAGGTGCAGCAGGCGGTGGAGCTGTTTGAAAAAGCCGGCCGGGTGATCTGCATCGGCTCCGGGGGCAGATCGATCCGGCGCCCCGCGTGCGCTCCACTCTTTTCCTTCGCCACGCGCATACGCTCCAGTACCCAGGAGGCCGATCAACGGCGGACCGCCGCGGCCACCATGGACAGCGGCGGGGTGATC
>CALXDT010000100.1 GCA_944387125.1 uncultured Oscillospiraceae bacterium | reverse complement strand
ACCCGCATCCTCCAAAACTGCACGCCTTTTTCTGGCTTTTTACATGATTCCCGTGCAGTTATTATAGCATATTTTGTCGGAAAATGCAGTGATATCAATGCTTTTTTGGTTGCGGAGTGGACTCTACATAGTTTTCCAGAGTCCACTCCACCGGGAACAGGGTGTTGACGGAGAAGGGCAGCGCGTAGCGGAAAATCTCCTCGTCCGTTCGGAAGGAGGCCAGGATGATATAAAACAGGGGGAACAGCGCCACAACGGCCAGGATTGCCAGCACCAGATACAGCGCTGCGGCGGAGGCGGTGCTTTTCAAGGAATGCTTCATTTCTCGTTCCTCCCTCAGTCGTCCTGGTTGGCGTTCATCATCCGGAACTGAAGGATCACCGTTACCATGACGATCAGCAGCAGGATGGTGGTAATGGCGCCCGCCCGGGCCATGTTGCCGTTGCGGAACGCGGACTTGTAAACCTCGTACATCAGCACGTTGGTGGAATTCTGGGGGCCGCCCTCGGTGATCAGCTTGGAGGGCGCAAACAGCAGCATATTGGCGGTGGTGTTGGCCACAAGCACGAACAGCATGGTGCGGCTGATCAACGGCAGGGTGATCTTGCGCAGGGTGGTGAAATATCCGGAGCCGTCCAGCCGGGCAGACTCGTAAATGGTGACGTCCACGCCCTTCAGACCGGCCAGCAGGTACATCATCCACATACCGCATCCTTTCCAGGTGGCCATCAGCACGATGCACCACAGCGCCTGGCCGGCGTCGGTGAAGAAACCCTGGGTGGGGATGCCGAAAATACTGAGAATGCTGTTAAACACACCGTTGTTTACATTCATCATCAGGCTCCAGGTGACGGAAGCCACAGAAATCGCCATGGTTACAGGCAGATAGTAGATGCTGCGGAACATGCCGATTCCCGGAACGTTGTTGTTCACCAGCAGCGCCAGAATCAGGGAGACCAGAATCTGCAGAGGGATCATAACGACGTTCATTTTCAGAGTCGTCCACAGAGAATTCCAGAAGGTCATATCACTGAACAGGATCTCGTAAGTACGCAGGGTCAGGGAGCCGTCCCGGAAGAAGGAGCCAACCGAAACAGAGATGATGGGATAGATTTTGAAAATCAGCACGAAGATCAGGGCAGGCGCCAGCATCAGATAGGGCAGCACCTTTTGAAAGGCCTTTTCCCGCTTCAGCTTTTTGGCGCCCGGAGTGACCGCAGTATAACTTCCCATAGTATTCGCTCAACTTTCTGTGGTATTTGGAATAGCGGGGATCAGCCCGGAAACAGGCTGATCCCGCTGTTTGCCGAGAGGAAGAAAGATTACTCCTGATATTCCAGGAATGCGGTGGTCAGCTCGTCCACACAGGCCTGGGCGGCTTCGTTCACATCGGCGCCGTTGCGGACATTTTCCCACAGGGCGTTGACAGAGGTGGCGTACTCGTTGAAGCCGGGGGTAATGGCGCGAACCAGAGCCGTGTTCTCGCCTTCGTACTGGGCAATGGCCAGATAGGGCTTCTCGGCAATCAGCTCGTCCGTGAACTGACGGGACAGAGCGGGAACCATGCCGGAGGTGTTGATGTAAACATCGGCGCCGTCGTAAATGCACAGGTACTTCAGGAACTCCACAGCGGCTTCCTGCTTCTGGGAGTAGGGATTCAGACCCACGGTCCAGGAGCCGCAGGAGGTGGTGACATCTTCCTGATGGCCTTCAAAGTAGGGAACATAGGTGAAGTCGTAGTGGTCGAATCCGTTGGAATCGAAGGTGCCGGGCATGGCGGTGGTGCCCAGATAGAAGATGATCTTGTCGGACATGAAGTAGGAGCTGGTGTCGCTGGCGGAAATGCCCTTGGAGAACACTCCGTCGTTGACCTGGGTCTGATACCAGTTCAACGCGGTGAGCCAGGGCTCCGCGTTGATGATGCCGTCCACAGACAGACCGCTTTCATCGATGTTCACACCGCCCAGGTCATTGGCCAGAACGTTCATCTGGTAGGTGCGCCCAACCTGCTGGAACTCGATGCCGATCAGACCCTGGGAGCCGTCGGGATCGCAGGCGGCCTGAACCTCCTTGGCAATGTCCACCAGCTCTTCCCAGGAGATGCGGTTGTCTCCGTTGAGGGCGGAGAAGTCATAGGTGATGCCGGCCTGCTCCAGCAGGGCGGTATTGTAGTACATGACCAGGCTGGAGTCGCCCATGGCCAGACCGTAGATCTCGCCGTTGTAGGTCATTTCATCCTGCATGGGCTTGGTGAACATGGCGAACTCCTCGTCGGTAACGTAGTCCGTCAGGGGCGTCAGGTAGCCCCGCTCGGCGTAAGCGGCGATGTTGGGGCCGTCGGCGGCAAACAGGTCATATTCGGAAGACTGGGAGCTCATCAGGATTTCCAGGGTTTCAAACACGTTGTCGAAGGCCAGATAGTCAGCCTCGCAGACGTATTTCCCTTCGTAAGCCTTGTTGAATGCCTCCACAGCGGCGCTGACGCCGGGCTCCTGGGTCTGGGACATCATCAGCTTGATGGTGACGACACCCTCCTGGCCGGCGGCGGTGGCGTTTTCTTCCTCCTGGCCGCTGGAGCCGCAGGCCGACAGAGCCAGAACCATGACCAGCGCCAGAACCAGTGCGATCAGTTTTTTCATTTTTAGTTCCTCCATTTCTAAGGAGCCTCTGAAGAAATCCCCTTGGGCTGAATGCCGGATCCTTTGCCCCATCCGCGCGGTTGAAAAAGCGGGGAATGCACACAGCATTTCTTCGCTTTTTGAACCTTCGGCTGTGCAAAATCTTCCGGCATCAGCCCTTGCCGATTTCATCAGAGCTTCCCCGCATTTTATTTCACCCGGGATCCGGGCAAAACAACGTTGTCACCGCCCCAGCTTTGCGGCAATGTCTGCAATCAGCGGATCCTTCTCCACACAGTACACATACTGCATGGGGTGGCGGGTCATGTCGATGCTGTAGCCGCAGTCATAGGTGGGCACCGGGGCGGGAACGCAGGCGGATTTGACGAAATCCCCCTGCACCACCCAGCAGACGGTGGCCAGATCCCACAGCGGCTTGCTCCAGCCCGCATAGTTGTATTTCAGCTTGGCGTATTCGTAGGTATTGTCGATCAGGTAATTGCACAGGGCATTTTTTCCCCGGAACCAGTATTCCAGCTCCGGTTTGGAAAACCGGAATTCCGACACCACGCCAAACATGGGAAACTGCACCAGCGGAACCCCGCACCCGAAGACAATCCGGGAGGCGGCCATGTCCTGGGACATGTTGAAATCGCTGCAGTCGTTCCAATGATGGGCGTGGCCGGCCAGCCACACCACAACGCAGCGGTTTACCAGAGTCGGATCCATCAGCAGGGCAGAGGCTACATTGGTGATGGCGCCCAGCGCCACGATGTACAAAGGCTGCAGGGCGCTGTAGTCCCGGGATATCTCCAGGATCCGCTCCGCCGCTTCCGAGGGCACCGGGGTCAGCTCGTCGGCCAGATAGCTCCGGGCGCCCCGGCAGACCCTGCCGCACAGATCCTCCCGGCCGGCCAGCTTCAGCACCTTCAGAATCTCATAGTAGCTTTTTTCCATCCCGTCTCCCGGGTTTTCCGAACGGCAGACGCCGATCCGGGGATCCCGATAAAAGGGGGCGGCGGTGATGGCTTTCATCCGGACGCTTTCTTCGGAACGGATCAGATAAGCCAGAGCGAACTGGTCGTCCACCTCGTTGTAGGCGTCGGTGTCCAAAATAACGTCCACGATGCCGGCGGGCCGGCGCAGACGGGCGGTGAGCTCCGCGTAATCGGGCTGAGGGAACAAGTGTTTAAATGCCTCCTGTTTCATAGGCAACCTCCTGATCCGATGGTTTGGTAAACAGGTTAAGTAAAACAGTTTACTTATACCATTATTGTACTAAAATATATTTTTCTGTCAATGCGTATTTAAGGTCTTGCAATATTTTTGTCAAAATAGTACAATATGTTTGAATAAATTTTGTTAAATGCCCCGATGGCTTCTGAAGACCTGGATCCCGGCGGATCGGCGGGAAGGAAGGCAGACGGATTGAAACAGGAGAAATGCCCATGACCATCAAGGATATTGCCAAGGCCGCCAATGTATCGGTCACTACCGTTTCCCGGATCATTAACCACAAGGATGAGAACATCAGCCAGCAGACCCGGGAGCGGGTGCTGCGGATTATCGATGAAGTGGGATACGTTCCCTATGCCAAGATCCGCGACAGGATCCTCTCCCAAACCAACCGGATCGGACTGATCATCCCCACCCTGAATTCCGCGTTTTATGTCAGCTTTGCCTCGGAGATCCAGCAAAGGATCCGGGAACACAACTATTCCCTGGTTCTGGTGCTGGCCAGCGGCTCTCCCGAGTCCGAGACGTCCATTCTGAACGACTTTGCCGGGAACCGTGCGGACGGCGTCATTGTCTTCTCGGGAAGCGACAGGATCCATGGGAGCCTTCGGGAGCTGTATGAGCAGGGAATCGGCATTGTCGCCCTGGATCACTATCCGAAGCCCGCGGAATTTCCCCAGCTGTACCGGGACTCAGCCCGGATCGCCCGGGACTGCACCCAGGTGCTGCTGGAGCACAACTCTGCTCAGATCGGCCTGGTGCTTCGGCCGGACTGCAATCAGCCCCTGCGGGACGCAATTCTCTCCGGATACACCGGCGCGCTGACAGCAGCCGGGATCCCAATCCGTCAGGATTTTATCCTTTGTCCGGATGACGCCTTTATGGAGAATTTCCGCAGCATGGCGGACGCGGGGGTGACTGGAGTGGTCTGCCAGGATGTGGATACTGCCCGGGTGGTTTATGCCGCGGCGGCTACCGACAGCATGCAGATCCCGGCGGATCTGTCCGTCATTTCCATGGAGGACGCTCCGGATGCCCTGACCCTTTCGCCGGCGCTTACCGCGGCCTCCACGGATGTGGGGCGGATGGCGCAGCTGGCGGTTCAGTGCCTGCTCAGTCAGATCCAGCACACGGCCGTTCCCTTTTCCAGTGCGCAGGTGGAGTGCCCCATCCGTCACCGCAGCAGCATCCGCATGCGCCGGGATGGAAGACCCAAGATTCTGGTGGCGGGCTATATCAATACGGACATCATTCTGGCCACCCAGGAGCCGGCTCAGGTGGGAAAGACCCAGGTGGCCTCCCACATGGCGGATCTTGTAGGGGGCAAGGGCGCCAACCAGGCCTACGGCATTGCCAGTCTGGGGGGGAATGTCTATCTGCTGGGCTGCCTTGGCTCCGACCGGCGGGGGCGGACTGCCCACGAAGCCCTGACCCGGGCGGGGGTCAAAATGGACGGGGTTTCCTTCCGGCAGGATCAGCCCACGGGAACGGCCTATATCAGCCTGTATCCCGATGGGAAAACCTCGATTTTGATCAACCCCGGCGCCAATACTGCCATGGACAGCGGCTATGTCCGCCGGAAGGAAGCGCTGCTGCAGGATGCCGCCTGCTGTCTGGTGCAGACGGATATTCCCATGGACACCGTGCTGACCCTCCGGGAGCTGTGCCGCAGCCGGGATATCCCGATGATCCTCAGTCCGGCCTACGTCCGGGAGCTGCCGCCGCCTCTGCTGCAGGATCTGTATATGGTGGTGCCCGCCCAGCGGGACGCCCGAAAGATCTGCCGGGGGATTACCGACCCGGAGGCGCAAGCCAGATGGTTCCTGGAGCGGGGGGCGCAGAATGTGATCATCACCGGCGGCGCAGACGGGAGCCTTTGGGCAACCCGGGAGGGGATCCGCCAGTACCCCGCCCACGATTATCCCTGCGTGGACTGCACCGGCACCAATGACGTCTTTATCGGCTGCCTGGTGGCGCTTCTTTGCGAGGGGCGTCGTTTGGAAGAAGCTGTCCCCGCCGCCGCCTGGGCAGCGGCCTACAGCGTCACAAAACTGGGGGTGCAAAACGGATTCCCCAGCCGTGCCCTGTTGGACGACGCCGCCTCCGGACGGCTGCAGCTGCGTTTTTCACCGGATCCCTCTGCATAACAAAGCCGCCGCTCCCCAACCGGAGCGCGGCGGCTTTCTGTCCTTGGGGAAACCGACCCTGGGAGAAAACGGACAACCATAGACAAGAAGGGGCAGGTTTAGCCATTTCCTGTGGGAAGATTATGGAGTATACTAACAATGTATACAACTGCCGGGAGGAAATTGTTATGAAATACGGTCATTTTGACAACCAGGCCAGGGAGTATGTCATCGACCGGGTGGATCTGCCTGTGTCCTGGACCAACTACATCGGCCTGAAGGATCTGTACGGCGTATTTAACCACACTGCCGGAGGCTACCTGCTTTACCGTTCCCCGGAGTACCACCGGATCACCCGGTTCCGTTCCAACGGAGTACCCATGGACGGTCCCGGCCACTACCTGTACCTGCGAGATCAGCAGACCGGGGACTATTGGTCGGTCTCCTGGCAGCCGGTGGGGAAGCCCAAGGAATTCTATTTCTGCCGGCATGGTCTCAGCTACAGCAAATACTTGTGTGATTACAGCGGCATCCATGCCCGGCAGACCCTGTTCACGGCCATGGACGATCCGGTGCAGATCTGGGATCTGCGGCTGCGCAATGACAGCGGACGCACCAGGGAGATTGCCGTGTTTTCCTATCTGGAATTCAGCTTCCACCAGATTGACATGGATAACCGGAACTTTCAGATGAGCCTTTACGCCGCAGGCAGCCGGTACGAAGACGGGGTCATTGAGCACGACCTGTACTACGAAGAAGACGGCTATCAGTTCTTTACCGGAAATTTCCGGCCCGATGGCTTTGACTGCCTGCGGGATCGGTTCATCGGTCCTTACCGTACCGAGCGGAATCCGCTGGTGGTGGAGACCGGGGAATGCACCGGCTCCTTTGAAAAGGGCGGCAATCACTGCGGCTGCCTGAAAAAAAACCTCACCCTGGCGCCGGGAGAGGAAAGACGGCTGATCTACCTGCTGGGAGAGGGCGGGATCGAGCAGGGGAAGGCTATGCGGCAGAAGTATACGCCTCAAAAGGCGGACGAGGACTTCGCCCGCACCGCGGAGCACTGGGAGCGGAAGCTCTCCTGCCTGCAGGTCAGCACCCCCAACCAGGGGATGGACACGGAAATCAATATCTGGAATCTGTACCAAAGTGAAATCAATGTGATGTTCTCCCGGTTCACCTCCTTCATTGAGGTGGGCGGCCGTACCGGGCTGGGGTACCGGGATACTGCCCAGGATGTCATGATGGTGCCCCATTCCAACCCGGAAATGTGCCGAAGGCGGCTGATCCAGCTGCTCCGCGCCCTGACCGAGGAGGGCTATGGCCTGCACCTGTTTGACCCCCGGTGGTTTGAACCGGAAGAAAAGCAGCAGTCGTTCCAGTCTCCCACGGTGGTGCCCACTCCGGACAAAAGCCAGATCATCCACGGGATCAGGGATGTGTGCGCCGACGACGCTCTGTGGCTGGTGTCCTCCGTTGTCCAGTACATCCGGGAGACCGGAGATCTGTCCTTTCCCTGGGAGGTTGTGACCTACGCCGACGGGGGCGCGGGAACGGTCTACGAGCATATGAAAAAGATTTTGGATTTCTCCGCCCGGGAGGTGGGGCGCAACGGCATCTGCAAGGGTCTCCGGGCGGACTGGAACGACTGCCTGAATCTGGGCGGCGGTGAAAGCGCCATGGTCAGCTTCCTGCACCACTGGGCGCTGGGGAACTTCACTGCGCTGGCGGAGCGTTTGGGACAGGCGGAAGACGCGGCCCTCTACCGCCGGATGGCACAACAGGTGAAGAAGACCTGCGAGGAAGTGCTGTGGGACGGAAAGTGGTACATCCGGGGCATCACCGCGGAAAACCGGAAAATCGGCACCCAGGAAGACCGGGAGGGGCGGGTGCATATGGAGAGCAATACCTGGGCGGTGCTCTCCGGGGTTGCCGGCCGGGAGCGGGGTCTTTCCGCCATGGACAGTGTGGACGAATACCTGTACACCCCCTACGGCCTGATGCTCAATGCCCCTTGCTTCACCGCAGCCGATGATAGCATCGGATTTGTCACCCGGGTGTATCCGGGACTGAAGGAAAACGGCGCCATTTTCAGCCACCCCAACCCCTGGGCCTGGTGTGCCGAGGCGATTCTGGGGCGGGGCAGCCGTGCCATGAAGTTCTACAATGCCC
>CALXDT010000099.1 GCA_944387125.1 uncultured Oscillospiraceae bacterium | reverse complement strand
GTATTTTCTGCCAGGTACAGAAGGTGAATTGCCCCGAAGGGGCAAGAGAGACCACCCTGGGGTGCGCCCCGGCAGAAAATGATCAAATTTTGTTTGCCGCTGAAGCGGCAAATTCTGCGAAGCTTTTTCGACGGTCTGAATGCCCCGGGCAGCTGCCCGGGGCATCGCCTTATTCCGTTACCGGCTTCAGTTCTGTGCCGTCCATAAGGCGCACATGATCCACCTGATCCATGGGGATGGTCTCCTCCGCGGTCAGGTGCCAGCCGCAGTCCGGGATCAGCGGAATCTCAGAGCCGTCGGTCAGCACCACCGTGGGATAGATCCCGTTTTTGTAGTCCGCCATATCCGCGCCGGTCTCTCCCTCCCGGAAGGAATAGGAAGCGCCGAAGGAGCGCAGCACCAGGGAGGTCAGCCCCACTTCTCCATAGACGTCGGTTCCGTCGGCCTTCCAGCCGATGACGGTGCGGAATGTCACCGGCTCCGACACGAATTCCAGCTCCCGGAAGTCGCTGTCCTGGAAGGAGAGGTCAAAGGACCAAACCCCTTCCGCCTCCCATTGGACAACCTCCTTCCCGGTTTCCTGATCCCAATATTCCGCTTTCAGGTCTTCAATATACACATTCCAGTGCTGGTCGGAAGTAATCACCGGTTCCGTGCCTTCGCTATGGTACGCCCGTTCCATAACGATATCCACGGTGTTGTCCTTCCCGTCGCCATCTTCCCGGGCACTCCAGGTACCGTTGGCTCCGTAGATGTCCAGTTCCTCTTGGCAGACCAGGTCGTTCATTCCCTCCCAATTTCCGGGCATGATCATGATGGTCTCATTTCCCACCCGGGTCAGGATAACCCCCTCCGGGGCGGTGATCCCCACCACCACCCGAATCATGGTTCCATCGGTTTCGGCGGACTTCAGCTCCAGGGTAACGCCGTTTTGGGTCTGCTTTCTTTGGGCGGTATCCACATTCTCATTGCCCAGCAGCAGGCTTTCCTCTCCGGGATTCACCTGGACGGAGAAGTCGATGGCGTCCACCGCCTGCTCCAGCTGCCGGTCTGTCATGAATGTCTTCGTCACGTCTTCGTCGGAATATTCTTCCATGCCCGCATCCAGGCTCACCGCTACCGTTCCTTCTGCCTGATCACTGAAGATCCAGACTCTGCCATGGGTGGGAGAGCGGAGGATCAGTACCTGATCGCCGCCGGCGGTGGTGTAGTTCCACTCTTTCCAGTCTCCGGTGTCGTTGAGGGAGCAGTAATTTGTGGTAAAACAGTCCTTGGGCCTGTAGGTGTAGGTCCCCAGAATGGAATAGGGCCACACCGCCTCCTCCGGCAACTCCATATAGAAATAGAACCAGAGACCCCCGTTTTCATAATACCCGCTGGCAAAGGAATCGATGGACGCCCCCACTTCCGGATTGCCGATGCCGTTTTCCAGCCCCAGATAGCGCAGCAGCGCCTTTTCACTTCGGTTCTCCACCGAGGCCCCGGCCAGTTTCAGATTGTATTTTCCGGCAATTTCATCCACCTTGTCCTTCATCTCCTGAGAGTACAGATTGTACGCGTCATACTCGGCAGGAAATTCCATGGGATCGTCGCTGTTGGCATAGTAAATGGCATAGTCGGGATCATAGCTTTCCGTAAATTCATACCATTCCTTGGCCGCCTGGTAGGCCGGGGTGTCCTTCAGCCCCGCGAAGGTCAGCACCTGCTCTGTGACGGTCTCATAGCCCTGCAGCTCCAGATTCTCGTCCCACACCTCTTGCGTCACTTCCCGCTGACCGACTTTGAAGTCCTCCATGGTCAGCACATACACCGCCGCGCAGCCCACCAGGCACAGCACTCCGGCGATTACCGCCGCGATCAGCAGCGGATGTTTGCGATTTCTTCTCATACTGGTTCCTTCCTTTCCGGCAGGCGTCTCTCCGGACGACCGGGCCAGGATGGATTCCAGCAGGGCGTCCTTCTCCTCCTGGCTGAGCCGGATAGATTCATAGGCTTTTTCCAGAGAAAACTTGGTCATCCGATCCACCTCCTAGCATGGTTTTCAGCAGTTTTCTTGCCCGAGCCAGCCGGGTTCGCACCGTAGCCTGGGGACAGCGAAGCGCCCCGGCGATCTCCCTGGCGGTATAGCCTTCATAATAGTACATATGCACCAGCGTCTTGTATTCCGCCGGCAGAGACAGCACCGCCTCCAGCACCGGGTTGTCCCGGAGGGCTTCCGGGGAAGCCAGCCCCCAATGATCCTCCAGGGGCTCCTCCCGGCGGTGCATCCGCTTCAGGGCGTCTTTGCACAGGTTGGACGCGGTGACAATGAGCCAGGCCTTTTCATGGCGTTCGCTTTCGAAGGCTCTGCCTTTGGTGATCAGCCGCAGGAAGGTCTCCTGTACCATGTCCTCTGCCTCGGGCTTGTTTTTCATAAAGGAATAGCAGACATAGTAAACTGTGTCCGCATTTCGGTTGTAGATTTCCGTGATCTCTTTGTCCGTACGCAACAAAGAAGCCATGGCCTTCACCTCCTTCACCATAGATACGACTGGAAAAGCCGTTTTTGTTTCACGCGCAAAAAACCCGTGCAAAAAATTGCACGGGCCTTTGCTGTGTTTTTATTCTTCCGTGGTGCGCTCCGGTTCCGGAAGCTGGTTGGCGTCGGCGTTGACGTAGGCCATCAGCTCGTCGCCGGTGATGGTCTCCTTTACCAGCAGGAATTCCGAAATCTCATCCAGCAGCGCCCGCTTCTGGGTGAGGATCCGCTTGGCGTCGCCGTAGGCTTCCTCCAGCAGGCGCATGACCTCCTGATCCACCCCCGCGGCGGTTTCCTGGGAGCAGTCCATATAGGCCTGGCCGTCCAGATACTGGTTCTGCACCGTGGCGGTGGTCATCAAGCCAAACCGCTCGCTCATGCCGTACTGCGTAACCATGTTCCGGGCCAGCGCGGTGGCTCGCTGAATGTCGTTGGCCGCGCCGGTGGTCTGGATGCCGAAGACCACCTGCTCCGCCGCCCGGCCGCCTACCAGGGTGCGCAGCTCGGTGCGCAGCTCGTCGGCGGTGGACAGGAACTTCTCCTCCTCGGGCATCTGCATGGTGTAGCCCAGCGCGCCGGAGGTGTGGGGCACAATGGTGATCTTGGAAACCGGCTGGGAATGCTTCTCCAAAGCCGCCACCAGGGCGTGACCCACCTCGTGGTAGGCCACCAGCCGCTTTTCCATATCGGTAAGCACGGTGTTTTTCTTTTCGGTACCGGCAATGACCGTTTCAAAGGATACCAGCAGATCCTCCTGGTTCACCGCCTTCCGCCCCTGACGGACTGCCCGCAGCGCCGCTTCGTTGACCAGGTTGGCCAGATCCGCGCCTACGGCTCCGGCAGTGGCCTGGGCGATCTTCCGCAGATCCACGTCCTCGCTGAGCTTGATCTTCCGGGTGTGCACCTTCAGGGTATCCAGACGCCCCTGAAGGTTGGGACGGTCTACAATGATCCGCCGGTCAAACCGGCCGGGGCGCAGCAGCGCCTTGTCCAGGATCTCCGGCCGGTTGGTTGCCGCCAGGCACACAATGCCCTTGGACGGCTCAAACCCGTCGATCTCGCTGAGCAGCTGGTTCAGGGTCTGCTCCTGCTCGGAGTTGCTGCCGTAACGAGTATCCCGGGAGCGGCCCACCGCGTCGATCTCGTCAATGAAGATGATGCACGGCGCCACCTTTGCCGCCTGCTGGAACAGATCCCGCACCCGGCTGGCGCCCATGCCCACAAACATCTCCACAAAGTCCGAGCCGGAAATAGAGAAGAAGGGCACATTGGCCTCACCTGCCACAGCCTTGGCAAGGAGGGTCTTGCCGGTGCCGGGGGAGCCTACCAGCAGCGCACCCTTGGGCAGCTTGGCGCCGATGGCGGTGTATTTCTGAGGATTGTGGAGAAAGTCAATGATCTCCTGCAGGGATTCTTTGGCCTCATCCTGACCGGCTACATCCTTAAAGGTGACGCCGGTTTGCTTTTCCATGTAGACCTTGGCCTTGGACTTGCCGAAGCCGCCCATCATGCCGTCGCTGCCCATGCGCTTGGTGAGCATGTTCATCACCAGGAACAGCCCGCCAATCATCACCACATAGGAAAGGATCATCATGATCAGAGAGTTGTCTTCCACAATCTCTTTGTCCACCTTTACGCCCATGGCCTCCAGCTCATTGGCCAGTTCCATAACATTTCCCGAGGGAAGGCCGGTGTAGCAGGCTTTCTGTACAGAGGGATCCTTGGCCGCCTCTTCCTTGGTCAAATATACAATCCGGTCGGATTTGATCAGCACCTCCGCCAGCTGTCCCGCGTCCATGGCCTGTTTGAATTCGTCATACCGGGTCTGGGTATACTGACTGCTTTCCACTGCGTTCAGCAGCCAGCTGAACAGCAGAACAATGACCACTGTGATCAAAAGCGCGGTGACGATGCTGTTTTTCGGCCGTTCGCCGCCATCCGGTTTTTTGTTGTTGTTGTCGTTGCCCCGGTTGGGTTCCATATCCTCTCGCCTCCTTTGGCTTGCGTTTGTGTCATCATAGCACATTTTTGCGCCGCAGGCAACGAATGATTCTCGATTAAGGAGTAAATTTTCTGTGAATATCCGACACAATCGGGGATTTTTCCCGGTTCCGGAAAAAATAAGAGTTGAGAACTTCCGAAAAATCTGCTATAATGATAGAGTTTACAGGTTTGCGCCCAGGGGCTCCGGGGCGTTTTAAGCCTGGGCGCGAACATTCTGCCGTGCGATATTGATCATGGAGAGAACAGTTATGAGTGAAAAAACACGTCCGCAAAAGCCGGATCGGCCTCCCCGCCGGACGGACCGCCCGGTTCAGGAGGCGGAAGGTCAGCTGGAGGGCCGAAATGCCCTTCAGGAGGCGCTGAACAGCGGCCGTACCATCGATAAGGTATTTATTGCCTCCGGCGATACCGACCGGAGCCTTCAGCAGCTGGCCGCCCTGGCCAGGGAGGCCGGCGCCGTGGTGGTTCCCGTGGATCGGCGGAAGCTGGACGCCATGTCCGTTACCCACGCCCACCAGGGTGTCATCGCCCTGGCCGCGGCGCACAGCTACTGCACTGTGGATCAGATCCTGGAGCAGGCCGCTTCCCGGGGCGAAGCGCCGCTGATTGTCATCTGCGACGAGCTGACGGATCCCCATAATCTGGGCGCCATCCTCAGAAGCGCCGAATGCGCCGGCGCCCACGGGGTCATCATCCCCAAGCGCCGCAGCGTCGGTCTCAACGCTGCCGTGGCCAAGGCCTCTGCCGGCGCGGTGGAATATATGCCCGTGGCCCGTGTTACCAACATCAGCGCCACCATTCAGCAGCTGAAGGAAAAAGGCGTCTGGATTTTCGGCACTGCCGCGGAAGGCTCCGTGCCCATGTACCAGGCCGATCTTACCGGCGCTTCCGCCATTGTCATCGGCAGCGAGGGGGACGGCATGAGCCAGCTGGTTCGAAAAAACTGCGATATGCTGGTGCATATCCCCATGAAGGGACGTATCAGTTCCCTGAACGCTTCCGCCGCCGCCTCCATCCTGCTTTATGAAGCGGTGCGTCAGCGGATCTAACCAGGAGGAAACCCATAATGGACAACAAAAACGAGCTTCAGGGCTTTGACCTGGAGGACATTCTCAACGAATTTCACGACCTTCCCCAAGACGAATCCCAGGAGGTGGAGGCGGACGAGGAGCTGGACGCGCTGCTCCACCTGCCCGAGCTGACCATCACCCCTGTAACCGTCCGGGATCCTCACGAATCCGAATCCCGGGAGTCTTCCCGGATTTCCGGCAACACCATTCCGGATCTGGATCTGAGCGAATTCCGCTTCTCCCAGGAGACCCCCCCGGAGGATCTTGCAAGCCTTGACCCGGAGGCGCTTTCCGGGGATGCCGACCCTGCCGTGCTTGCCGACGACACCATCCACCTGGATGTTCCCGCCGGTGAGGCTCTGGGCGGAAAAGCGGATCCGGCGGACATCCAGGACATTCTCTCCGAAGATACGATTTCCGAGGATGTCCTCTCCGAGGACGCCCTTTCGGAGGATGCCCTTGCCGGGGATGCCCTTTCCGGGGATCCGGTTTCCGAGGATGCCCGTCCCGGAGACACCGCCGAAGGAGCCGAGGCACCGGGGGCTGCTCCTCCAGCGGAGGAGGAGTTCGTTCCGGCCCCTGAGCTGTTCACGCCCCGTTCCCGGCTGAAGGAGCTGAAAAAGAAGCTGGTAGCCGGGCCGGAAAAGCGCTATTACGAGCTGTCTGAGATCGGCATCGGCAAGCTGCAGCTTGCCATCGTGCTGAACTTGCTCATCGTGCTGCTGTGCGCCGGCGCCGCCACCCTGTTTGCTCTGGGCATGGTTCCGGAGAACCGCCTGCGGCTGGTAATCTTTTCCCAGGTGCTGGCCATGATGATCTCCGCTTTGCTGGGCTGCCATCTGATGATGGACAGCATTCTGGATCTGTTTAAAGGCCGCTTCACTCTGAACACCCTGCTGACCATCACCTTCGCCGTCTGCATGGTGGATGCCGGATTCTGCCTTTCAGAGCTGCGGGTTCCCTGCTGCGCCGCTTTCAGCCTGGCAATGACCATGGCGCTGTGGGCCAGGTGCCAGCGCCGCTCCACGGAAATGGCGCAGATGGACACCATGCGCAAAGCCGTCCGGCTCCACGGCATCGTGAAAACCGCGGATTTTTTTGAAGGCAAAGCCGGTCTTCTGCGCACCGAGGGTGAAGTGGAAGATTTTATGGATACCTATACCCAGTCTGCCGGCCCGGAAAAGCTGCAGAACTTCTATGCCTTCCTGAGCCTGATTGCCTGCATCGTCATTGCTGTATTCGCGGGCATGCGCCACGGGGCCAGCATGGCTGTGCAGATCCTGTCCACCTCCCTGCTGGTGGCGGTGCCTGCCAGCTCCTTCATTTCCACCACCCGCCCCATGGCCATTCTGGAGCAGCGGCTGCACCTGGTGGGCACCGTGCTGTGCGGCTGGCGGGGGGTAAAGGGTCTTTCCGGCAAGGCCGCGTTCCCCCTGTACGACCAGGATCTGTTCCCCCAGGGCTGCACCAAGCTCAACGGCGTAAAGTTCTACGGGGATCGGAATCCGGATCAGGTGGTTTCCTACTCCACCTCTCTGATCACCATCGCCGGCGGCGGACTGGTTCCCGTATTCCAGCAGCTGCTCACCAGCCGCAACGGCCTGCTCCACCCGGTGAAGAACTTCCAGAACTACGGCGGGGGCGGCATCGGCGGTGAAATCAGCGGGGAACCGGTGCTGCTGGGCACCCTGAACTTCCTGCAGGACATGGGCGTGGAAATCCCCGAGGGCACCATGGTCAACCAGGCGGTGTACGCCGCCATTGACGGGCAGCTGTGCGCCGTGTACGCCATCTCCTACGCCAAAATGCGTTCCGCCGCCGCCGGCCTTGTGACCCTCTGCGGCTGCCGTAAGCTGACCCCTGTGATGCTCAGCTCCGACTTTATGCTCACCGAGTCCTTCCTGCAGGCCAAATTCAGCGTAAAGACCCGCCGGATCTGCTTCCCCGACTGGGATGTGCGCACCGCTTTGAAGAAGGTGCATCCGGATCCGGAAAGCCCGGTGCTGGCCATTACCACCCGGGAAGAGCTGGTGGCTCCGGCCTACGCCGTTACCGGCGCCAGAGCCCTGCGCACCAGCACCCAGCTGGGTGTGCTCATCCATATGATCGGCGGCATTCTGGGTATGCTGATCATGCTGGCTCTGGCCGTTCTGGGCAACACCGAGCTTCTGACCCCCACCAACGTTCTTTTGTACCAGCTGATCTGGGCGGTGCCCGGCCTTCTGGTTACAGAGTGGACCCGTACCGTTTAAAGATTCCCTCCGCGGGAGCAGCCGGATCCGGCCGCTCCCGCGTCCTGCTTTCCGGAGGCGCTCCCTCCGGGAACCAAAGAGAATCTTAAGAATCCCGGGGAAAGGAACGGTTGCAATCGGTAAAAAAATGCGCTATAATGACATTCAAGAGAAGTACCCCTCAGCGTGTTCTCACAGGAGCACGCCCGAAGATTAGGAGGAAGAATTATGAATCGAAAATATCTTTTTGCTGTCATAGCTGTTCTGACCGCCTGCGCCCTGCTGTTCGGCGCCTGCGGCAGGGACGATGCGGAAGCAGACTCCACCGCCTCCCAAAGCGCCGGCACCCAGGAGCTGGGTCTGGCCGACTGGACCCTCACCTCCACCACCTGGAGCAGCCCCAACGGCGCTTCCGTCCACCTCAGTGCCACCCCGCTGTCCTACTGGGAAGGCCAGAACGCCGTATTTGTGGTGCGGCTGGAAGGTGACGTAGCCGCTCAGGCGGTCTGTGATTGGGACGGCAGCGCCTATACCGCTTCCGTGGATCTCAACGGCGCCGACGGCTACTGCTACTATGTGGTTCTGGCCTCTCAGGATGAGCAGCTGGAGGTTCCCGTGAATACCCCCTCGGATCCTTACGATGTTACCCTCATTGACATCGCTTCTTCTCTGGAGTCCTACTGCGACATCATCATCAACGGCAGCGAATATTCCGGCGGCACGCTGCGCATCACCGACAGCACCCTGCGGATTCAGCCTCCCCTTCTGAAAAACGGCGGCGAGTCCATCACCTGCACCAAAGCCTACCTGACCCTGATGTTCAACGGCGAAGAGGTTGACCGGGCGGAGCTGCAGCTTCCGGAGCTGACCGAAGACGGCGGCTATTCCCTGGAGGTTGAGGCGCAGTTCAGCAAAATTCCGGAAATGGAAGACGATCAGCAGCTGACCATGGAGCTGTTCGCCGAACTGTCCAACGGACAGATCCTCAGCGCTCCCGCCGGCACCTGGGTATCCCACGACGGCGGTCTGCTGATGGGTGTAGGCTGAGCCGGCATACCCGCTCCTGTTTCCATATCTCCCCGGCCGTTTTTCCGCGGCCGGGGTTTTTTTGAGAACCCCCGCGCTTCTCCCCTGCCGCCGGCATTTTTTCGGATTCCTTCGGTTTTTACCCCGGAATTTCCGGCTCTGTCAAAGGAAAAATTTCCCTTCCGCATTTTTCACAAATTTCCCCGTCAGAACGCTTTCTTTATGTGTATTGTATAAAAAAGTTGCAAAAAGGGTTTTTCATCATTGATTTTACCGGTGGTTTGTCTTACAATAGAAGCCGAACGGATTTTGTGAAAAGAGATTCCAAACGTTTCAACTGAGGTGATGGTTGTTGCTGAATATCGTGCTGGTGGAGCCGGAAATTCCCCAGAACTGCGGGAACATTGCCCGCACCTGCGCCGCCACCGGAGCCAGGCTGCACCTGATCCGTCCTCTGGGTTTTGACATCTCCGAGAAGGCTGTCCGCCGGGCGGGGCTGGATTACTGGCCCATGGTGGAGGTTTTCGACTATGAAAACCTGGATGACTTCTTTGCCCGCAACCGGGTGGAGCAGATGTGGTGCCTTTCTACCAAAGCGCCCAGATGCTATACCGAAGCCGCCTTTCAGGACGGCTGCTACCTGTTTTTCGGAAAGGAGACCAAAGGCCTTCCCGAGAGCTTCCTGGATGCGCACTATGACCAGTGCCTCCGGATCCCCATGCGGGCTCAGGCGCGAAGCCTGAACCTGAGCAACTCCGTGGCTGTCACCGTCTATGAAGCCCTGCGGCAGCTCTCTTTCCCAGAACTCCGGGATTATGGAACAATGCGAGACGCTCTCGCAAGATAATGACTACATATTATATGGAGGGTTTACCATGAACTACAACAAGAAGTCTATTGAAGACATTCAGGTAGCCGGCAAGCGGGTGCTGTGCCGCTGTGACTTCAACGTTCCCACCAAGAACGGCGTCATCACATCCGACAAGCGGATTGTCGCCGCTATGCCCACCATTTCCTATCTGGTCGAGCAGGGCGCAAAGGTGATCCTCTGCTCCCACATGGGCAAGCCCAAGGGGGAATACAAGCCCGAGCTGAGCCTGAAGGTAGTTGCCGACCGTCTGAGCCAGCTGCTGGGCAAGGAAGTGATCATGGCTTCCGACGTGGCCGGCGCCGACGCCCAGGCCAAGGCCGCCGCTCTGAAGGACGGCGACGTGATGCTGCTGGAAAACACCCGCTTTGAAAAGGGCGAAACCAAGAACGATCCCCAGCTGAGCAAGGCTCTGGCTTCTCTGGCCGACGTGTTCGTCAACGACGCCTTCGGCACCGCTCACCGGGCCCACGCCTCCACCGCCGGTGTGGCCGACTACCTGCCCGCCGTCAGCGGCTATCTGGTGCAGAAGGAAGTTTCCATCATGGGCAAGGCCCTGTCCAACCCCGAGCGTCCCTTCGTGGCCATCCTGGGCGGCGCCAAGGTCTCCGACAAGCTCAACGTCATCAACAACCTGCTGGAGAAGGTGGACACCCTGATCATCGGCGGCGGCATGGCCTACACCTTCCAGGCTGCCAAGGGCAGCACCGTGGGCAAGTCATTGCTGGACGAGAGCAAGATCGACTACTGCAAGGAAATGATGGCCAAGGCCGAGGCCAAGGGCGTCAAGCTGCTGCTGCCTGTGGACGTGGTGGTAGCGGACAGCTTCCCCTCCCCCATTGACGGCCCCATTGAAGTCTCCACCGTAGCTGCCGACGCCATTCCCGACGACAAGGAAGGCCTGGACATCGGTGAGAAGACCTGCCAGCTGTTTGCTGACGCTGTGAAGAACGCCAAGACCGTGGTTTGGAACGGTCCCATGGGCGTCTTTGAGAACCCCACCCTGGCCAAGGGCACCATTGCCATGGCTCAGGCTCTGGCCGATTCCGAAGCCGTGACCATCGTCGGCGGCGGCGACTCCGCCGCGGCCTGCGAGCAGCTGGGCTTCGCCGACAAGATCACCCACATCTCCACCGGCGGCGGCGCTTCCCTGGAGTTCCTGGAAGGCCTGGAGCTGCCCGGCATCGCCTGCCTGGAGGACAAGTAAGCATCCCCCGGTGTGCCTGACCGGAGGTCAGGCACACCGAATCCCGCCGGATATCCGGCCATTCCCACGCACAGAATCCTCGCAAAACACATCAAGCCTCCCGGCTTCGATGTTGCAATAAATAAGGAGAATAAAAATGAACAGAAAGTATCGTAAGACCGTCATCGCCGGCAACTGGAAGATGAACAAGACCCCCTCCGAAACCAAGGAATTCATGACCCAGCTGAAGGCCATCATGCCCAAGGGCCGCTGGTGCGATGTCGCCCTGTGCGTTCCAGCCGTGTGCATCCCCGCCGCTGTCCGCGCGATGCGTGAGACCCGGGTGGGCATCGGCGCTGAAAACTGCAATGCCAACCCCTCCGGCGCCTACACCGGTGAGATCTCCACCGGCATGCTTACGGATGCGGGCTGCAAATATGTAATCATCGGCCACTCTGAGCGCCGCGCCATGGGCGAAACCGACGCCGACGTCAACGCCAAGGTGCTGGCTGCGCTGGAAGCCGGTCTGATCCCCATTATGTGCTGCGGCGAGAGCCTGGAGCAGCGCCAGAACGGCGTCACCGCCGAGTGGATCACCATGCAGATCAAGCTGGGTCTGAAGGATGTTCCCGAGGAGAAGATCCGCAAGGTCATCATTGCCTACGAACCCATCTGGGCCATCGGCACCGGCCTTACCGCCACCCCCGAGCAGGCTGAGGAGGTCTGCGAGATGATCCGCGCCGTGGTGCGCAAGCTCTACAGCTCCAAGAACGCCCGGGCCATCTCCATCCTCTACGGCGGCTCCATGAATGAGAAGAACGCTTTCGAGCTGCTGGCTCAGCCCGACATCGACGGCGGTCTTATCGGCGGCGCTTCCCTGGTTCCCGAGAAGTTCGTCAAGATCATCGAGGCGGCCAACCAGCCCACCGTGTAATTCACAACGCATTCAGGGCTTGTCTCAAAACCCTTGTTTTGAGACAAGCCCTTGTCTTTCACTTGGAGGTATCCATGGAAACCATACTTCTGTCCGGAACCGATCCTGCCACCCCTGCCGCCGCCGCCCGGCTGATCCGCCAGGGGCAGCTGGTGGCCATTCCCACGGAAACCGTCTACGGCCTGGGGGCGGACGGTCTGAATGAAGCGGCAGTTGCCCGGATCTTTGAAGCCAAAGGCCGTCCCCAGGACAACCCTCTGATCCTGCACATCTGCGGACCTGAGCAGATCGAACAGTTCTGCCACCACATTCCCCAAAGAGCCTATGATCTGGCACAGGCCTTTTGGCCGGGTCCTCTGACCATGGTGCTTCCCGCCCGGAGAGTGGTTCCCAGGCGTACCACCGGCGGACTGGATACCGTGGCCATCCGCTGCCCGGACAATGCCGTGACCAGAGAAATCATCCGCCTGTCCGGGGTGCCCATTGCCGCCCCTTCGGCCAATCTCTCCGGCAAACCCTCCACCACCACTGCCCAGCACGTGCTCCACGACCACAACGGCAAGATTGCCGCGGTGGTGGACGGAGGCGCCTGCCGGGTGGGCGTGGAATCCACCATCGTGGATCTGACGGAAGGCCGTCCCCGGCTGCTGCGCCCCGGCGGCGTCACCCCGGAGCAGCTGCTGGCGGTTTTGGGCGACCTGGTGGTGGACAAAGCCGTCACCGCCCAGGTGGACAAGGACGCGGTTGTTAAGGCGCCCGGGATGAAATACCGGCACTATGCCCCGGCGGAGCCGGTGGTCATTGTCTCCGGTTCCCGGGAAAAAGCCGCCGCCTATATCCGCCGGCACTTTACCCCGGGAGACCGGGTGCTGTGCTTCCAGGAGGAACTGCCCCTGTATGAAGGCTGCAATCCCCTGGCCTACGGCCGGGAGGCGGATGTAAACACCCTGTCCGCCGGCCTGTTCGCCGCTCTGCGGGAGCTGGACGACCCTTCTGTCCATCAGGTCTACGCCCGGTGCCCGGTGGGAGGCGGCGTAGCCTACGCGGTGCAGAACCGGCTGAAAAAGGCCGCGGCCTTTCACATCATTGACGCGGAGGCGGAGGAATGATCATCGGAATTACCGGCGGCACCGGCTGCGGAAAAACCACTCTGCTGCGGCTGATTGCCGCCCAGGGCGGTTTGGTGCTGGACTGCGACAGGATCTATCACCGTCTGCTGAAGGAAGATCCCGCCCTGCTCTCCGCTATTGGGGAACGGTTCCCCGGCGTGGTGGAGCAGGGGCAGCTGCAGCGGAAACGGCTGGGGGCTTTGGTCTTTGCCCACCGGGACGCTTTGGAGGATCTGAACCGGATCACCCACAGCGCCGTCCATCGGGAAGTGCTGCGGCTTCTTCAGCCCCGGCCGTCTTTGGCCGCCATCGACGCCATCGGCCTGTTTGAAAGCGGCATAGATCAGCTGTGCGATGTAACGGTAGCCGTCACCGCCCCCCTGGAGGACCGGGTAAAGCGGCTGATGGCCCGGGACGGCATTTCCGAAGAATATGCCCGCAGCCGCATTGCCGCGCAGCATCCGGAAAGCTGGTACCGGCAGCGCTGCGGCTATGTGCTGGAAAACGACGGGGACGAGCTTCAATTTTCCGGCAAATGCCTTGCTTTTTTCCAACAGATCGGTATAATGAAATAGCCGCGGAAATTTCCTTCCGCCAAAATCCTGTAATCACTAGTAAAGGAGCATATAGGTATGACTGCTGAAGAACTGCGTCAATCCCTGCTGATGCAGCCGAAAAACGGCCTGATCCGGCTGGACGAAGCCCAGAAGGCGGAAATGGAAGCCTACTGCCGCCGGTATATGGCTTTTATGGATCAATGCAAAACCGAGCGGGAAGCCACTGCCTGGGCTGTTCAGGAAGCGGAGAAGCTGGGCTTCAAGCCCTTCGTCTCGGGCATGGACGCCAAGCCCGGCGACAAGATCTACTACAACAACCGGGGCAAGGCCATCGCCCTGGCCGTGGTGGGCACCGAGTCCCTGTCCCGGGGACTGAATATCTGTGCGGCGCATGTGGACTCCCCCCGGCTGGATCTGAAGCCCACCCCCCTGTACGAAGACGCGGAGCTGGCCTTCTTCAAGACCCACTACTACGGGGGCATTAAGAAGTACCAGTGGACGGCCATTCCCCTGGCCATCCACGGTGTGGTCTGCCGCAAGGACGGCACCACGGTCACGATTACCATCGGTGAGGCGGACACCGATCCGGTGCTGATGGTCACGGATCTGCTGCCCCACCTGGCCGCTGACCAGATGCAGAAAACCCTGGCCAAGGGCATTGAAGGCGAGCAGCTGAACGTGGTGCTGGGCAGCCAGCCTCTGGAAGGGGAAGGCGCCGACCTGGTGAAGCTGAACATCATGAAGCTGCTGAACGAAAAATACGGCCTGATCGAAGCGGATTTCCACTCTGCCGAGCTGACCATCGTCCCCGCCGGCCGCTGCCGGGAGGTGGGGCTGGATCGCAGCCTTCTGGGCGCTTACGGCCACGTGGGCCGGGTGTGCGCCTATGCGGAGCTGGAAGCGCTGTTCACCCTGGAGCAGCCCGCCAAAACCGCCGTGTGCATCCTGGCGGACAAGGAGGAGATCGGCTCCGTGGGCGTCAGCGGCATGATCAGCCATTACTTTGAGCACTTTGTGGGCGGACTTTGTGACGCCCAGGGCGTAAAGCTGGAGGACTGCCTGGCCGCCTCCTTCTGCCTCTCTGCCGACGTGACCAACGCTTTTGACCCCAACTTCCCCGAGGTCAGCGACCGCCGGAACAACGCCTTCGTGAACTACGGCGTCGCCATCTGCAAGTACACCGGCTCCCGGGGCAAAGGCGGCAGCTCCGACGCTTCCGCCGAGGCCATGGCCCATGTGCGCTCCACCCTGGATAACGCCGGGGTCATCTGGCAGCTGGCAACCCTGGGCAAGGTGGATCAGGGCGGCGGCGGCACCGTGGCGGCCTACATGGCCAACCGGAACATCGTCACCGTGGACGCCGGCGTGCCGGTGCTGTCCATGCACGCGCCCATGGAACTGGTGTCCAAGCTGGACTGCTATGAGACCATGCTGGCCTGCAAAGCCATCTATCTGGCATAAAAACCTGCGGCGGCTCCCGGTGGGAGCCGCCGCAAAACAGTCCAAATGTCTCCTCTTCGGAAGCCGCGCCAAACCCGCTTCCCGTCGACGCCCCGGTTCTTTCCTGTTGACAAACGCCGCTCCTTCGTGTATAATACCGCCATAACTTTATAGGACAGTTCGTAACCATCCTGTCGGTAAACAAAACTAGGAACCTTGATGGGCGTAAAACGCCCATTTTGTTTTGTTATGGGTGCGGACTGCACCCATTTTTTTCTTTTAAGGAGCGTTTTATGAACATTTCCCGTACCCGTTACCTGACCCACGCCGCCGTGATCGCGGCACTGTATGCGGCATTGACCCACCTGCAAAACCTGCTGCTGCCCGGCAGCGCCACCTGGATGATCCAGATGCGCCTGTCCGAGGCTCTGTGCGTCCTGGCTTTCTTCACCCCCGCGGCGGTTCCCGGTCTTGCCGTAGGCTGTCTGGTATTCAACCTGACCTTCTCCGCGGCCCTGCCCCTGGACTTTCTGGTTGGCTCCCTGGCCACCCTGCTGGCCGCCCAGGGTATGTGGATGACCCGGAACGTCACCATCCGGAATTATCCCCTTCCCGGCATGGTAATGCCCGCGCTTTTCAATGCCCTTCTGGTTGGCTGGGAGCTTGCCGTCTACGTCGGCGGCGGCTTTTTGATCAACGCGTTCTATGTGGCGCTGGGAGAGCTGGCTGTGCTGCTGGTGCCGGGAAGTATTGTCTATTTTGCACTGAAACGGCGGGATTTCGGCCGCACACTCTTTGCTGGCTAAAACCGGAAAAGCACTTGCGCTTTTTTAAAATACCGTTATAATGTGTACAGGAAAACATAATTATGCTTATCGACTTTACACAGCAAAAGAACTTTCTGTGCCCCATATTGGTACAGACGTTCCCCATCCAACATGGTGGTCTTTCCAATACCCGCCCCAAACAATCTTCCGTCTAGCACAGTCTGAACGAGAAGCGCGCCGGGAGGGGTCCGGGGAGGGCGGCTTTGGGAGCGGGAGCGAAGGAACCTCTGAATCAATCGTCTTCGGCGGAGTGCCGGATCTTTTACCACATCCGTGCCCTTCAAAAAGTGGGAAATACATACAGGATTCCTCCACTTTTTGAAGGTTCGGCTGAGGCAAAATCTCCCGGCATCCGCTCTTGCCGATTTCATCAGAGCTTCCTTAGGCGGCTGTCTCAAAATAGCTCTTTCAAGAAAACGCATATAAAATACATTCGGCTGGATTACCTTGGCTTTGGTAATCCAGCCGTTTTTTATTGCGATTTGTTGGGCTGCTTTTCAAAATTTGCATTTTGAGACAGCCCCTTCCGCGTTGGAATAGGACGCGGGGAAGGGGCGTTTATCCTTCCGCAATAACGTGGGCGCCCTGGAATTCCACGTGCAGGGGCAGCATCTGCCAGTGGTTCTGGGTGATGCTGTCCAGCTTTCTGGCCAGCTTCTGCTCCAGCTGGCTGTCCTGGGTGATGCACAGCAGGGTGGGGCCTGCGCCGCTGAGGCAAAAGCCCGCTCCGGTGGTGCGCACCAGGGCTTCGATTTTTTCATAGTCCGGGATCAGCTTCTTCCGGTAGTGCTGGTGGAGCCGATCCTGCATGGCGGTGCGCAGGAGCTTTTCATCCCCCAGCTCCAGGGCTTTCAGCACCAGGGCACCGTGGGAAATGTTGTAAATGGCGTCGGCCCGGCTCACCTGGGGAGGCAGGACGCTTCTGGCCAGGGAGGTGGGCAGGTCAAAGTCCGGCACCAGCGCCAAAAACTCCCAGTCCGGGTGGAGGGGGAAGCTGACGGTGACAGGCAGGCCGCCGTCCACCATGGAGGCGGTGAGCCCGCCGTAAAAGGCAGGGGCCAGATTGTCCGGGTGGCCCTCCATGGCGTTGGTGATGTTCAGCAGACCCTGGGTGGACAGCTTCCTGCCCCGGAGCACGTTGGCGCCCATGGCGCCGGCTACCAGCAGGGCGGCGGAGGAGCCGAGACCCCGGCAGGTGGGAATGTGGGCGTCGATGTGGATCTTCACCCCCCGGACGTCTTCGCTCATGGTGTTCAGCACGGCGCAGTAGGCGGTATAGGCCAGATTGTCCGGACCGGTGAAGGCCTCGTCGCAGCCGGTAATCTCCAGGCCGCTGCCGGTTTCCTCAAAGGTCACGTCGGTGTACAGGCTCAGGGCACAGCCGAAGGCGTCAAAGCCGGGACCCAGGTTGGCGGTGGTGGCGGGAACGCGGATGGTTACTCGATTCATGGGAAGGATCCTCTTTCCTACAGGTTCAGCACATAGGGGAGCATTTGGTCTTTGGGGATCACGTCGGTGTGCCGCTCCGGTCTGCCCTCCAGGTTGGCCAGGTTCCCGGGGATGGGCACCTGGGTCAGCCGGCTGAGCCGGTGCATCTGGGCAAACTCGCTGCCGGAGGTGTCCCCGCCCAGGGCTTCCAATACCGCCGCCGGGAACTTGTAGGGGGAGGCGGTGGAAAGAACCACCATGGGACGGCCGTCCCCGGTTTCGGACACATAATCCTCCGCTGCGGCCCAGCCGGCGGCGGTGTGGGGATCGCACAGATACTTGTGCGCCTCCCAAACCCGGCGGATGGTCTTTGCCGCCCGGACGTCGTCGCAGCAGGAAGCCCAGAACCGGCTTTGGATGGCTTCCAAAAGCGCCCGGGGAACGGTGTAGTGCCCCTGCTCCTTCAGCTGGGTCATCAGCCGGGACACCAGAGCCGTGTCATTGCTGAGCAGGTACAGCAGCCGCTCCAAATTGGACGATACCAGAATGTCCATGGAGGGCGAGGTGGTCTTCACCAGGGGGCGGCGGCGGTCATAGGTGCCGGTGCGGATAAAATCCGTCAGCACATTGTTGGCGTTGGAGGCGCAGATAAGCGTTCCCACCGGCAGACCCAGCAGCTTGGCCAGGTATCCGGCGAGAATGTCTCCGAAATTGCCTGTGGGCACGGAGAAGTTTACCTCCTGACCCAGGGAGATTTTCCCGGAATCCAGCAGATCCCGGTAGGCGCGGAAGTAGTACATGATCTGGGGCGCCAGACGGCCGATGTTGATGGAGTTGGCCGAGGACAGCCGGAAGGGCAGCGCCCTGCCCTGACAGGCGGCGAAGATGTCCTTCACCCCGGTTTGGGCGTCGTCAAAGTTCCCCTCCACGGCGCACACGGCTACGTTGCCCCCCTCCTGGGTGACCATCTGCGCCCGCTGTACCTGGGAGACGCCTCCGTGGGGATAGAACACGCAGATGCGCACCCCGGGCACGTCCCGGAAGCCCTCCAAAGCGGCCTTGCCGGTATCCCCCGAGGTGGCGGTGAGAATGAGAATATCTTCCTTCACGCCCTTGACGGTTTTTGCCGCGGTGAGCAGCTGGGGCAGCATGGACAGCGCCACATCCTTAAAGGCGGAGGTGGGTCCCCGGAACAGCTCCAGAATGCGGAAATCCCCCACAGGCACGCTGGGGGTCAGGTCTTCCGTTTCAAATTTGCCGGCGTAGGCGCGGCTGACCAGCCCGGGCATATCCGGGATGTCCGGCAGCAGAGCGGAGAGAATGGCTGCGGACATTTCCAGACTGGTGCCGCCCAGGCAGCTCTGCCAGTCAAAGGCGGGGATGGACTGGGGCATATACAGTCCGCCATCGGGAGCCAGCCCCTCCAGCACGGCCTGGGCGCTGTCAACGTGCCCCTGGGGGCAGCGGGTGGAATGATAGAACATAAATGCCTCCTGAAAAACAAGCTACTCTTTACCAATTGCACAAAAAGTTGGAAAAACCGCGGGCAGGATTGGCTTTTTCATGCGGTTGCAATTTGCGTAGGTATATGATATACTGTTTTTCATAAAAATGCAAGTGTTTTCGAGCTAAGCACGTCCATTTTACCCAATGGCCGGAAACACCGGGAAAACGGAGGAAGCATTTGTGAAAATTGGTTTGTTGGGTTTCGGCGTGGTTGGCCGCGGTGTGTATGAGATCGTCAACGCCCGGGCGGATATGCATATTGCCAAGGTGCTCTGCCTGGAGGATATCTCCCTGCCTGACGCGGAAGCGGTGCAGGATTTCAAGCAGATTCTGGAGGACGACAGCATCGACACGGTGGTTGAGGCCATGGGCGGGCTGCATCCCGCTTACGAATTTGTCAGCGCCGCGCTGGACGCGGGGAAAAACGTAGTTACCTCCAATAAGGCGCTGGTGTGCACCTTCTATGATCAGCTGCTGCCTCTGGCGCTGGAAAAGGGCGTGCTGCTTCGGGCCACCGCCGCGGTGGGCGGCGGCATCGGCTGGCTCAGCGAGCTGGAGCGCTCCCGCCGGGTGCAGGCCATCCGGGAGGTGGGCGGCATCATGAACGGCACCTGCAACTATATTCTTGATAACATGACTCGGCTGGGTCTTGGCTATGGGGAAGCCCTGAAGCAGGCGCAGTCCCTGGGCTACGCGGAAGCCAACCCCTCCACCGACGTGGACGGCATCGACACCTGGCACAAGGTGATTCTGTCTTCCAACGTGGCCTTTGGGGTGAGCCTGGAAAAGGACACCGTGCCGGTGGCGGGCATTGCCAACATCACCGCGGCGGATGTGGAGAGCTTCACCGTCCACGGCCTGGTGTGCAAGCTGATCTCCACCGGCAAGCGGACGGAGGACGGCTACAGCGCCTACGTGCAGCCCACCCTGGTAAGCGCCGGCTCTCTGGAGGCGGCGGTGCCCCTGAACTACAATCTGATCACCTTCCTGGGGGAATCCTCCGAGAAGATGAGTTTCTACGGCCAGGGAGCAGGCCGGTATCCCACCGCATATAATGTGGTTCAGGATCTGGTGGATGTGCTTTCCGGCAAGGGCTTTTATGCCCCCTACGGCGGCAAAGCCGCTGCCAAAAATGACCAGGCCATGGCATACTATGTCCGGGGCGGCTGGGACGGCGCTGCTGCGGAAGACTGGGGCAGCGGCGTGGTAACGGAGCCGGTGCCGGTGGATGCCATGCACCGGTGGCTGAAGGCGCATCCCCAGGCCTTCGCGGCCGGGATCCGGGAATGAGACCCAGGCCGGCATCGGCCTGGAGCAAGGAAGGATAGAGGACTATGAAAGTTGTGAAATTCGGCGGTTCGTCCATGGCGGACGCAGGGCAGTACCGGAAGGTGCGGGACATTCTCATGGCGGATCCCGACCGGAAGGTGGTGGTGGTCTCCGCACCGGGAAAACGGTTCTCCGGGGATCACAAGCTGACGGATCTGCTGTATTTGTGCTATGCCCACATTCAGTACGGGGTGGACTGCTCCGGTATTTTTGATATGATTGCCTCCCGGTACTTGGACATCCGGGATGAGCTGGGCTTGCAGCTGCCTCTGGAGCAGGAGCTGGCGGCGCTGAAAAAGCGCATCGACCACAAGCAAGTGACCCAGGAGGAGCTGGTCAGCCGGGGCGAATACTTTTCCGCCAAGCTGATGGCCGCCTATCTGGGATTCCAGTTTGTGGATGCGGCGGACTGGGTGAAATTCCGTCTGGACGGCAGTGTGAATCAGGAAGAATCCTATGAAGCCCTGCGCAACCATGTGATTATGGGCTATGGCGCGGTGATCCCCGGATTTTACGGGGCGATGCCCGACGGCACCATCCACACCTTCTCCCGGGGTGGCAGCGACATCACCGGCGCCCTGGCGGCGGCGGCGCTGGACGCGGCGGTTTACGAAAACTGGACGGACGTATCGGGCATTCTCATGGCGGATCCCCGGCTGGTGGATGACCCCCAGGCCATTCCCGAGGTGACTTACGACGAGCTGCGGGAGCTGAGCTACTCCGGCGCCCAGGTGCTCCATGAGGACAGCATCTTCCCGGTGTGGGAGAAGAACATCCCCGTAAACATCCGCAACACCAACCTTCCCGAGGCGCCGGGCACCATGATCCAGGAGTCCTTTGCGGGGGACTGTGATCCCGAGCGGTTTATCACCGGCATCACCGGAAAGCGGGATTTTTCCATCATCTCCCTGTCCAAGCGGGGGATGAGCAACCAGGTGGGGGTGCTGCGCCGGGTGCTGACGGTGCTGGAGCGGCATAATATCTCCGTGGACTATGTGCCCAACGGCATTGACAACGTTTCCGTGGTGCTGCCCACCCAGGCCATTGAAAAGGATCTTTACACCATCATGGCGGAGATCCAGCAGGAGGCGGAGCCGGATACCCTGGACGTCCACCACCACATCGCGGTGGTCGCCGCTGTAGGCCGGAAGATGGCCTTCCGCCCCGGCATCTCCGGCAAGATCTTTGCCGCCCTGGGCGAAAGCGGCATCAACATCCGCATGATCAACCAGGGGCCGGACGAACTGAACATTATCTTCGGCGTGGACAACAAGGATTTCAAAAAAGCCATCCGGGTGCTGTATAACAGCTTCGTGACCAAGTGATGATCGGAGGAGAGGAATATGAAACAGTATACCGTTGCGGTTCTGGGCGCCACCGGCGCGGTGGGGCAGGAAATGATCAAGATTTTGCAGGAGCGGGATTTCCCTGTGGGAAAGCTGATTCCCCTGGCCTCCGCCAGAAGCGCCGGCAAAACCCTCCGCTTCCGGGATCAGGACGTGACCATCCGGGAAGCCCGGGAGGACGCCTTTGAAGGCGTGGACATTGTGCTGGGCGCCGCGGAAAATGACATTGCCCGGAAGTTCGCCCCGGCCATTGTGAAAGCCGGCGCGGTGTTTGTGGACAATTCCTCCGCCTTCCGGCTGGATCCCCAGGTGCCGCTGATCGTTCCGGAGGTAAACCCGGAGGACGTGTCCTGCCACCGGGGAATCATTGCCAACCCCAACTGCTCCACCATCATCACGGTGACGGCGGTGAACGCCCTGAACACCATCGCCCCCATCCGCGCCATGACCGCCTCCACCTATCAGGCGGTGTCCGGCGCCGGCGCCGGCGGCCCGGTGGAGCTGATGAATGAGGTGGAGGCCCTGCGCCAGGGCAAGACCTACGAGCCGAAGGTCTTCTCCCACCAGATCGCCTACAACCTGATCCCCCAAATCGGCGGCGAGCAGTTTGAAGGCTACACCAGCGAAGAAATGAAGATGCAGAACGAAGGCCTGAAAATCATGCACCTGCCGGAGCTGACGGGCTGCTGCACCTGCGTTCGGGTGCCGCTGGTGCGCAGCCTCTCCATTTCCGTCAGCTGCCGCTTTGACGTGCCGGTGACGGTGGAGCAGGCACGGGCGGTCATTGCCAAGGCGCCCGGCTGCGTTC
>CALXDT010000098.1 GCA_944387125.1 uncultured Oscillospiraceae bacterium | reverse complement strand
TCTTTTACCACATCCGTGCAGTTCAAAAAGTGGGAAATACATACAGTATTTCTCCACTTTTTGAAGGTTCGGCTGAGGCAAAATCTCTCGGCATCCGCTCTTGCCGATTTAATCAGAGCTTCCTTAGTCCGGGGGGCTCAGCCTTCGGGCTGGGGCGGCTCCTGCCGGGGCGCTTCCCTTTGGGCCTTCTTTGCCTTCCGGCGCTTCCGGATCCGCCGGAGCACCAGAATCACCACCGCCAGAATGGCTCCGTAAACCACCAGGAAGGGCAGGGCCACAATGGCGAACACCAGCAGATCCTGCAGGCTCTCCCACAGCCCCTGGATGCTGTCCGTAAAGCCGCTGCGAATCCGCTCCCACAGGGTCGGCTCCTCCACCGGGGTATACTCCTGCACCTCCTCCAGGTTCAGGTAGATGGTGGCATAGTTGATCTGGTTGTCATAGGTGCGCAGCTGGGAGGTGACGCTGTCCAGTTCGTAGCGCACTTCCGTCAGCCGGGACTCGATCTCCAGCAGATCCGCCATGGTCTCCGCCTGAGCCAGCAGCTCCAGCAGCCGGGCCTCCTCGGTTTCCAGCGCCTCCATCCGGCTCTGGGTGTCCACATAGCTTAAGGTCACGTCTTCCAGGCTCTTGTTCTTGCTGACCACGTTGGCGATTCCCGCCACGTCCTCGGTGAACTTGTCCACGTCCTCCGCGGGGATCCGCACCGTCAGGCTGGCGCTGCGGTACCGGCGGCTGGAATAGCTGCTGCCGTTGTAGATGCTCTGATCCTGCACATAGCCGCCCAGGGTGCGGATGGTCTCCTCCAGCGCCGTCAGCACTCCGTCCAGATCCTCGGTCTCGGCGCTGATGTCCACGGTGACGATCCATTTGCGGCTTTCAGGCGCCTGGGTGGTCAGATCGGCGCTGGCGCCCTCCTCGGTCAAAGCGCCGTTGGCACTGGAATCCGCTCGGGCTGCGGGCTCCGCCACTTCCATCTCCGCGGCTGCCTGATCGTAGGCGGCAGTTCCCATGGACTTGCTGCTGCCGCCGCAGCCGGTGAGCAGACCGGCCAGAACCGCCAGGCACAGCAGCAGGGATAGGTACGTTCTTGCTTTCATAGTATTCCCTCCTTCAACCATAATAGTCGATAAATACCCGGGATGGTTTCACATTCCGGAAAAATTTTCCACAATTTCAGTATAGCATGTCCTCCCTTCCGGGGCAAGGGAAATTTAGGTTGCATTGGGCTTCGGCTTTGGGTATAATGAAGCTACACCAGTAAGGAGAGAGACTATGGCAAAACTCTATTTTAAATACGGCTCCATGGGCTCCAGCAAAACCGCCCAGGCTCTGATCACCAAGTACAATTATGAGGAAAACGGCCTGCGGGTCTGGCTGATCAAGCCCAGCGCCGACACCCGGGACGGCCGGCAGATTCTGCGCAGCCGCATCGGCCTGGAGGCCATGTGCGAGGTCATTCCCCCGGAGACGGATCTGCTGGAGCGCTTCCGGCAGACCCAGCTGGGGGCCTGCCACGTGATCATCGCGGACGAATGCCAGTTCCTGACCCCGGAGCAGATCGACCAGCTGCGCACCATTGTCAACGATTACAGCATCCCGGTGATGTGCTTCGGCCTGCGCACGGATTTCCAGACCAGGCTGTTTCCCGGGAGCCTGCGGCTGATGGAAATTGCCGACACCATCCAGGAGATCAAAACCATCTGCGACTGCGGCGCCAAGGCCACGGTCAACGCCCGGATCGGCAAGGACGGCCGCATCATTACCCAGGGGCAGCAGGTGGTGCTGGGAGGCAACGACAGCTACATCGCCATGTGTCACAAGTGTTACATCCGGGGCATCCGGGAAAACCGGAAGATCCGGCTCCACGGCCATCCCCCGGCCAATTCTGAAAAGGAGTGATCCCCATGTCCATTACGGAAATCCTCGCCAAGTGCGACCACACCCTGCTGACCCAAACCGCCACCTGGCCCCAGATCCGCGGGGTCTGTGACGACGGGCTGCGCTACCACACCGCTTCGGTGTGCATCCCCGCTTCCTTTGTGGCCCGGGCCAAAGCCTATGTGGGGGATGGGCTTCCCATCTGCACCGTCATCGGCTTCCCCAACGGCTACGACACCACCGCCGCCAAGTGCTTTATGGCCTCCGACGCGGTGGCCAACGGCGCCGATGAGGTGGATATGGTCATCAACCTCGGCTGGGCCAAGGAGGCCAGATGGGCGGACATCACCGCCGAAATCGCCGCGGTGAAGGCCGCCTGCGGGGATAAGATTCTGAAGGTGATCATCGAGACCTGTCTGCTCACCCGGGAAGAAAAAATCGCCCTGTGCCGCTGCGTCAGCGACTCCGGGGCGGACTTTATCAAAACTTCCACCGGCTTTTCCACCGCCGGGGCCACCTTTGAAGATGTGAAGCTCTTTGCCGAACAGGTTGCGCCCCATGTAAAGATCAAGGCCGCCGGGGGCATCGGCTCCCTGGAGGACGCGGAAACCTTCCTGTCCCTGGGCGCCGACCGTCTGGGCACTTCCCGGATCGTGAAGCTGGCCAAGGCCATGGAAAGCGGGGAAAGCCCCGCCCGGAATACCAGTTATTAAGGAGGAATACCATGCTTACCACTCCCACCCCCCACATTTCCGCCAAGCCCGGCGACTTTGGCAAAACCGTTCTCATGCCCGGTGATCCCCTGCGCTCGAAATTCATCGCCGAAAACTTTTTGGAAAACCCGGTGCTGGTAAACAACGTCCGGGGCGTCCAGGGCTATACCGGTTTTTACAAAGGCGTGAAGGTCTCCGTCATGGCCTCGGGCATGGGCATGCCCGCCATCGGCATCTACTCCCACGAGCTGTTTAACGGCTACGGTGTGGAGAACATCATCCGGGTGGGCTCCGCCGGAGCCATCCAGGAGCACATTCACCTGTATGACCTGGTCATCGCCCAGGGTGCCTGCACAGACTCCAACTTTGCCCACCAGTTCCACCTGCCGGGGACCTTCGCCCCCATCGCCTCCTGGGAGCTGCTTTCCCAAGCGGTGAAGGCCGCCCAGGCCCGGGGCGCCGTCTACCATGTGGGCAACGTCAACTCCTCGGATACCTTCTACGGGGATCACGCCGGGGTGCCGGAAGGGCTGGACAGCCTCTACGCCCTGAAGAAAATGGGGGTCATGGCTCTGGAAATGGAGGCCGCCGCCCTGTATATGAACGCCGCCCGGTACGGCAAGCGGGCGCTGTGCATCTGCACCATTTCCGACCACGTGCTCACCGGAGAGCTGACCACCTCGGAGCAGCGGCAAAACTCCTTCACCACCATGATGGAAGTGGCTCTGGATGTGGCCGCGGCCATGGAAAACCGGGAAGGAAGGCATTGACGGGGCGGGAAGGCTCCCGCCCGCACAAGGAGAGCTTATGAAACGCATTTTTCTCATCGTCCTGGATTCCTTCGGCATTGGGCAGCTGCCCGACGCCGGGGCCTTCGGAGACGAAAACGTAAACACCCTCGGCTCCTGCGCCGCCACGGGAGCGCTGCACATTCCCAACATGATTGCCGCGGGGCTGGGGAATATGGACGGCGTTACCTGCCTGCCCAAAACCGACGCCCCCGCCGGGGCCTACGCCCGTCTGGCTGAGGCTTCCCGGGGGAAGGACACCACCAGCGGCCACTGGGAGATCGCGGGGTTGATCTCGCCCACCCCCCTGCCCACCTATCCCAAGGGCTTCCCCCGGGAGGTGCTGGAGGCCTTTGAGGCCGCCACCGGCCGGGGCTGCCTGTGCAACCTGCCCTATTCCGGCACCGACGCCATCCGGGACTACGGCCGGGAGCACATGGAAACCGGCAAGTGGATTCTCTACACCTCCGCCGACTCGGTGTTCCAGGTGGCCGCCCATGAAGAAATTGTCCCGCTGGAAGAGCTGTACGAAGCCTGCCGGAAGGCCAGAGGGATCCTGCAGGGCAGGCATGCCGTGGGACGGGTCATCGCCCGCCCCTTTGTGGGCAATCCGGAGGAGGGCTTCCGGCGCACCCCCAACCGCCATGACTTCTCCCTGGAGCCACCGGGGATCACCCTCCCGGACGCGGTGAAGGCGGCGGGGCTTGCCTCCATCGGGGTGGGGAAAATCCACGACATCTTTGCCGGCAGGGGGCTGACGGAGTATGTCTACAACAAAAGCAACGCCCATGGCATGGAGCATACCATGGACTACGCCGCCAGGGACTTCCGGGGACTGTGCTTTGTGAACCTGGTGGACTTCGACATGGTCTACGGCCACCGGCGGGACGCCGCGGGCTATGCCCGGGCCCTTTCGGAATTTGACGCCTGGCTGGGCACCTTCCTGCCCAGGCTGGGGGCGGAGGATCTGGTGATGATCACCGCCGACCACGGCTGCGATCCGGGATACACCGCCACCACCGACCATACCCGGGAGTATGTGCCCCTGCTGGTGCTGGGGAAGGCGGTGCAGCCGGGAAGCCTGGGCACCCGGGCATCCTTTGCCGACATTGCCGCTACCGCCGCCCGGCTGCTGGGGGTCTCCCTGGACACCCCGGGGAAGAGCTTCGCGGAGCAGATTCTGAAGGAGGGATTGCTGTGAAACCGGAAAAGCTGGTGGAGCTGGCCAAAGAGGCCATGACCCACGCCTATGTGCCCTACTCCGGCTATCAGGTGGGCGCCGCCCTGCTGTGCGCCGACGGCACGGTGTACCAGGGCTGCAACATTGAAAACGCTTCCTATTCCCCCACGGTGTGCGCCGAGCGCACCGCCTTTTTCAAGGCGGTGTACGACGGCCGCCGGGACTTTACCGCCATCGCCGTGTGCGGCGGCAAGGGCGGCCGGATCACCGGCCCCTTCCCGCCCTGCGGGGTCTGCCGGCAGGTGATGCGGGAATTCTGCCGGGAGGATTTCCTGATCTATATGGTCAACGCCCAAAGCTACGAGGTGCACACCCTGGCGGAGCTGCTGCCCTACAGCTTCTCCGCGGGGGAGCACATGACCTGAGGGAAAAAGGGTCAGATAGCGGTTGATTTTTTGGCGAAACTGTGCGATAATCAATAGGGTATGAAAATACCAAATTTTCATTTTATGGAGGAATGAAATCATGAAGAAGATTCTGGCACTGCTTCTGGTGCTGGCCATGACGCTGTCTCTGGCCGCCTGCGGCGGCAGCGAGGCTCCGGAAACCGAAGCCCCCGCCGCGGAAACCACCGCAGCCCCCGCCGCGGAGGCCACCGAGGCTCCCGAGACCGAAGCCGCCGAGAGTGGTGAAGAGGTTCTGGATGCCGACGCCATCCCCGATGAGATGACCTCTGCCGACGGCAAGTACGAGGTTGCCTTCGTTACCGACGTGGGTCAGCTGAAGGACAAGTCCTTCAACCAGGGCACCTATGACGGCGTGAAGCTCTACGCCGCCAACGCCGGCAAGTCCTATAAGTATTATCAGCCCGCCAACGGCGACCAGGCCACCGACGACGACCGTTACGACGCCATGAAGCTGGCCGTGGACAACGGCGCCACGGCGGTGGTGTGCGCCGGCTATCTGCAGGCCGGTGCCCTGGAGAAGGCTGTGGCGGAATTCCCCGACGTGAAGTTCATCTTCATCGACGGCTGGGCCATGGGCAAGGATAACCTGGCCGGCATCTGCTTCCGGGAAGAGCAGTGCGGCTACCTGGCCGGCTACGCCGCGGTTAAGGAAGGCTACACCAGCCTGGGCTTCTCCGGCGGCGGCGGCGGCACCAACCTCGCCTGCAACCGCTACGGCTACGGCTTCGTCCAGGGCGCTGACGCCGCTGCCGCGGAGCTGGGCGTTCAGGTGGAAATGAACTACTCCTGGCTGTACGGCTCCAACTTCGGCGCTTCCAGCGAGCTGCAGACCATGGCTGCCGGCTGGTATCAGAACGGCACCGAAGTGATCTTCGCCTGCGGCGGCTCCATGTTCCAGTCCATCGCCGCTGCCGCCTCCGCTGAGGACGGCAAGGTCATCGGCGTGGACGTTGACCAGTCCTTCGAGTCTCCCACCGTCATCACCTCCGCCATGAAGGGCATCGGCGAAGCCGCCCGTCAGGCGCTGGTGGCTGCTGAGAGCGAGGAGACCTGGGCTGCCTTCATCGGCGACGGCACCACCAGCATCACCCTGGGCGCCGCTGAAAACGCCGTGGGTCTGCCCACCGAGACCTGGTCCCTCACCGGCTGGACTGTGGAAGAGTATGACGCCATGCTGGCCGACATCGTTGCGGGCAACGTGACCATCGACAATGCGGACGTTCCCGAACCTGCCAGCACCGACAATGTCACTGTGAACATCATCAAGTAAGCAAACAAGCGGAAGGCTCCGGCCTTCCGCTTTTTCCTTTCAGGAAGGGTTCCGGCCAACAGTTGCAATCCGGAATAAAATGTGATAGAATGATTCCATTATGCGAAAAAGGGGAACCCTGTATGAATCGGATCGTCACCATGGTGCTGAAAAACCTGCCCATTGTGCCCGGCGCCTGGATCAAGCTGTGCCGCTATGCCAGAAACCCGGAGAAGTACCCGGAGGAGGAGACCTACAGGCACATCCAGTATATTCTCCGCAGAGCCGTCCGGGGGGGCAACGTGGAGCTGAAGGCCGCCGGCCTGGAAAACATCCCCACCCAGGGGGGCTTTATGCTCTACGCCAACCACCAGGGGATGTTTGACGTGCTGGCCATTGCCGCCACCTGCGACATTCCCCTGGGCGCGGTGCTGAAAAAGGAGCTGTATGACGTGCCCTTTGTCCACCAGGTGGCGCTGTGCACCCGTTCCTTCCCCATGGATCGGGAGGATGTGCGCCAGTCTCTGACGGTGATTCAGAATGTCACCAAAGAGGTCAAGGCAGGCCGGAACTATCTGATCTTCCCGGAGGGCACCCGGAGCAGGCTGGGCAACCAGATGCTGCCCTTCCATTCCGGCTCCTTCCGGTGCGCCGTGAAAAGCAAGTGCCCCATTGTCCCGGCGGCGCTGATCGACTGCTTCAAGGTTCTGGATCAAAAGGGCAGCAAACCGGTAACGGTGCAGATCCACTACCTCAAACCCATCCCCTTTGAAGAATACGGGCACCTGAAAACCACCGAGGTGGCCGCGCTGGTGAAAGACCGGATCGCCGCTGCCATCGCGGCAAACACCTGAAAGGAATGACTATGGTAAGAATCATCACCGACTCTGCCGCAGACTTTGAACCCTGGGAGCTGGAGCAAAAGCAAATCACCTGCGTTCCCCTGACTGTGATCTTCGGAGAAACGGAGTACCAGGAGAATGTCAACCTGACCAAAGAGGAATTTTATCGTTTGCTGGAAGCCAGCGACGCCCCTCCCAAAACCGCCCAGGCTTCTCCGGAAACCCTGGGGCGGATCCTGGCAGAAGCAAAAGACGCCGGGGACGAGGCGGTGTATATCACCCTGGCTTCCGTTCTCAGCGGCACCTACCAAACCGCCTGCCTGGTGGCCGCGGAGGTGGGAGGCGGGCACTGCTTTGTGGTGGACAGCCGCAACGCCACCGGCGGCCAGCGGATGCTGGTGGAGTACGCCGTGAGCCTGCGGGACGCGGGCAGATCCGCCGGGGAGATTGCCCGGCTGGTGGAAGCCCTCCGGGATCGGATTGTGCTGTACGCCTGTATCGACACGCTGAAATACCTGTACCAGGGCGGCCGGATCAGCCATACGGTGTATAAAATCGGCACCATGGCTCAGGTGAAGCCCATTATCCGGGTGGCCGAGGACGGGCGGATCGAAGTCCCGGCCAAGGCCATGGGCATGCGCAAGGGCATGGATCAGCTGACGGCGCGGCTGACCCAGCAGCCCCGGGACGAGAACTTCCCCCTGTACGTGATGTACACCGGCAACCGGGACAATGCCCGGATTCTGGCCCAGCGGCTGGAGGAGGCCGGATACCCGGTGCCCCGGGAGCGGCTGATCAATGTGGGCGCGGCCATCGGCAGCCACATCGGCGCCAACGCCTGCGGCCTGGTGTATGTGGCCGCCGAACACCAACCGTAAAGGATCTTCCCCCGGGAGCCGCAGGCTCCCGGGGGATTTGGCTTATTCAAAGGTGTATGGGCCGAAGACCTGCCCGTCTTCAAACCGGCGCACCACCATGGACAGATCCTCCAGGCTGTCGGGGATCTGATAGGCCAGCACTTCCCTGCGTCAGTTGCCGCCGCTTTGCCGCAAGTTCTCTTTTCGCTTCAGCTTTCTGCTTTGCACCCATAGCCTTACAAGAACCATTCGTCAATAATAGCGGTGCGTATGTTTATACTAGTGCCTGCTGAATAAGCCGCATTTTGCGGCTTATTCCCCGCTGCAGGCGGGAAATTGAAAAAAACGGCTCTTTCCAACCGTTTTTTTCAATTCAGGCGCGTATCAATGTGTATTTTGGATGGTG